>NZ_JAFCWA010000004.1:0-483057 GCF_049897325.1 Janthinobacterium sp. DSP2-3-3 | reverse complement strand
ACCGCCAGCGGCGCCACTCGCGCCTCGGCAATGTTCCGCCCGCGTTGTTTGCTGAAAAATTCAGCAAACAACCACAGGCGGCTTGAAACAAGAGTGTCCGCTATTGACAGTACACCTCAGAGTGAGTCGCCCGCTAGAGCGATTAAGTACGACTGTGATATGTTTATTGCCATCCAGAACTAATGGTAATTTTATGAACACACTTTTGTTGTTACTTTCCGTGGCACTAATTGCACTAATATTTCCGAAGCTTTTTAATCCGGGGATCTTTAGGCTTGTTGTAGCCAAATCATCGGAGTCACTACAGATAAAACGAAGGCCAATACTTACAAGCCGTGAGCAACAAATGTTCGCACTCTTAACAACTGCACTGCCTGAATGCATCGTGCTAACACAAGTAGCGTTTTCCGCTCTCATCACCGCAGATGGCTGGCAATCCCGAAATCGATTCAATCGCAAGGTGATCGACTTCGTTTTATGCAGCAACCACATGAACGTCATCGCAGTAATCGAGCTTGACGACCGCAGCCACATAGGCCGCGAACAGAACGACCATGAGCGTGACACCATGCTCAAACAAGCCGGATACCATACGATTCGCTACCCGAGCATCCCTACAGCAGAAAAAATACGAAGCGATATCGAACGCCTATTAATCAACATGCACACTTTTTGATACGACTACCGTCAAACACTTTTCGCTTTGCACAGATCGACAACCAAAAAAACCTCCCAAGGCGTACCAGTGGGCAAACAGGCGGCCCGTGGGCCGGAGACTGAGCGGTTTACATTCAACCTAGATGTGCTATCGTTTACTTCGTCCAATCGGACAAATAAAAATGTCCGTTCGGACTAGCTAAGTGCGATATTAATGTCCATTTGGACTAATTGCCAATGAGAAAATACTATGGAATATCAGGAATTGATAGCAAGAGCGTTGCAAGGTAGGAAAGTGCTGCCTGTAGCGAAGGCGTGGGGGGTGCCGCAGAAGACACTGGATCGCTATGTGAATGGCGAGAGAGTGCCCGACTTCCATACGACCATAAAGATCATCGAAGAGTCGGGCGTCCCTGCAGACGAGGTAGTGCGGATCATAGCGGCCCATGAGCAGCTACGTAAAAATGGTGGGCCTCCCGTGAGTCGAACACGGCACCAACGGATTATGAGTCCGCTGCTCTAACCAAGCATGAGCTAGAGGCCCGGGGACTGCGGCGTGGCGGCGTTGTTGAAACCCGCCTCGCGCGGCCGTTTTGGAAACGGACACGCGAGGATAGGGGTATCAGGGGCGCACGTCAAGCCCTATTGGCTTCTAGTTGCCTTCCAAGAAGCTTTTCAGCTTGTCGGAGCGCGATGGATGGCGCAACTTGCGCAGCGCCTTGGCTTCGATCTGGCGGATGCGCTCGCGCGTCACGTCAAATTGCTTGCCCACTTCTTCCAGCGTATGGTCGGTGGACATCTCGATACCAAAACGCATGCGCAGTACTTTCGCTTCGCGTGGCGTCAAGGAGTCGAGCACGTCCTTGACCACGCCACGCATGGACGCGTGCAGCGCCGCGTCGGCCGGCGCCAGGGTGTTGTTGTCCTCGATGAAGTCGCCTAGATGGGAATCGTCGTCGTCGCCGATCGGCGTTTCCATCGAGATCGGTTCCTTGGCGATTTTCATGATCTTGCGGATCTTGTCCTCGGGCATTTCCATCTTGATCGCCAGGGTGGCCGGGTCGGGTTCCGCGCCCGTTTCCTGCAGTATCTGGCGGGAAATCCGGTTCATCTTGTTGATCGTCTCGATCATGTGCACGGGAATACGGATCGTGCGCGCCTGGTCGGCGATCGAGCGCGTGATGGCCTGGCGGATCCACCAGGTCGCATAGGTCGAGAACTTGTAACCGCGGCGGTACTCGAACTTGTCGACGGCCTTCATCAGGCCGATATTGCCTTCCTGGATCAGGTCTAGGAATTGCAAGCCACGGTTCGTGTATTTCTTGGCGATCGAAATGACCAGACGCAAGTTGGCCTCCGTCATTTCGCGCTTGGCCTTGCGCGCCTTCATTTCACCGGCCGCCATCTGGCGGTTGATGTTGCGCAAGTCCGGCAGCGGCAGCACGACGCGCGCCTGCAGGTCGATCAGGCGCTGCTGTAGTTCCTTGACGGTCGGAATGTTGCGGCCCAGGATGGCGCTGTAGGCGTGTCCTGCGTTGACTTCGCCATCGACCCAGTCGAGGTTTGTTTCATTGCCCGGGAAGACCTTGATGAAGTGGGCGCGCGGCATGCCGCAGCGGTTCACGGCCACGTCGAGAATCTGCTTCTCGATATGGCGCACTTCATCGACCTGACCGCGCAGGGTGTCGCACAGCTTTTCCACCACCTTGGCCGTGAAGCGGATGCCCAGCAACTCTTGCGAAATGGCTTCCTGCGCCTTGGCGTAGGGCTTGGAGTTGTAGCCGTCTTTCTCGAAAGCGCGGCGCATCTTGTCAAACTGCTGCGAAATGACGGCAAATTTTTCCAGCGCCGTACGCTTCAAAGTTTCCAGCTGCTCGGCCGAGAAACCGGCCGCGCCGGAAGCGTTCGCCTCTTCCTCTTCTTCGACTTCCTCTTCTTCCGCTTCGCCTTCTTCCTCGTCTTCTTCGACGGGAGCGGCAACGACAGGAGCGGCGGCGACCGGTTCGCTTTCATCGACGAGGCCGTCGACAATTTCGTCGATCTTGATCTCTTCGTTGGCGATGCGGTCGGCGGCGGCGATAATCTCGGCGATCGTCACGGGGCAGGCGGAAATGGCCTGAATCATGTCTTTCAAGCCATCTTCGATGCGCTTGGCAATCTCGATCTCGCCTTCGCGCGTCAGCAACTCGACCGAGCCCATCTCGCGCATATACATGCGCACGGGGTCGGTGGTGCGGCCGAAATCGGAATCGACGGTCGATAATGCGGCCTCGGCCGCTGCTTCCGCCTCGTCATCGCTGGTGACAACGGCAACGTTATCGGACAGCAACAACGTTTCGGCATCGGGCGCGTGTTCGTAGACGGCGATGCCCATATCATTGAAGGTACCGATGATGCCTTCGATGGCTTCCGGATCGACGATGTTTTCAGGCAAGTGATCGTTGATTTCCGCGTAGGTCAGGAAACCGCGCTCCTTGCCGAACTTGATCAGGGTCTTGAGTTTCTGGCGCCGGCGCTCGAGTTCTTCCTCGCTCGCTTCCGTGTCGGACGAGAAGGCGTCTTTCAGCAGCGCACGCTCCTTCGCCTTGCGATCCTTGGCCTTGGCCTTGTCGACGGCCTTCAGTTCGGCCCGCTCGACGGCGTTCAGGGCGGCGACTTCATCATTTTCTGGCTGGAACTCTTTTGGCTTGCGGCCGCGGCGGCCTGGCACTTTTACCGACGGCAAGACATAGCCGGACGTATCGATGGCTGCCAGGGTGGCAGCGTCGGTGGTCTGGCTGACCACGGGCGCGCTGGTCACACGCGCTTCTGGCCGGTCAAGCGCTTTTTCGGCTTTCGTGGTAACTTTAGTGGGCTTTACAGCCGCTTTGGATTCGGGTTTCTTGATTGGCACAGGCGCTTTCGATTACACAACGACTTGCTTTACGGTGGATTAGGATAAAGTTTGCTGCCAGTTCCCTGTCTACCTGCGGGAACCACCATCTTCGAACCTGCCGACAACGCAAATTCGACACTGTTACGTTACTTACACCTCATCGGCCACGATCCGCGGGAAGCGCAGCAATTCCTGTCCACCAGCTGTTGCCAGCCGCCTCGGCAGAAATTTCTGCATCGACCGCGTTGGGAGCGAGAGCCTGGCGCGGCTTGCCAGCGTCTGCGAGCCTTGCCCGCAACGCCGCAAACGCCAGTTGGCCCTGGCTGCCGACACGATCCACCGCGCCGATCAAGAGCCTAACTTACTGAAAACAAATACTATTTACGAAACAGAACTAGCTTGCCAAAGCACACAATACTTAGCATTTAATTATAGCACGCGAAAAATGTTTTTCCAGTGCGTGCCATACCCCCAGAGCAAGCTTAGCGATTCACCAACTCGGCATCGCGTTCGCGCTCCAACTCGCCTTGCTCCTGCATGATTTCGCGGTAGCGTACACCAATTTTCTCGGATGGCAAACCCGACGCAAACAATTGCTGCAATTCCGCCTTCAAGGCATTCAATTTGATCTCGCGGATGGTGCTGACCAGCCATGACAATTCACTGTCGTAATCGGACTCCGTGCCGGCCGCGATCTCGCCGATGATCTCGTCGTATTCGCTGCCCAGCTCCTTCAATTGCTGCGCCAGCGCAGCAAAACTGCCATGCTCGCCCAGCGCCTGACCCACGGCTACCAGCTGTCCCAGGCTATGGGCCGCGTCCGGTCCCAGCTGCTGGAAAGCGGTCAGAGCAGCCTCGTCGATACGCATGCTCAGGGGCGGATGCGCCACCAGCATGCGCATGATCTTCAATTCCAGACCCACGGGCACGGGACGGCCCGATTTCGGCGGCGCGCGACGCGCTACGGCAACGGGCTTGGCCAGCTCGAACAGGGCTTCGATCTCGGCCGGCGTGGACTGCGTCAGCTGCGCCAGTCCCCTCACGATCTGCAAGCGCAAGGACGACGGCGCCATCAGCTGCAGCAGGGGCTTGGCGTCGAACTGCGCGCGGGCACGCCCCTCCGGCTCGGACAAATCATGCTCACCCGACACTTCTTTCAGCAAAAATTGCGACAGCGGCATGGCTTCATGCACTTGCTGCTCAAAACCTTCGGTGCCGAATTCGCGGATATAGCTGTCCGGATCGTGTTCCGACGGCAAGAACAGGAATTTGATGGTTTTATTGTCCGACACGTGGGCCAGGCTCGCTTCCAGCGCGCGGCGGGCGGCGCGGCGACCAGCCTTGTCGCCGTCGAAGCTGAAAATCACGTTATCGGTCTGGCGCAGCAGTTTTTGCACATGGGTGGGTGTGCATGCCGTGCCCAGGGTCGCTACCGCCTGCGGGAAACCCATTTGCGCCAGCGCCACCACGTCCATGTAACCTTCCGTCACCAGCACATAGCCGGCGTCGCGGATGGCCTGGCGCGCCTCGAACAGCCCATATAGTTCGAAGCCCTTGGAAAACAAGGGGGTTTCCGGCGAGTTCAGGTATTTCGGCTCACCATGGTCGAGCACGCGGCCGCCAAAGGCGATGACCTGCCCCTTGGTATTGCGGATCGGAAACATGATGCGCTCGCGGAAACGGTCATAGCGCTTGCGGTTGTTGCCTTCTTCATCGACCTTGTCGATTACCAGGCCAGCCTCGGCCAGGGCCACCACATCGTAGTCAGGGAAGACGGAGCGCAGATTATCCCAGCCGCCCGGTGCGAAACCCATGCCGAAGCGAGCGGCCACTTCGCCCGTCAAGCCCCGGTTCTTCAGGTAGGCGATGGCTTCCGGCGCGTGGCGCAATTGCCCCCGGTAATAATCGCAGGCCTGCGTCATGGCGTCAGACAAGGCCATGCTTTGCGCCTGGATCTGTGCGCGCTGGGCCGGCGGGATCTTGTCGTCCGCTTCCGGCACCACCATGCCCACGTTCTGCGCCAAGTCCTTGACGGCATCGACAAAGCCCATGCCCGAGTACTCGATCAGGAAGCCGATCGAGGTGCCATGCGCGCCACAGCCGAAGCAGTGATAGAACTGCTTGGTGGGGCTGACGGTAAAGCTGGGCGATTTTTCACTGTGGAACGGGCACAGGCCCATGAAATTGGCGCCACCTTTTTTCAGTTGCACATAGCGGCCCACGACATCGACGATATCGACGCGGTTGAGCAAATCGGAAATGAAGGATTGAGGTATCACTGGCTAGGGCGGGTCTTGTTATAGGTCAGACTATACTACCGCACGTGGCCTGAGGTTGAGCCAAGTCAACGTGTGGGCGATTGAGCGGCTGCCAGCGCGGTGACTGGCAGCCTTTGCTACTATTGAATGCTTACGCTGCCGGCGTCAAGGCTTTCTTGACCAGGGCGGACACCACGGTCATGTCGGCGCGGCCCGCCAGCTTCGGCTTGACGATAGCCATGACCTTGCCCATGTCTTGCGGACCGGCGGCGCCCGAGGCGGCCACGGCGGCAGCCACTTCGGCCGCCACTTCTTCGTCCGACAGGCCGGCAGGCATGTAGCCCGCCAGGTGCACCAGTTCGGCTTTTTCAATGTCGGCCAGGTCGGCACGGCCACCGGCTTCGAACTGGGTGATCGAATCCTTGCGCTGCTTGATCATCTTTTCCACGATGGCCGTCACGTGGGCATCCGTCAATTCGATGCGCTCGTCGACTTCCTTGCGCTTGATTTCGGCCAGCAACAGGCGAATCGTGCCCAGCTTGCCCGCTTCCTTGGCGCGCATGGCGTTTTTCATGTCTTCGGTAATTTGTTTTTTCAAGCTCATGGCAATCCTCGTGTTGGTAAGTGGGGTTCGATGCTCGTGTACGCGAACTAAGCAGGCGGCCACAAAAGCGAAAACCCGCTGCGGCGAACCGGAGCGGGTATGCGACTCATCTGAAGTATCACTCCAGGCGAATCAAAACAAAACCCGTGGCGAACAATGCGCCGAACTACCCGGGTTGGTTCTGACTGAACAGTCTTAGAATAATTTTTTCGGCAGTTGTTGGCTGCGGATGCGTTTGTAATGACGCTTTACAGCAGCTGCCAGCTTGCGCTTGCGCTCAGCTGTTGGCTTTTCGTAGAATTCGCGTGCGCGCAATTCGGTCAGCAGACCCGTTTTTTCGATGGTGCGTTTGAAGCGACGCATTGCGACTTCGAACGGCTCGTTTTCTTTAAGGCGAATAGTGGTCATGTAAAATTCAAACCGTTGAGGTGGTGTATAGGAAGAGATAGATGGTAGCAGCTTTTATTCGAAAAGGGAAGACCCTCCCCACTTGCGTGCGGCATGCAGCCTGCGGTCGCTGCCGGAATGTGGCGTAAACCACGCACCGGGGTCGGCGCACCGGGCGCCAGAACCCCATCCTACAGACTTGCTTACTGCAAGGCAATACCTGCCGCCACGCCGGAAGCCCAGGCCCACTGGAAGTTGTAGCCGCCCAGCCAGCCCGTCACGTCGACCGCTTCGCCGATGAAGTACAGACCCGGCACTTTATTGGCCATCATGGTCTGCTGCGACAGCTCGCGCGTATCGATGCCGCCGCGCGTCACTTCCGCCTTGCGGTAGCCTTCGGAGCCGTTCGGCACGATGGACCAGGCATTGATGGCCAGCCCCAGCTTGCGCAGCTGGGCGTCAGGCATGTCGGCGATGCGCGCGTCCGGCGCCAGGCCGTTGACGGCCAGCAGGCAGTCGGCCAGGCGCTCCGGCAGCCATTGCGCGACGATATTGCCCAGCTGCTTCTTCAAGGTGCCCTTGCCTTCAATCAAGGTTTGCGCCACGTCCACTTCCGGCAACAGATTGATGACGATGGGCGTGCCCGGCAGCCAGTAGCTGGAAATCTGCAGGATCGCCGGGCCCGACAGGCCGCGGTGCGTAAACAGCAAATCTTCGCGGAAACGCGCGCCTGTTGCCTTGCGGCCTTTCAGGCTGCCCGTTTCCACATCCACCTCCAGCGCGATGCCGGACAGTTCCGCGAATGGCGCCCAGCTGGCCGCATCGAACGTCAGCGGCACCAGGGCCGGACGCGGCTCGACCATCATCAAATCGAATTGTTTGGCGATGCGGTAGGCAAAATCCGTGGCGCCGATCTTCGGGATCGACAAGCCGCCCGTGGCGATGACGATGCTGGCCGTCTCGATGTCGCCGCTGTCCGTCTGCAGCACGAAGCCGCCATCATCTTGCTGGACAACATTGTCGATCTTGCACGGCATACGCCAATGCACGCCGCCAGCGGCGCACTCGTCCTTGAGCATGTCGATGATCAGCTCGGCCGATTCGTTGCAAAACAGCTGGCCCTTGTGCTTCTCGTGGTAGCCGATCCTATATTTCTTCACCAGCGCAAGAAAATCCTGCGGCGTGTAGCGCGACAGCGCGCTCTTGCAGAAGTGCGGGTTTTCCGAAAGGAAATTTTGCGGGGTGGCGTTAATATTGGTGAAATTACACCGTCCGCCACCCGAGATGCGGATCTTTTCGGCCAGCTTGGCCGCGTGATCGATCAACACCACGCGCTTGCCTTGCTGGGCGGCAACAGCCGCACACATCATGCCGGCCGCGCCCGCGCCGATCACTGCCACATCAAATTGTTTTGCCATAAGAATTCCGGTCACCGCTGATTACAAAGACGCCATTGTAAACTGCGGCGACGCGGCTAGCGCGGCCGTGCTGCAATCTGCCGCGATGCCATCAGGCATTGCTCCACCTGCTCGGCGATCGACGGCGGCACGGGCACCTCGCCGCGCAGCACGGCAGCGATCCATTCAGCAGTGGTGGCCGCATCGCGCTCGGCCGGCAAATGCGGCAACTGCGACAAACCCGCCACCAGCGCCTGCTTTTCCACCAGCACAGTGCGCTCAGCGCCATGGAACCAGTCGATCTGCTGCGCCTTGTTGGCGTTGGCCACCGTCTCGCCTTCCGTGCCGCGCATCAGGAAAGCGTCGCCGCGCGCGGGATCAGAGGCAGTCAGGAAATACTCACCGAGCATTTCCAGATATTCCGGATGCGTGTACGACACAAGGCGCAGGGCGGGCCCGGCGAACGGCTGCATGATTTTCACCAAGGTATGCGTGGAATTGCGCACGCCCAACACGCGCCGCAGCGACAGCATGTGTGCCAGGCGCGGCGCCAGTGACGCTATGGGCAGGAAGGCCGCTTCCCCGCGCTCCATGGCGGCCTCGGCTTGCGCATGGTCCGGCGACGCCGGCACGCCCAGCGCGGCCAGCACTTCGGCCGTGGTGATGCGGCCCGGGTCGCTGGTGACGCCATGCACGAGCACGGGCGCGCCCGCGCGCGCCAGCAGCAGCGCCAGCAAGGCCGTCAGATTGGCCATCTTGCGCGCGCCGTTGTAGCTGGGAATGATAATCGGAGCAAATTCACCGGCCGGCGCGGCCAGCGGGACAAACGACGCTTCGGCCGCGTCGAGGAAGCCGGCGATCTCGTCCACGGACTCGCCCTTGATGCGCATGGATAACAAAATGCCGCCCAGTTCCAGGTCCGACACGCGGCCCTCGAGCATGGCGCGGTACAGGGCACGAGCGTCGTCGCGCGTCATGCTGCGCGCGCCGTTCTTGCCGCGTCCTATTTCTTTGATGAAACGTGCAGCGGGAAATGGCTCACCGGCCACATCGGTATGGGGGATGGAAACAGTCGTCATGGCGCCAGCTTACACGGATTTTTCCCCGTGCAGACGGGCTGATGGACGGCATAGGTGCCAATGCAACAGTCTCTCAACATATTTCTTTGATGAATGTGCAGCACGACTGCATCCAAACGCGCCGCCACTCCGTATAAGACTGCACAGGAGAACTCATCATGGAATATGCGATCAAACAGGAAAGCGCCTTCGTCGGCATCGAAACGAGCAAGCTGCGGCTGAAAGCCGTGCTGCTCTCGGGCGGCGAAGTACTGTGCAAGGTGCTGGAAAACGACGTTGCCGGCTACCGCTGGCTGCGCAGCTGGCTGCAAAGGAACGACATCACCATCATGGGCTTGCGCGTCTGCTTGCGCCTGGACGCACCACACAGCGAGGTCGCAGCCCGCGTGCTGGCCGAGATGGGCATGCTGGTCTGCGATGCCCAGCCCACGCAGCTGCAAGAATATATCCGCGACCAGGGCTTGCCCGAGGATGCGGCACGCAGCGCCGTGGTGCTGGCCCATTATTGCGCGGCGGCACGCCCTGAGCCCTGGACGCCGCCCTCGCCCGCCTACGTGGAACTACGGCTGTGGCTGCGCCGCCTGTACACCGTGCAACAGCTGCGCAAGCAAGAAGTGGCGCGCCTGGAGAGCCACTTTCATGCGGGCCAGATTGCGCTACATCAATTACTGCGCCAGCAAATTGCCTGCCTCGATGCGCAGATACGCCAGCACGAAATGGCCATCCTCGAGCATGTGCGGCGCCATCCCGGCCTGCCACGACCGCCTGAGCTGGCCGGCACCTACCAGCGCATCGCCCGCTACACCTTTGGCGCCAGCCTGGCCGGCGGCCATTGAGCGCACACATTGCGCGCACAAACCAGGGGGCCCGGCGGCGTACCGGCCCTGCCATAAAACAACTCATGCATTCCCGTTTTGGCCCCATCCCCGCCGCCAGGCCGCATTTCCGCTACACTATTGCCTCTTAAAGAACGCAATAGCGAAAGCCGAGCCAGAATCATGAATACGCCAGACATCGAAAATATCAACGTCACCTCCTTCGCGCCCATGCCAACACCGGCCGAACTGCACGCCAAGCTGCCGCTGTCGGAGAGCGCCTTCGACACCGTCAGCCGCGGCCGCGAAGCGCTGCGCAACATCATCGACCGCAAGGACCAGCGCCTGTTCGTCGTCGTCGGTCCGTGCTCCATCCACGACCCCGTTGCCGGCCTCGATTACGCGCGCCGCCTGAAGGCGCTGCAAGAAGAAGTCAAGGATACGATGCTGCTGGTGATGCGCGTGTATTTCGAAAAGCCGCGTACCACCACGGGCTGGAAGGGGTACATCAACGACCCGTACATGGACGATTCCTTCAAGGTCAACGAAGGCATGGAAAAGGCGCGCCAGTTCCTGCTCGACGTGTGCGAACTGGGCCTGCCCACCGCCACTGAAGCGCTGGACCCGATCTCGCCACAGTACCTGGGCGACCTGATCGCCTGGACGGCCATCGGCGCGCGCACCACCGAATCGCAGACGCACCGCGAAATGTCGTCCGGCCTGTCGACGCCGGTGGGCTTCAAGAACGGCACCGATGGCGACATCAGCATTGCGGTGAACGCGATCTTGTCGTCGGCGCACCCGCACTCCTTCCTGGGCATTAACGCCGAAGGTAATGTCGCCATCGTGCGCACGCGCGGCAACGCGTATGGCCACGTGGTGCTGCGCGGCGGCGACGGACGCCCGAACTACGATTCGGTCTCGATCGCCATCGCCGAACAGGCGCTGGCCAAGGCCAAGCTGCCCGCCAACCTGGTGGTCGACTGCTCGCACGCGAACAGCTATAAAAAGCCGGAACTGCAGCCGCTGGTGATGGCCGACGTGGTCAACCAGATCCGCCAGGGCAACGGCTCGCTGGTGGGCGTGATGATCGAATCGAACATCGTCGGTGGCAACCAGAAGATACCGCAAGACCTGTCGCAACTGACCTACGGCTGCTCCGTCACCGACGGCTGCATCGACTGGGACACGACGGCCACCATGCTGCGCGACGCGCATGCGCATTTATTGAACCGCCCGGCATAAGCCTCTCGCGGAGACGAAAAACGGCGCCCTGTGCGCCGTTTTTGCTTTTCCCTTCATTACGCCATCAGCACATGCGGCAGCACGGCGAACGATCCCGCCAGCGCCTGTTCGGCCTTGCTGGCCGGGATATTGAGTTCATTGACGTCCAGGTAGATGCGCCCGTCCATGATGCGCACGGCGTACAGGCGCGCCATGCCCTGCACGGGTGCCACCAGGCGGCCCGAATCGAGCTCGATGATCCAGCTATTCTTCGGCCCCATCAAGTTTTTCTGCATCAGCACCCCATGCGCCAGCGGGCCGCCCAGGCAAGGCACCGTGTCGAGCAGCGCGTACACCGTGTCATCCAACGCGCGGAACAGCGCCACGCCCGGCAAGTCCTGCCACGCCAGTCCCCGCGGCACCATGCGCGCGCCCGCCAGCGGCATATCCTTCAGGCGGCAAATCATTTTCCATTGTTCTGGCATCGCAAGCTCCTTGAAAAAGGCACACGCTTGCCTAAGCAAGAGCGGTGCCAGTGCCGGCACAGGCGTAAGAAGGGCCTAATACAAAGCAAAATGCCGTTGCGGCGCACTGCGCAAGTGCACACTGCCGCCGAAATGGTGCGCCGGCCGCACGGTGGACTGCCCGGCTTTCCTTTACAATGGCGGATTACTCCTCCCTATTTAGCACCTTCATGATTGTTCTTGGCGTCGAATCCTCCTGTGACGAAACCGGCCTGGCCTTGTACGACACGCAACGCGGCCTGCTGTCGCACGCCCTCTATTCGCAAGTGGCCATGCACGAGCAATATGGCGGCGTGGTGCCGGAACTGGCGTCGCGCGACCATATCCGCCGCGCCATCCCGCTGCTGGAAGAGACGCTGGCCAAGGCCGGCATCACCCTGTCCGAAATCGACGCCATCGCCTACACGCAAGGTCCGGGCCTCGCCGGCGCGCTGTTGGTGGGTTCTTCCGTCGCCTGCAGCCTGGGCCTGGCCATCAACAAGCCGGTGCTGGGCATCCACCACCTGGAAGGCCATCTGCTGTCGCCACTGCTGGCGTCGGAGCCGCCGGAGTTCCCCTTCATCGCCCTGCTGGTGTCGGGCGGCCATACGCAGTTGATGCGCGTCGATGGCGTGGGACAGTACACGATGCTGGGCGAAACGCTCGATGATGCGGCCGGCGAGGCGTTCGACAAGTCGGCCAAGCTGCTGGGCCTCGGTTATCCGGGCGGCCCCGCCATTTCGCGCCTGGCCGAATTCGGCGACCCGCTGGCGTATAAGCTGCCACGCCCGATGCTGCATTCGAAGGATTTCAATTTCAGTTTCTCTGGGCTGAAGACGGCCGTGCTGACGGTGGTGAAGAACCATGAAGAAAAAGTCATCGCCAACATCTGCGAACAGGACAAGGCGAATATCGCGCGCGGCTTCGTCGACGCCATCGTCGACGTGCTGACGGCCAAATGCGTGGCGGCCCTCAAGCACACGGGCTTGAAGCGCCTGGTGATCGCCGGCGGCGTGGGCGCCAACGCGCAACTGCGTGCCTCGCTCAACGCGGCGGCCGCCAAGAAGCGTTTCAAGGTGTATTACCCGGAGCTGGAATTCTGTACCGATAACGGCGCCATGATCGCCTTTGCCGGCGCCATGCGCCTGCAAATCAACCCGAACGCTGCCAAGCACGATTATTCGTTCAATGTGCGCCCGCGCTGGCCGCTGGACGAAATCCGCGACATCTGATCGCCGCGACTCACTCCAGCAGGAAGTTGCGCGCGCCCGCCAGGGCCGCGCCTTGCGCCACCGTTTCATCCTTCAATGCCACGCCCGACAGCTGCCGGGTAAATGCCTGCGACAGCAAATAATGCAGCCGGTACGCCGCCGGCGCATACGCCAGGCCTTCGGGGCGCACATTCGAGATGCAGTTGCGGCGCTCGTCCAGCAGCCCCACCCTGGGCGCCCATGTCAGATACAGGCCAAGGCTGTCCGGGGAACTCAAACCTGGCCGCTCGCCGATCAGCACCAGCACAGCTTTCGCTTGCAGCAATTGCCCCACCTCGTCGCCGATAGCCACCCGCCCCTGCGCCACGATATGCAGCGGCGACAGCGTCCATGCTTCCAGCGCCAGCCGTTCGCGCAAGGCAGCCAGGAACGGCGCCGCGTGGCGCTGCACGGCCAGCGCCGACAGGCCGTCAGCCGCCACCAGCGCCAGGTCCACTCCCGTCGCACCGGCCTCCAGGCGCGCGCGCGAAGCGTCGTCGAGCCGGCGCCCCCGGTCGGGACGTTGCAGATATTCGGCGCGCGTGGCGGCGGCGCTGTGCAGCTGCACGCTGGCTTGCCCTTGCGCGGCCAATACGCGTGCCAGGGCCTCGCCATCGAGCGCCAGGTGCACCGCGTCGCGCGCCTGCGCGTGGGCCAGCTGGAACGCCAACTGCCCACTGGTCGGCACGCTGACACCGCGGCGTCCCAGCGCGATGCGCGCCGACGTATGCGCGCGCAGGGTTTGCCACGACCTGGTTTCGTCCATGCGTTCTCCCTAGGCGTCCAGGCGTAGCAGGGCGGCCTGGAAGGCCGGTGCCAGCGCCGTGCGAAAGCGACCCTGCGCATCCGTGATCTGCATGCGCGCCAGCCAGGCCTCGAATTCGGGCGCAGGACGCAGGCCAAGCACGCGGCGCGCATACAGGGCGTCGTGGAACGAGGTGCTCTGGTAGCCCAGCATGATGTCGTCCGCGCCCGGCACGCCCATGATGAAATTGCAGCCGGCCACGCCCAGCATAGTCAGCAAGGCATCCATGTCGTCCTGGTCCGCTTCCGCATGGTTGGTGTAGCACACGTCGCAGCCCATGGGCAATCCCAGCAGCTTGGCGCAGAAATGGTCTTCCAACCCCGCGCGCATGATCTGCTTGCCGTCGTACAGGTATTCGGGGCCAATGAAACCCACCACCGAATTGACCAGCAGCGGTTGATACGCGCGCGCCACCGCATACGCGCGCGCCTCGCACGTTTGCTGGTCCATGCCGTGGTGCGCGCCGGCCGACAGGGCGCTGCCCTGCCCCGTCTCGAAATACATGACATGGTTGCCCACCGTGCCGCGCCCCAGCGACAGGGCCGCCGCCTGCCCCTCGGCCAGTAACGACAAGTCGATGCCAAAGCTGCGGTTGGCCGCCTGCGTGCCCGCCACCGACTGGAATACCAGGTCGACGGGCGCGCCGCGGCGTATCGCTTCGAGGGTATTGGTGATGTGCGTGAGCACGCAAGACTGGGTGGGTATTTGATACTGGTCAATGACAGCGTCGAGCAGTTGCAGCAGCGAGACCACCTGCGCCACATTGTCAGTGGCGGGATTGATGCCGATCACGGCGTCGCCGCTGCCCAGCATCAGCCCATCGAGGATGGAGGCGGCGATGCCGGTGGCGTCGTCCGTCGGGTGGTTCGGCTGCAGCCGCGTGGACAAACGGCTCTCCAAGCCCAGGGTATTGCGGAAAGACGTGACCACACGGCACTTGCGGGCCACCAGCGCCAGGTCCTGCAAGCGCATCAGTTTCGAGACGCCCGCCGCCATTTCCGGCGTGATGCCGGCGGCGACGCGCGCCAGCGTTTGCGTATCCGCCGCGTCATCGAGCAGCCAGTCGCGGAAATCGCCCACGCACAGGTGAGAGATCGGTGCGAAGGCGGCGCGCTCGTGGCTATCGATGATCAGGCGCGTGACTTCGTCGTCTTCGTACGGCACCAGCGCCTCGTTGAGGAACAGCGACAGCGGCACGTCCGCCAGCGCCAGCTGCGCCGCCACCCGTTCCCGCGCGCTGGCGGCCGCCACGCCGGCCAGCACATCGCCCGAACGGGGCGGCGTAGCCTTCGCCAGCAGCTCTTTCAGGCTGGCGAAAGCATAGGTATGGCTGTCTATCGTATGGCTGAAGCGGGGCATAGATTGTGCTCCAAAGCATCTCCAATGCCCCATTCTACGCCAGGCTACAGGCTGCGCAGCGCGCCTTCCAGCTGCGGATGGCGGAAAGCAAATCCCTCGGCAAGCAAGCGGCGCGGGACGACCCTTTGGCCTTCCACCAGCAAGTCCGCTTGCTCGCCCAGCAAGGCGCGCATGACGAAGGCCGGGGTGGGCATGAAGCTGGGACGGTGCAGCACCGCGCCCGCCACCTGGGCGAAGCGGCGCTGCTCGATGGCTTCCGGCGCGCAGAAGTTGTATGCGCCGCTGACTGCCTGTTCTTCGCTGCGGCGCGCCAAATGGGCGATGCCGCGGATGACGTCGCGCACATGCACCCACGTGACCCACTGCTTGCCGCTGCCCAGCGGGCCGCCCACACCGAAGCGTATCGGCAAGAGCATCTGCGGCAGCGAACCTTGGTGGCCAAACACGAGGCCAAAGCGCATGCAGCCCACTTGCACGCCATAGCACTCCGCCTGGCGCGCGGCCGCTTCCCATTCCTGGCACAGCTGCGACATGAAGATGGCTTGCGGCGCGCTGTCTTCAGCCAATTCAGTCGCGTCGCCCTGCGGCTGCACGCCGTAATAGCCGATGGCCGACGCCGACAGCAGCACGCGCGGCTTGTGCTGCGCGCGGGCGATCCACGCCACCAGTTCCTGCGTCAGCGCGACGCGGCTGCGGCGCAGGGCGGCCTTGCGCGCGTCCGTCCAGCGATGCCCGACGATGCGCGCGCCGGCCAGGTTGACCACCATGTCGATGTGCTGCGCAGCCGACAATTCGTCCAGCGCCGCGATGCAGCGCACCTGGCCGTCGAACGTCCATGCGGCCTGCTTGGGCTGGCGCGTCAGCACCGTCACCGCGTGGCCGTCGGCCAGCAAGGCGGCCACCAGTTGCTGGCCGATGAAACCCGTGGCACCCGTCACCAGCACGGTTTGCGGCGTGGCGGCAAAGCTCAGGTGCTCCTCTTGCTCGGCCTTCTCCTGCACCTTGCGCCGGCCGAGTTGCCACACGGCGTACGCGTCGCGCAGGCCGGACAGGCCCACGCCCACGCCGCACAGGGCGAGGAAGACGCTGAGCCAGCCATACGGCTGCCACACGAGGGCCGTCGGCAGGTTCGCCCACTCGCTGCTGTTCAGGGCCAGCAGCGCGATGAAGGCGCCCGCGTTGATCGCCAGCACCGTGTGCGTGACCCGCTCGGTGGCGGGCAAGAGGCGGGTCTGGTCTTCCACCACGAAATCCCACAGGGTCAGCACGATTTCCACGCCAAACACGATGACCAGCACCCAGGCCCAGGCGCCATGCCATTCCCAGGCGGCCAGGCCGACGAACAGCAGGCTGTAGATCAGCGCACGCGTGGCATGGATGGTCAGCTCTAACCGCGCCGAGGCCTTTTGCGGCAACGCCTCCGTGATTTCATGGTGGTAGATGGTGTCGAAGGCGCCCAGGCAGCCTTGCGCCGCCATCAGTTGCAGGGCCAACAAATGCGTATTCATGGTTTGTCCTTGTGAAGGGCAGGCGCCGCGCTTTCGCGGAACACGCCGACCTGGGTGAACGTGGTGCCGAATAGGGCGTGGCGGATCTCGATGCGGATATTGAACTGCTGCGGCGTGTCGTTGCGGTGGCACAGATAGGTCTTGCCGGGAGTGAGCACGCCCGGCAGCGGCAGGCGCCAGCCGAAAAGATCCCAAAAATAGCCGTCGCTGGTGAAGTGCAGGTTGCCATCCTCGACGTGCAGCACCAGCTTCATGCCCAGGCCCATGCCGACGTATTCGAGCACTTCGCCCTGCGCGCTTTCCGCCATGTAGGAGGTGAAGCGGATCGGTGCGCGCCCGTGCAGGCGGTAGGTACGCTGCTTGAAGATGAAGGGGCAGCCAGGGCGCGAATAGACTTCGATATCCACGGGAAAATCCGCGTCGTCATACGGGATCAGGGCGCCATCGATGAAAGGGCGCGTCAGCCAACCCAGTACCTTGCCCAGGCGCGAACTGGTGAGTTCACTGAGTTCACCCCGGTAGTACAGGGGCTGGCCAAGCGCGGGATTTTTCTCGAAGCGGCGGCGGATGTCCGCGTGCAGGGTGAGCCACTGCTCCCCCATCACCTTCTTGAACAACTCGCCTTCGGACGGGCCGCTCATGATTTTCCGCGCTTGCCTGGTTTTTCTTCCGGGCTGAGGAACTTGGCCACCTTGCCGCCCATGGAGAGCATGCGCTGCAGGGTCGCCGGCGGCAGGTTTTTATAGTCGCTGTAGGTGCTGCTGAGCATTTCCAGGAAGGCCAGCACTTCGCCCATGCGCGCCAGCGTTTCCGGTGAAATTGCCGCATCGTGCTCGCCCTCGATCGCGCATTCGCGCAGCACTGTCAGGGTGGGGTCGATCTCGCGCCGCTTGCGCTCTTCCATAATGACCCGGAAGATTTCCCACACATCCTGCAAGGCGACGAAGTGGTCGCGCCGGTCCCCCATCACGTGCGTGATGCGCGCCAAGCCCCAGCTTTGCAATTCCTTCAGGCTGTTGCTGACATTCGAGCGGGCCACGTTCAGGCTGGCCGCGATGTCTTCCGCCGTCAGCGGTGCATTTGCCAGGAATAGCAGCGCGTGGATCTGCGCCACCGTGCGGTTGACGCCCCAGCGGGTGCCCATTTCCCCCCAATGGAGAATGTACTTTTGCGTGGTCGGACTCAGTTCCATGATTTTCTCTAATTTCTGTCACTACAGAAATGTAAGATGAAACAGAAACCGAGTCAAGCACGATTCGTCAGGTGCGGGCCGGTGGCCGGCCCATGGCGCGCAGGAACTGCTGCTGCGAGGCGTGCAGCTGAGCATAACCGAGTTCCCGGTACACGAGGCCGTGACGCGGCGCCAGTTCAGACACGATGCGCGCCAGCGCCGGGTAATGGCGGTGGTTCCAGGTGGGGAACAAATGGTGCGTCAGATGCAGATTCAAGCCGCCGAGCCAGTAGCCAAGCCAGCGCAGGCGGCGCGGTTGCGGCGTCCAGTCGCAAGCCGTGTAAAACGTGTGCTGGTACCAGTCATGCGGCAGGGTGCCATCGGCCCCCGGCTGGAAAAACTCCACTTCGGCCCAGTGCGTGCCGAGGATCAGCGCCACCAGCGCACACGAGGCGATCATCTGGCCCACGAAATACGCGCCCAGCACCATGCCCCAGACTATGCCGTGCTGCTGCAGCACCCACATGGGCAGCGCCAGGACGAGCGCCACGTGACCTAGTTTCCAGCCCAGGAAAGACAGCCAGCCACGCCAGCCCTGCAAACGGCTGTGCGCCGCCACGGGCGTCTTGCCGAAGCGGTCCAGCCAATCGCCATACCAATTCAGGTAAGGCAGCGACAGGGCCGCCACCACGGGCCAGTACAGGTATTGATAGCGGTACTGGGGTGACCAGCTTTGGTACGGCGTCTGGCGCAGGAACGGGTTCGGTTCCGTGTCGAGGTCATAGCCTTCCACGTTGGCATACGTATGATGAAAATGCACGTGGCGGATGGTCCAGAAATCCGTGTCCACGCCCACGGGCAAGCCCACCAGGCGGATCAGGATGCGGTTCAGGCGTCCCTGGCGGAAAACGGCGCTGTGGGCCGCGTCGTGCAGGGCATTCATGGCCAGCGCCATGGCCGTGACCAGGCAAGCGACATAGCTGCCGACAAAGGCCAGTGTGCTGTCGGCGTTCAAGGCCAGCACATACAGCAATACCGTCAGCACGGCCAGGAAGACGGCTTTCGCATGCATGCGCCAGTCGCCAAAGCGGTGTTTTCCTTCGTCCGCCAGATACGCATCGGCGCGTGCGCGCAGTTCGCGGCGGAAGGCGGAGTCGCGCGCGGGCTGGAAGCGCAGCGGCGGCAAGGAAGGCACAGGCGTCACGCGCGCGTCCCCACCGCTGCCGGCCACCACAGGCGGCGCGCGCCGTCGAGGCCATGCGCCAGCAGCGCGGCCAGGAAGACCATGCCCCAGGCGTCGCGCGCGCCATACCAGCCCAGGAACAGCAGCGGCATGGCCACGGCGATGGTGACCCAGGCGATGGCGCCCCAGCGGCGCGCATCCGACAGGCCGCCCAGCGCCAGCGTGCCGGCAAAGATCAGCGCGAACAGGATCGCCTGCTGTGCGCCGGACAGCGCCGCCTCGTGGTTGACGTAATAAATCACCAGGCCAAACAAAATCACGCCACCGCTGCCGATGAACAGTTCGGGCACCTCGAAAGTGCCGCGCGACTGCCAGTGGGGAAAGCGCACGCGCAGCCATTTGAACAGTTTGCCGTTGCTGGCCAACAGGGGGTTGTGCGTGGGCGTCATGCCCTTCACGCCATAGCGCATTTCCACGCCGTCGAGTTCGGGCTGGAAGCTGCCGAACAGCCTGTCCCAGACCAGCAGGGTACCGCCGAAATTGCGGTTGATGTAGCGCTTGTCCGTGCCATGATGCACGCGGTGGTGCGAGGGCGTGACCATGAACTTGTCGAGGATGCCGGACTTGTTCACCAGCGCATTGTGGTTGTAGAACTGCACCGTGTAATGCAGGGACGAGACGACGAGGAAGATTTCCAGCGGCACGCCCAGCACGGCCAGCACGGCGATGAAGGGGAAATTCGTCAGCGAGGAATACCAGGAATTGCGCACGCCCAGCGACAGGTTGAAATGTTCGCCCTGGTGGTGCACCACGTGCACGGCCCACAGCAAAGGGATTTTATGGTGCAGCCGGTGCATCCAGTAAAAACACAGGTCCCAGGCAAAAAAAGCGAAGACCCATTGCGCGGCCACCGGCCACTGGTCGACGATGTGCAGGTTCACATGGCGCAGCAGCAGGGCGAAGGCCGCCACTTCCACGCCGCGGAAGACCCACATCAAAATGTGCCCGGAATTGAGGTTGAAAATGACATCTTTCCACGGCACCGGTGTCTTGCGCACCCATTTCAGGATCAGCAGTTCGGCCAGCACGAAGACCAGCATGACAAGGAAAGAGAGGGCAAAGGGATTCATCATGATGCGGTTTCAGTGGAAATGGCGCGGCGGGCTGCCCAGAATACCTGCATTTTCGCCAGCATGCCGCCCGCCACGCCCACAGCCAGGCCGGCGGCCAGGTCGATACTCACATGCCGGCGCAGCGCGATGATGGCGTAGCAGATGCTGATCCCCAGCAGCAGGGCCAACGCGGAGCGCGCCAGGTGGCGTTTGTCGCACAAGGCCCACACGCACAGCAATGTCAGGGCGCCGTGCAGCGAGGGTAGGCAGTTTTGCGTGGAATCCGCCGCCTGCAGCATGCGCAGCGCCTGCGTGCTCCAGGCATTACCGTCACCCACGGGCGGATACGCGAGGGTGCTCGGGTACAGCAGGAAGACCACGCCGCAAGCCAGCGCGGAGAGCGCCATGGCGCGCGCCAGCCAGCGCACGCGCGCCGCATCGGCCGCCAGGTAGGCATATGGGATCAGGATGAAAAACGACAGGTACAGCCAGATGGCGGCATCGCTGTAGGGAATGGCGCGGTCGATGGCCGTCTCGGGCAGCAGCACGCCCTGCCCTTGCAGCAAGTCGCTGGAAAAATACACGAGGCCGACACTGCCCCAGCCGGCCAGCAGGTGCAGCAGGCGGCTGCGTACAGTCATGGAAGAGGGATTCATGCGCTTGCAAGGCGCCGGATGCGGCGCCGTTTCATGGTGGGGTCAAAGGGCGGCAGTTCGCCGTTCGTCGTCCAGGCCAGGCCATCGACGGCCACGCCCAGCCCGCGCAGCACCGTTGCCAGGTGCGCGCGCAGGGCGGCCAGGCCGGCATCGTCCAGGGCCGCGTGCAACTGCAACGAGCTATCGCCCGACTGCACCAGGCGGTAATCGGCATCCGCCGGCAAGGCTTGCGCGAACGCGCGCGTCAGCACGTCGGCAAACACGGCGACGGGTTCGCCGCCGCGCGCCGATGGCAAGGATGGCAACAACAGCATGTCGTCGCAGCGTCCTTCGATGCCGTCGATGGCGCGCGTGGCGCGGCCGCACGGGCATGGCGTGGCGCGCGCGAGCAGGATATCGTCCAGGCGATAGCGCACGATGGGTTGCGTGATGCGCGTAAAGTCGGTAATCACGGGCACGAAGCGGCGTTGTTCCACATCCAGCCATTGCGGCTCGACGTGCACGTATTCTTCGTTCAGGTGCAGCACGCCGTGCTCGCAGGTACTGGCAAGAAAACCCTCGGTGGCCTGGTAGATTTCATGCACGGCGCCAAACGCCTGCACGATCAGGGCACGGTCCTGCGCTTCCAGAACTTCGGCGACCGAGATGACTTTTTTCGGTGTCAGCGCCAGGCTGCCATCGATGACGCGCAAGGCCAGCTGGCGCAGCACCTGCGCGGGTGCGACGATGACGGAAGCTTGATATTGCGCCAGCTGCGCGCACAGGCTGTCGAACGGTTCGAACAGATCGTAGAAGGCAAACGTGAGCCACGGCGAGCGCACGGCCGTGTACAGATTGCTGTTTGCGCGCAGGAACAGGGCGACTCTTTCGCCGGAAAACAGGCCGTCGGGCAGCGCCTTGGCCAGCATCACGCCCGCCCATTGGGCCTTTTCGCGGGGACTGACGGTAAATACGGCGCGCCGCGACGAGGTGCCCGACGACAGCCCTACGGTAATGTCGCCCACGGCGGGCGTGAAGTCGCGGCTATGCTCGGCCGCCATGGCAGAAGCCATCGCCTGCGCCAAGGTGACACCCTCGGTATTCATGGTATCGAAGTGTTCCAGCATCAGCGCCTTGTTCATCAATGGCCACTGCGCCAGTGGCAGGTTGCGGTACGGCGCAAAGTAACGGCTGCGCACGCACAACACATCGATGAAGCGGGCCAGTTGCTCCTGCTGGTAACTTTCCAGCTGCGCGCGGTCGGCAAAGCACAGGCGGCGCGTGCGCCAGTACGCCAATAACAACCAGAAAATACGCTTCACGGGCGGCCTGCCACAGGCAAATAATCGAGCGTATCTTCATGCGTGATGCGGATCTGCGCATTGCCCGACTGGTGCAACTGGTGCAAGCGGTTCAGGGTGGCGTAATACGGCGCGCGCTTATGCTGGATGATGAACGACAGTTCGGACGGCCCGCGCAGCTGCTGAAAACTTTCCGGCACCCAGGCGGCGTCCGACGCCAGCAAGGTCCAGCCGCCATCCTGCAGCACGAAGGTGCCGAGATGGCCGATGGCGTGGCCGGGCAGGTCGACAATGTAAATCTCGCCCGTGCCGCTGACGTCGCGCCCGTGCGTAAACGGCAGCAGGGCCGCCGGCAACGCCGTTTCGGGCACGCTTTCGACAAAAGCCAGGCGGTCGGCAATATCGGGCGGCAGCAGCTCGGGCACGAAGGCCTGGCGCACGGCGGCCACGCCGGACAGGCCGCGCACGGCGTCCCAGCCCGGTTTTGAGGCCATCAGCCGCACGCCGGGAAAGTCCCGCAGGCCGGCGATATGGTCGGCGTGGAAGTGCGACAGCAGCAAGGTGTGGATGTCGCCGGGCGATACGCCATGCGCGCGCAGCTGGCCCTGCAAGGACTCGTGCGCATCGAAGGAAATCGGCGTCACCCACGCATACATGCGGTATACACCCTTCGCCGTGGCGGCGCGGAAGTGCTCGGCGTAACCGGTGTCCCACAGATACAGGCCCGCGCGCGTCTCGATCAGATAGGCGCGCGAGGGGAAGCATCGACTGGCCAGCCCGCTGCCTTTCAAGACCATGCAGGACGGGTGGGTGCAGTGGCCGACGCGAAACGCGGTAATACTAGCCATTGCGCTCCTTGCCCACCTTGTGCGCCGCCGCTTCCTGGCGCATCCACTGTGCCGTCAGGGCGATGCCTTCCTGCAGGCTGACGATGGGACGGTAGCCGAGCACCTTGCGCGCCTTGGCGTTATCGAGCGTCATGTCGAAACTGAGCGCGCCGATGCTGTAAGGCGTGAGGGAAGGCTCGCGGTGTGTAAAACGCGAAGCGAACTGCATCAGACGCGCAGCCAGCGTCAGCACGCGGTACGGCACGCTGACGATCTGGAACGGCTGCTGCAGATGCTCGCAGAACAACGTGCGCAAAATGTCGCACAGGCGCGCCGGTTCGCCATTCGTGATGTTGAAGGCGGCACCCGAAGCGATGGTCTTGTGCACGGTGGCCAGCCACATCGCGTGGACGACATTGTCGACATAGGTGACATCGATGGAGACTGCGCCCCCCCTCGGCAGCGGCAGCTTGCCGCCGCGCTCGTGCAGCACGCGCGCCAGGCGCGGGATCAGCACCTGGTCGTGTGGACCGAAGATGGCGCGCGGACGCAGGATCACGCAGGTCATGCCGCGATGGCGGTCCACCGACTCTTGCACAAGTTTTTCCGCCATCGCCTTGCTGCGCGCATACGCGTTGACAAAGGCATCGGGGCGGAAGGTTTCCGGCACGTCGTAGCGGTTGCGGTAGTCAAAATAGATGGCCGGGGTGGAAATGTGCACGAAGCGCGCTACATGCATGCTGGCGGCTGCGCGCAGCAACTGGCCCGTGGCCGTGACGTTGGCGGCGATGAAGTCGCGCTCCGGTCCCCACGGCGAGGACAGCGCGGCGCAGTGCCAGACGGTGTCCATGCCGCGTACCAGCTCATCGACCTGACGCGGCGATGCTTGCGCCAGATCAAGCGCGACGAATTGCGCGCCCATGCACTCCAGTTCGCGGCCCACGGCGGCGTTGCGACCCGTGGCGCGTACTTCCACACCCTGCGCCAGCAGGGTGCGCACGGCATTGCGCCCCAAACCGCCCGTCGCTCCTGTGACCAGTATCCGCCTCATCACACCACCTTCAAAGGTCAAGAATCATGGCGCCGATGGTCAGGCCCGCGGCCGTGCCCATCATCAGCAAACGCTGGCCTGCCACGGCCCGCCCCGTCATTACCGCCTCGTGCAGGGCGGTGGGCAAGGACGCGGCCACCTGGTTACCATGCGTTTCAAATATCTTGATGATTTTAGCATCGGGAACGTCGAGGATGCGCGCCGCATGCGCAAGGCCCAGCGGGCTGGCCTGGTGCGGCACGACCACGTCGACTTTCTCCAGTCCGGCGCCCGATTCCTGCATGAGTTCCGCGAGGAAATCCGGCATCACCTTGACGGCCAGGCGGAACACGGCCTTGCCATCCATGCGGAACAGATAGTCGCCCGGTTCGCAGCCGTTGCGGGGATTGCGCTCGGTGCCGCCGCCGCGGATTTCGCAGTAACGACGCCCTTCCGGATACGTGCCCATCTTGTAGGCGCGGATGCCGGCGCTGCCATCGCCACGCTCGACGATGACGGCGGCGGCGCCGTCGCCAAAGATCATCGACGCTTCCGGCTCGCTCCAGTCGACGCCGCGCGAAGCGAGGTCGGACGAGACGATGGCGATACGGCGGTAGGCGCCGCCGGCCAGCATGGACGCGGCCACGCGGAAGGCGGCCATGAAACTGAGGCAGCTGGCGTTGACGTCGAAGCTTTGCGTGCCGGGCGGCAAGCCGGCGTGTTCGGCAACGAAGCAGGCCGTGTTCGGCAAGGCTTGCTCTGGCACGCCGCAGGCGCAGATCAGCAAGTCGATGTCGGATGGACGCAAGCTGGCGTTCTTCAGCGCGTCGAGCAGGGCGGCGGCGCCCAGCTGGCTTTGCGACTCATCGGGCGCGGCGACAAAGCGCGACAGCACGCCGCTCTTGCGCAAGGTGTAGCCGGCCGGATGGCCCAATTTCAGGTCCAGGCTTGCGGAAGTAACGCTATGCGACGGCACGGCTTTGCCCGTCGCGATCAGGCGAACTGGAATCATGTTGGCCTTAAAAAAATGAAGTAAATACGGTTTATGTATGGTCTATGCGCTAATCGCGTGCCAGCGGCGGCAATGCAACTCCGCAGTTCTTGCAGAAATTGGCATCGTCATCGAGCCCTTCTTTCAGGCACGTGGGGCAGGTACGTGTGGTGACCAGCTTGGAACTGCGCTGTACCGTCATTTCGGCGCTGATAATGCCGGTAGGCACTGCCAGGATGCCCCAGCCGAGCAGCATCATCAGGGAAGCGATGGTGCGCCCGATGTCGGTGCGCGGCGTAATATCGCCGAAACCCACCGTGGTCATGGTGCTGATGGCCCAATATATCGACGTGGGGATACTGCTGTAACCGTTATCCGGCCCTTCCACGACATACATCACCGTACCCAACAGAAAGACCACCATCATGACGAAAGACAAGAAAATGAGGATCTTGCGCCGGCTGGCCAGCAAGGCCCGCCCCAGCACCGTGTATTCATGTACATAGGACGTGAGCTTGAGGATACGGAACATGCGCAGCAGGCGCAAAATACGCACATCAATGAGCACATGCGCGCCCGGCAACAGCAAGCCGATGTAGGTCGGTACGATGGCCAGCAAATCGATAATGCCGAAAAAACTCTTGGCGTAGCGCACCGGATGCTTCAGGCACGCCAGGCGGGCAATATATTCGATGGTAAACAAAATGGTGAAAAACCATTCCAGCGCCGTCAGCCAGGTGCCATAGCGCTCGGCCACGGAGGCGACACTGCTGAGCACGACCACCGTCACGCTGATCAGGATGGCGGCGATCAGCAGCAAGTCGAAGGCGCGGCCCGTGCGCGTTTCCGCCTCGAAGATGACGGTGTACACCTGCTCGCGCCAGCCCCGCTCGGGCTTGCCAAATTTTTGCTGCGTTTCCTGCGCCGCCAGTTGTTGCGGCGTCAAGGGTGCCGCTCCGCTCTTCGTCGCGGCTTTCATGTGGGTAGTATGCTCATATACTATTATTGTATAGATAATTTACAAAGCACGACGACACGCACGCTTGCACTACGACAGCTTTTTCGCCAGCAGCACGGCATTACGCCGGTCGCGCTCGGCCTGCACGATGTCTGCAGTGCGCGCCTCCGACAAGCCCACCGTGTGCAGCACGGTGGCCGTCAGCTGCAGCGCCGATTCCAGCGCCTCGGGCACGACCAGAGTGGCGCCCGCCTGTATCAAGGCCACCGCATGCGCCTCGTCGCGCGCGCGCGCATACACGGGCAACTGCGGATATTCGCGGCGGATCGATTTCACGGCATGCAGCACGGAGGCCGCATGGTCCATGGTCAGCACCACGGCGGCGGCCCGGTCCGCATTCACTTTTTGCAACAGTTCCGCGCGCGAGGCGTCGCCGAAATACACGGGAAAACCGCGCGGATGCAGGGTCGTCACCAGCCGCGCATCATTTTCAATCGCC
Organism: Janthinobacterium sp. DSP2-3-3; assembly: GCF_049897325.1. Classification (NCBI taxonomy): domain Bacteria; kingdom Pseudomonadati; phylum Pseudomonadota; class Betaproteobacteria; order Burkholderiales; family Oxalobacteraceae; genus Janthinobacterium; species Janthinobacterium sp. DSP2-3-3. The sequence continues at coordinate 456,629 of NZ_JAFCWA010000004.1, read as the reverse complement.
ACATACGCGATATCCTGTTCCGTCAACACCTTCGCCAGCAACTGCCCCACCCGGCCGAAACCGGCGATGATGACGGTGCTGCCCTGCGGCGGCAGCGCCCCGCGCGACAGGTCGGCCAGCTGATGGTGGTGGCGCTTTTCCCACCAGTTGCCGAAAGCGCGCGCCGCCTTGGCCAGCGCCGGCGTGGCAAACAGGCTCAGGCCCACCACCAGCATGACGAATTGCGCCACCTGCGGACCGATCAACTTCGTACCCAGCGCATACGCGACGACGATGAAGGCAAATTCGCCGCCCTGTCCCAGCAGCACGCCCGTTTCCACGGCGCGCCCCCAGTGAAAGCCGCCGATGCGGAAAATCACGCTGATGACCAGGGTTTTCACCGCAAACAGGCTCAGCACGGCCAAGGGAATCAAAATCGGCGACTTGAGGATTTCGCGCACGTCGATCTGCATGCCCACCGACATGAAAAACAAGCCCATCAATAAACCCTTGAATGGCTCGATCGTCACTTCCACTTCGTGGCGGAATTCCGTTTCCGCCAGCAGCAAGCCGGCCAGCAAGGCGCCCAGCGCCATCGACAGGCCCGCCAGATACGTCAGGCCAGCGATGCCCAAGGTGCTGAGCAAGGTCAGGGCCATGAACACGTCCGGCTGGCGTTTCTTGACGAAGAACTGGAACAGCGGACGGATCACGCGACGCCCCAGCAGATAGATCAGCAGGATGGCGCCCGCCGATTTCACGGCCGCAAAACTGAGCAGATACGCCAGGTCATCGCTGCGCCCGCTGGCGAACACGTCGATCAGGATGAACAGCGGCACCACCATCAAATCCTGGAACATCAAAATGGAAAAGCCCGCCTGCCCGGCTGGCGTCTGCAGGGAGCGCTGGTCGGTGAGCAGCTGCATCACCACGGCCGTGGACGATAGCGACAGCACCAGGCCCAGCACGATGGACGCTTCCAGCGACAAGCCGAAGTAATACGCCACGCCGCCGATCAGGCAGGCGCTGACAGCCACCTGCCCCACGCCCGCGCCAAACACCCAGCGGCGCAGCGCCCAGAGGCGTTCCGTCGACAGTTCCAAGCCGATCATGAACATCAAAAACATCACGCCCAGCTCGGCCAGGCCGCTGACCTGCTCGGCGCGGACGAACGAAAAATGCGTCAGCCACCTGAATTCACCAGCCCACAGGCCGAAGCCGAAGGGACCAAACAGAGCGCCGACGGCCAGGAAGCCGAGCACCTGGTTGACCTTCAGGCGTTGCAATAGCGGAATAAAAATCCCGGCCAGGGCGAGAAACAGCAGGGTTTCTCGCAAATAGGGTAAGGCGTGCTGCTCTTCCAAAATATTCCTAACTCAATGATATTCATGCTCAATTGCTAGTGTCGCATGCACGGGCACGGCGAAGTCAGCACACACACGATATTTTTTCCGCAAGGCAATATCTACGTTATTTGCGCCCCTGATCGGGCAGCGCCAGCATGTCGGCACGGGGGCGGTCCCAGTCCGGCACGTAGGCGGGGCACGGCCGGCTACGGAACTGCTGCAACTCCACGGTCGTAAAATTGGGCAGCATGCCGGGATTGAAACGCACATCCGTCAGCTTGTCCGCATTCAGTCTGGGCATGCGGGCAAAGCGGAACCAGGCGTCGACAAAGCAATTGTCTTCCTGCAAGGCGCGCAAGGTGGCCAGACTGCCCGCCGCCTGCGCGGACACGGCAATGCCGGGCGCCAGTTGCTGTCCTTGCTTGCCCGTCTCGGCCAGCCCGGCCGGGCAGGCGGCGGGCGCCAGCGACTCGGGCAGCAGGCTCAGGGTGCCACGCCGCAGGGTGTACACGTCTGTCTTGCTGTCGAGCGAGACATAGATCCAGCACAGGGGGTTGCTGGGAAACGCCGTCATCGCCACATCCCACACGCGCGTGCCGGGGTTCAGGCGCTGCACGGCCGCCTCGATGCGCGTACGGCCGATGGCCGAGGCCACGCCCTGCGTGCCGATGAAGGTGGCGGCCAGCGCGAAGGCCAGCAGCAGCGCTCCCCGTCCCCGCTCGCCTGCCCGCCTTTGCAGCACGGCCAGGACCACGCCCAGCCCCAGCAAGACAGCCAGCGAGGCGGGCGCCAGATAGGTTTTATAGGTGAAGAAACACAAGGTCGCCGCCAGAGCGGCCAGCAGCACGCTTTTGACGATGCCGTAATGCAAGGACATGATCACGGGCACGCCCAGCAGCACCCAGAACATGGGTTCGACAATGAAGACCATGTCGCCATACAGCCAGCGGCTGTCAAACGGGTAAAACGGGTGCAAGCCATAGGAATTAAGGAAATCCATGCCCATGTGCAAGCAAAATCCCAGCAGCAAGCAGGCCGCCAGGCCCAGCCGGGCAGGCACACTGTCCTTCAGCAAGCGGCGCGCGCCTGGCCACAGCAGCCATAGCAGGGCCAGCAACAGCAGCGCCTGCGGCAAGGCCAGCAGCAAGGTATGCGTGTGGCCACGGTGATGCAACATGTAGCCGAACGGGCGCGGCAGCAAGCGGGTGAGCACCAGGTCCAGGTCGGGTGCGTTGCTGGCAAACCAGGCCGTAAACAGAAACAGCGCGCGCCGGGTGCGCTGGGCGGGGGCTTGCGGCTCGGGCGGCAGGCTGCGGTGTACCAGTTCGCCGACCCCGAGGCCGATGACCGAATGCGTAAGATTATCCATCGGGCAATTTTACAGGATGGCCGCCCCGGCGCGAACTTGCACGACTGCTTGCACGACTGCTTGCGCTACAGCTGCTACAGTTTTTCCAGCTCCGGGCCGCGCATGCCCACCAGCAAGGCGCGACCATCGGGCAGCACGCGGAACTCGCCATAACGGGCCTTTTCCCAGCGCGCCGCCTCGCCTTCCTTGAAGAACCAGGCATCGCTGACCAGCACCCAGCGCCCATCCTTCGGCGTCAGTTCGAGCAGGAATTCCCCGGGCGCCAAAGCCTCTTTGGTGTACGGGCGCTGCAGCTCGGCTACCCCGCGCGCATCGCGCGTGGCCACCACGAGGGGCCGGCCAGGCGCCCTGTCCACGCTGGCCAACGTGGAGAGGACGCCGAGGTTGACGAAATTGAGGCGCATGTAATCGCCCTGCATCAGCGAGCGGGGATCGACGGGTTCCAGCGTCACGAAGATAGGCTCCCCTTTGGCAATCAGCTGCTCTTTTTGCCAGATGCCGCCATTGGCGACCAACAACACCAGCAGCACGCCTCCCAGCACACCCAGGCGCGCGGCGCGGCCTCCGGCAGCCACGCCCGCCGGCTGGCTTTCCACCAGGTGCAGCACCGCGCCGCGCGTGGCTAGCCACGACAGGGCGCACAGCAGCGCGCCGGCCACGGCCAGCAACGCCGCCTTGCTGGCCAGCGGCCAGGCCAGCTGATAATAAAAGCTGCCGAGTATCCACGCCGCCGCCAGCGCGGCTGCCACGGCCACGCGCGAGCGCCCGCTCGTCAAACAATACCCGAGGATCAACAGCACCGGCCCCAGCGCCGGCATGAACCACGCCAGCACGATCAGCACCAGCGCCACGCCGATGGCGGGCAACTGGCGCAGTGCCGGCCAGCGCCATCCCGTCCAGGCAGTGGCCGCCACGGCCAGCACGAGCGACACTCCGTTTAATGCCTGCGCATACCAGGTGCCCGCCCGCTGCCGGGCCAATTCGTTCACCACTTCCTGCGTGATGCCCGGCCCCACGCTGGCGCCCAGCATGAAGGTCATGCCGGACCAAAAGGCCAGTCCCATCAGGATCGCCAGCACCCAGCCTGTCGACAGCGATTCCAGGAAGGTGGCGATGGGCGCGCCGCGGCCATCGTTGAAAGCCTGCTTCTGCAGCCAGTGCACGCCCAGCCAGAATGCCAGGGCTAGCATCCAGGCCAGATACAGTTGCGTGGGATCATTCTCGAAAATCCAGTCGGTCCTGCTATCGACGATGCCCAGCGCCAGCAAGCCGCAGGAGACCACGCCCAGCAGCACGCGCAGCCAGTCGCGCGGCAGGGCGGCTGCCACCACCAAGCATGCCAGGCACAGCAGCGAGGAAGCCATCTGCGCCGTGTAATCGCGGTACAGCGCATAGCCGAGCAAGCCGCCGCCCACCAGCAGGCAGGGCACGGCCAGCTGCTCGACAAACAGCGCCACGCCGCGCGCGCGGATCAGCAGCACGGCCGCCACCAGCACGATGGCGGCCACGACATACGCGCCGGGACCGTGGCGCACCACGCTTTCCAGGCCCACGCCCAGCGCAATCATCAGGGGAATGGCGGCCAGCCAGGCGCCGAAGGCCGTCATCAGCACCAGCGGCCACGGCCGCACATCCTGCACCGGCCGGGTGGCGTTGGGCGGCAACAGGCCGGCGCGCGTGGCGTCGTCGATCAGGGTGGCGAGCGCATCGGCTCTTTGACTATTGATATTGCTCATGCCGTCTCCTGGCGCGTGCGCCACAGGATGCCTTGCACGGTCAGCGCCAGCAGCACGGCAGCCAGCAAGCCCAGCATAATCAGCTTGCCGACGCCATCGCCTCCTCCGCGAAGCAGCACGCGCGCCAGGCCACCCACGAGCAAGATATTCAGGCCCAGCGCGACGGCACTCAGGCCGAACACGTCAAAGTAGCGGCGCGTGGCCAGCAAGACGCCGGCGACGGCCAACAAGCCCAGTCCGGCCCAGTACGGCGATTCGACCTCACCGCCGAACAGGGCACTGACGGCCGTGCCCGTGATAAGGATGGTGGCCAGCACCAGACCCAGACGCAAGGCCCAGTTGCCTGCGCCCGTCCAGCGCGCCAGCAGGGGCGAGACGAACGCACAGGCAATCAGCACGGCCAGCCAGCCGCTGACAAAAATGCTCAGATCGGACGAATCGATGCGCCAGCTGTGATGTGCATGCGCCTGCATCCACAGGGCGGCGGCCGTCGACACTATCAGCATCCACGGCGTCCACAGCACGTCGCTGCGCGCCACCAGGCACAAGGGCAGCGCCAGCGCGGCCCACAGGGCGAACAGCTGCCACGGATCGGCGCCCGTCTGGTAGGTCTGGCCGAAATACGCGAACAGGCCGCCGATGGCCAGCAAGGCCAACAGCAGCAAGGGCACGCGCGCCTTGGGCACGGCAAACGCGCCCACGCAGGTGGCGGCAAACACGCCTTGCAGCAGGGCAAAACGGCCCACGCGACCCAGGTCTTCCCAGTTGGCGGCGACCCAGCAGATCAGGCCCATGCCCAGCAGCGCGGCACCCAGCACGGCGACGCCGCGCGGCAGCCAGTAGGCCAGGCGCGCAGGCGCGTGCTGGAAGCCCGCCACTTCCTGCAACTGCCGGGTTTGTTGGGCATCGAGCGCATAGTCCGAGGCAAGCTGGTACACGGCGAGGCGTAAATCCATCGTCTGCTTTCTGTTGATTTTTATTGCGTATGGGAAAAAAGCGTCAGCGCTCGACGCTCACGCCGCGCCAGAAGGCGACGTGGCCGGCAATCTGCTTGGCGGCATCTTTGGGCTGGGGGTAATACCAGGCTGCATTGGCATTTGTCTGGCCATCGACGACGAGGTCGTAATAGCTGGCCGTGCCTTTCCATGGGCAGATGGTCGTATGACTGCTGGGACGCAGGTAATCCTGCGTCACCTTGGACAAAGGAAAATACACATTGTTTTCAACGATTTGCACCTGATCGTCGGCCGCTTGCGCGATAACGACACCATTCCAGCGGGCTGTTGGCATTTGACTATCCTCCTTCTGCGCCGAGTGTAGCGCAAAAAGTCTGCCATGGCGCGCGCCATTGGCGCGCCGTTCAGCCGCCTGCGATGATCTGGCGCAAGGCTTGCTCAAACACTTCGGGAGGCTGGCCGCCGGAAATCAGGTGGCGTTCGTTGATGATGACGGCGGGCACCGAGTTGATGCCGTTCTGCTGGTAGAACCGCTCTTGCGCGCGCACCTCGCCGGCATAGGCATCGGACGCCAGCACCTCGGCCGCTTTCACGGTATCGAGCCCCACCTTGCCCGCCACGGCCAGCAGCACCTCGTGCGAGGACGGATTCTGCCCTTGCGTGAAATAGGCCTCGAACAGCGCCATCTTGAGTTCTTTCTGGCGCCCTTCGCTCTCGGCCCAGTGCAGCAAACGGTGCGCATCGAAGGTGTTGTAGATGCGGCCGCGCTTGTCCATGGCAAAGGTAAAGCCCAGCTGCTCGCCGCGCGCGCGGATCGCTTCGCGCGATTGCGCCATCTGTTCCGGGGTGGAGCCATATTTGCGGGCGATGTGTTCGCCAACATCCTCGCCTTCGGGCGGCATATTGGCGTTCAGCTCGAAGGGCTGGAAGTGGATGTCGGCCTGGACGGTGTCTTGCAACTTGTCCAGTGCCTGCTCCAGCGACTTCAGGCCGATCACGCACCAAGGGCAGGAAACGTCGGAAACGAAGTCGATACGGATGGGAGTGGGTGTGGCGGGAGTGGAACTCATGGTGGACAGCCTTTGCGCGAGTCGGTGGCGGCCGCACAGCGCGGCGCCGCAAGCACAGCATATGCGTGCGGGCCGCGGGAAATCAAGCGCTTACTGTTTCTTGCCAGCGGCCTTGGCCGCGTCCTTCTTGCCGCCGATTTTGCTTTCCTTTCCAGAGAGCAAGTTAGCAATGTTCTGGCTGTGGCGGTAAGCCAGCAGCACGCTCATGACGATGACGGCCAGCAAGATGGGATCGACGCCGAACAGCAAGCCATAATAAAACGGCGCGAACAGGGCCGCCACCAGAGCCGCCAGCGAGGAATAACGGAAGGCATAGGCAATGATCAGCCAGGTGGCCAGGGTCGCCAGGCCCAGCCATGGATTGATGCCCAACAACACACCGAGGGCCGTGGCCACGCCCTTGCCGCCGACGAAGCGGAAAAACACGGGCCACAAATGGCCGAGGAAAACGGCGATGGCCACCAGCGCCACGGCCGTGTCGCCCACGCCCAGCGCCGTGGAAAAGTGGTCAGCCAGGAACACGGCCAGCCAGCCCTTGGCGCCATCGCCCAGCAGGGTCATGATGGCGGCGCCCTTGTTGCCGCTGCGCAGCACATTGGTGGCGCCCGGATTTTTCGAGCCATAGGTGCGCGGATCGGCAATACCATAGACCTTGCTCATCACCACGGCAAACGATATCGAGCCGAGCAAGTAAGCGGCCACTGTCATTGCCACGGTTGTGATTACTGGATTCATTTCTTCCCTTTGTTGTATTTTTTACAGCAGCATCGAGGCTGGCGCAGCAGAATATACACCAGCGCCCAGTCCAGGGACAGGGCTGCGTCGCGTTTTCTTAATCCGGCAGGGCGCACTGCACCGGCTTGGCGTTCAGCAAATCGAGCAGCACCTGGGGCGCCAGCGAGACGAGAAAACCGCGGCGCCCGCCATTGATGTAGATACGCGGCAATTCCAGGATCGACGCTTCCACGTAGACGGGCATGGCCTTTTTGGTGCCGAACGGCGAGGTGCCGCCGATCATGTAGCCGGAATGGCGCTGCGCCACCTCGGGCTTGCACGGCTCGACGGACTTGCAGCCGATGCCGCGCGCCAGGTTCTTGGTCGAGACCTTGCAATCGCCATGCATCAGCACGATCATCGGCCGCGCCGCCTCGTCCTGCATCACCAGGGTCTTGATCACCGCGTGTTCCGGCACGTTCAGCTCGCGCGCCGAGACGCTGGTGCCGCCGTGCTCCTCATACGGATACGGGTGTTCTTCAAAGGAAACTTGATGCTTGCGTAGCAACTGCGTCGCCTGGGTTTCGGAAATATGCTCTTTTTTAGCCATGCGTGATACGCTGATCGTTCAGTGAGGAGTACTAATTATGCAGGAAGAAATCCGCTTTGCCACATTCAATGTCTGCAACCTGGCCCCGGCCGGGGCGAAATTGTATGACAACCTGGAACCGTTGAGCCCGGCGCAATACGCGGCCAAGGCGGAGTGGACGGCGCGACAAATCGACCTGCTCGACGCCGACGTGATCGGTTTCCAGGAAATTTTCTCGCAAGCGGCCCTGCGCGACGTGCTGTCGCGCACGCGCCACTACCGCGACGCCACCCTGGCCGGCTACGATGCGATGGATGCGGCAGGACGCATGCTGCCCACGGTGGCGCTGGTATCGCGGCTGCCGCTGGCCGGCGCCGGTGTGGCATGGGCAAATTTCCCGGCCGGCATGACTGTGTCCGCCGATGACAATGCCTGCCGCTTCGCCCGCGCCCCGCTGCATGTGCAGGTGCACTTGCCTGGCGGCCAACTCACCGATGTCGTCGTGGTGCATTTGAAATCACGCCGACCCGACTACCGCCATGGCGACGGCAACGATGCCGCTGCCTATGCGCTGGCCAACCTGCGCTCGCTGCAGCGGCGCGGAGCGGAAGCCGTGGCCCTGCGCGTGCTGGCAAGCGAACTGGGCCACAGCGGCCGTCCCCGCATCGTGCTGGGCGACTTCAACGACATCGCCAATGCCGTCACCACGGCCATCGTCATGGGAGCGGGCGCGCCGTGCGAAGCGCATGGTGAGATGCCGGAAATGCGCGCGCGCCTGTATGACGCCAACGCCATCCAGCTGCGCCAGGATGCCTTGCGCCACGTGGGCTACACGAATATCCATGACAGCGCCTACATGACGATCGACCATATTCTCGTGTCCGAACACTTCCACGCCGCCTCACCGCGCGCCATCGGCGCGGTGCAGGAAGTGAGCTGCCTCAACGACCATTTGCTGCTGGGCCTGCCGCATGCATCCGACCATGGCCAGGTGCTGGCGCGCATCAAGCTGCTGGGAAACATTGATTAATGTAACAACTAATGTAACAACTAATGTAACAACGTCGCCAGCGCACTGCCCTCGACTTGCGCGCTGGCATAGCGCCCCTGGTATTGCTGGCAGCCCTGCCCCCGCAGATAGGCCAGTTGCTGCGCCGTTTCCACGCCTTCGGCAATCACCGTCAATTGCAGCTCGCGCGCCATGGCGATGATGGTGGCGGCGACGGCCGTGTCAGACTCGCCGGCCGCGCCTTCCGCCGCAGCAGGCAAGAACGAGGGGTCGATTTTCAACTTGTCTACCGGGTAATGGCGCAGATTGGCCAGGCGCGAATAGCCGGTGCCGAAGTCGTCGATGGCCAGCCTGGCGCCCAGCGCGCGCAGCTGCGCCAGCACGCCGGCCAGGCGCGCGCCGCCCTTCATCAGCAGCGCTTCCGTCACTTCCAGTTCCAGGCAGGCGGCAGGTAAACCCGACACGGCGAGCGCATCTTGCACGCTGAGCAATAAATTATTGTGCAGGCATTGCGCCGGCGACAGATTCACAGCCACGCGCCAGGCCTGACCCGCATCGTGCCAGGCGCGTGCGCGCAGGCAGGCGTGGCGCAGCACCCAGTTGCCAATCGACACCATCAAGCCGCACTCCTCGGCCACGGCAATGAAGCGCTCGGGCGGCAGCACGCCCAGTTGCGGGTGGCGCCAACGCAACAGGGCCTCGGCGCCGAGGATCTTCCCGCTGGCGATATCGAGCGCGGGCTGGAACTCCAGCACGAGTTCATCGCGGCCCAGCGCGGCGCGCAAGCCTTGCTCCAGGCTGGCCCGCTCGACAATTTGCGCATTCATCTCGGCATTGAAAAACTGGAAACTGTTGCGCCCGCTTTCCTTGGCGTGGTACATGGCGATGTCGGCGTTGTGCATCAGGGTGTCGATACTGTCGCCATCGCTGGGAAAGATGGCCACGCCGATCGAGGTCGACACATGCAGTTCGTATTCGCCCAATTGATAGGGCTGCGTGACGGCATGCAGCAGGCTGGACGTCACATGAGCCACCTGGTCGATGCCGCCCACCTCGGCCAGGATGATGACGAACTCGTCGCCGCCATGCCGGCTGACGGTATCGACGCCGCGCACGCAGCGCACCAGGCGCCGCGCCACTTCCTTGAGCAACAGGTCGCCCACGTGGTGGCCCATGCTGTCATTGATGTGCTTGAAATGGTCGAGGTCCAGGTACAGGATGGCCAGCATGCTCAGTTTGCGCCGCGCGGCCGCCAGCGCCAGCGACAGCCGGTCCAGCAGCAGCACCCGGTTCGGCAAGTCGGTGAGGAAATCGTGCTCGGCCAGGTGCCGCGTGTGCTCCTCGTTTTTCTTGCGCTCGCTGATATCGCTGAGTATGGCCAGATAATTACTCAACTGCCCCTGGCTGTCGCGGATGGCCGTCAGCGACAGCCAGGCCGGATAGCGCCCGCCCTGCTTGCGCGGGCCCAGGATATCGCCTTGCCAATAGCCGTTGGCATCGACTTCGTCCCACACGTGGTCAAAAAACGCCGGCGCATCCGGCTCCACGCCGTGCAAGACAAAGGGCTTGTCCAGCATGTCGTCCAGGCTGTAGCCGCTGATCTCGCTGTACGCGGGATTCATGCTGACGACGCGCTGCTGCGGATCCATCATGACGATGGCTACACTTGCATGTTCGACCACCTGTGCCGCCAGGTACAAGGCCCGCTCGGCCAGTTTGCGCGAGGAAATATCGCGGATGACGGCGTAAAACAGATAGGTATGGTCGAGCGTGACGGAAGTGAGCAGCACTTCGCTCCAGAACAGCTGGCCCGTGCACGTCTGATAGCGCCAGTCATAGCGGCAATTGCCGTCGGCATGGGCCTGCGCCGCCAGTTGCGTGCCGCGCAACGATGACAATTCGCCATCGGGCTGATGCAAGGGCGAAAAGTCGCTGAGGCGGCGCCCCAGCAGCCGTGACCGGTCTTCGCATTGAAACAGGGCAATGGCGGCCGGGTTGGCCTCGGCGATGTATTCGTCGCGCAGCATGACGATGGCGTCGGCGGACTTGTCGTACAACTGGCGAAAATTGTCGCCCATCTGCAGCAAGGCGCCCTGCGCGGCGCCATCCTGGCCGCTGGCCGTGATGTCGACATCGATGCAGACCACTTGCCGCACGCGCCCGGACTGAATGACAGGAAACACGGTGGAACAGATGCAGCGCGGCGCGGCCCCATCGGCGTCCAGCTTCCACAGGCGTGTGCTGCGCGCCTTGCCGCTCTCCCACACGGTCGCCAATTCGCCGCAGACATCCTCGGCCAGGCTGGCGGCGTCCGGCAGCGAGGCGGCCACCGTGGCCCACGGCTGGCCCAGCGCCAGCTCCGCTGCCACGCCATACAGGCGCGCCGCGCCGCTGCTCCAGTAGCGCACAATGCCGTCGCGGTCGATGCCGCGCACGGCCAGGCCAGGCGCCTGTTCGACAGCAGCAACAATAATGGACAGCAAGTCCAGTGCCTTGTCGGCCGGTCCGCCCTGCGGTTCGGCCGCAGCCAGCAGGCGCCCCGGCGACGACGCGGCTCCGACAATCCGATCAGACATCAGGCCCCCCGTGGCGCGGCCGCACGGCAACCGGCGAGCGAATGGCCTGTCCGGTGGCGCAACCATCCCGACCATTCTTGCGCGCCGGCGAATCGGCTTCTTGAGGATGCGCAAGCATCGTGACGTACGCGGCTTCCATGCAGGCAGTTGTCTTTGGTCGCCGTTTTTTGCATTCCAGCCCCGATTTTGTGCAATCTGTCGCATGGCGATGGCGGCCGGACTTGAATCTTCCTAAAGTGGCAACATGCGCATCGCCGTGAACGGCCGCAGCGGCAGGCGTGCTGCCTGCGGCCGCCACGGTGATGCGCTACCCGAATTCCCCCCGGCCAGCGACAGGCCGGGTCCGCACCGAGACCTGGCGCCGAGCCCCTGCGCCGCTCCTGACTAAAAAACCTATGAAAAACGAGACCCTGCCCCCCGCCTCTCCCCTTGCCGCCACGCGCCGCCGGCGCTGGCGCACCCCCGTGCTGATCCTGGTCGTGCTGGGCCTGGCCGGCGGCGGATGGACCGTCATGCAATCAAAGCAGCAAGCCGCCAAGGCTGCCGAATTGCAAGCGAGCAAGAAGAAGGAACAGGCCAAGACGCCCGTGCATGAACTGGCGCAGGGCGACGTGGCCGCCATCGATGCGCGCGCGTTGGCCATCAGCCTGCCCCTGTCCGGCTCGCTGGCGCCCGTGACCCAGGCCACCATCAAGGCCAAGGTCTCCGGCGTCATCCAGGAAACGACCTTGCAGGAAGGCCAGCCAGTGGCCAATGGGCAAATCCTTGTGCGCCTGGATGCGGCCGACCTGCGCGCCCGCCTGACGCAGCAGCAAGCCATGCTGGACGAAGCGCAGGCGCGCCTGTCCATGGCGGCCAAGAATGAAGCGAATAGCCAGGCGCTGCTCAAGCAAAAATACATTTCGCAGACAGCCTACGACACGACACAAAACTCGGTCGACCTGGCGCGCGCCAACGTCAAGTCCGCCGCTGCCATGCTCGACATCGCCCGCATCGCGCTGGCCGACACGGTGATCCGCGCGCCCATGGCTGGCATCGTCAGCAAGCGCCATCTGCAGGCCGGCGAAAAGGTCTCGCCCGATATGCCCGTCTACACCATCGTCAACCTGGCGCAGCTGACCCTGGAAGCGCCCGTGCCCAGCGCGGAGATTCCGCGCATCAAGCTGGGCCAGGATGTGCATTTCAAGGTCGACGGCTTCGGCGCGCGCGATTTTGCCGGCAAGGTCACGCGCATCAACCCCACCACCGAGAGCGGCTCGCGCGCCATGCTGGTCTACATCGCCGTCGACAATGGCGATGGCGCGCTGCGCGGCGGCATGTTCGCCAAGGGCAGCATCGTTACCGAGCGCTCGCCCGTGGCGCCGCTGGTGCCGTTGACGGCCGTGCGCCATGAAAAGCAGGGTCCCGTGGTATATGCGCTGGTCAATAACAAGGTGGTCGCGCAGCCCGTCACCCTGGGCTTGCGCAACGAGGATGAAGGCTATGCCGAAGTGACGTCCGGCCTGGTGCCGGGCGCGAAAGTCATCGTCGCCAAGCTCGATGGCGTGAAACCGGGCCACGGCGTGACCTTCGCCGCGCCAGCCACCGCGCCCGCCGTTCCCGCCGCGCCGGCGGCAGTGCTGGCACGGAAGGATTAAATCATGTGGATGACCAAAGTCAGTATTCAAAACCCCGTCTTCGCCACCATGGTCATGGTGGCGCTGGTGGTGCTGGGTATCTTCTCTTACCGGGGCTTGGGCGTGGAAAGCATGCCCAGCGTGCAGTTCCCGTTCGCCGCCATTGAAGTGAACTACCCTGGCGCCTCGCCCGAAGCCGTGGAAAACGACATCACGCGCCCCATCGAGGACGCCGTCAACACCGTCAGCGGCATCAAGACCATCCGCGCCAACTCGTGGGAAGGACGCGCCGGCGTCTATCTGGAATTCGAGCTGTCGACCAACATGGACAAAGCCATGCAGGACTTGCGCGACAAGGTGGCCCTGGTACGCCCGCGCTTCCCGAAGGAAGCCAAGGACCCGTTCATCGCGCGCGCCGAGGGTGACAACGAGCGCCCCATCGCCACCATCGTGCTGACGTCGACCGGGCATGACCTGCGCTCGCTGTCGACCATGACGGAGCAGATCATCAGCAAGCGCTTCCAGGGCGTGGCCGGCGTGGGGCAAGTCAAGCTGCGCGGCCTGCGCGCGCGCCAGATCCTCATCAGCATGAAGCCGATCGAACTCAATGCCCAGGGCATCGGCGTCGATGAAGTGATCCGCGCCATCCAGGCCACGAATACCAATTTGCCGGCCGGCTCGATCAGCCATGGCGCGGCCGAACAATTGGTGCGCGTGGAAGGCAAGATCAAGGATGCGCGCGAATTCGGCAAGATCATCGTCGCGCGCCGCGCTGTCGGCCCCGTCTACCTGGACCAGGTGGCCACCGTCGTCGACGGCGAGCAGGAAGAACTGTCGATTTCGCGCATGAACGGCCAGCAAGCCGTGACCATGGAAATCACCAAGGTGCAGGATGCCAACGTGGTCGAAGTGGGCACCGGCATCCTGAAAGTGGCAGCCGACCTGCAAAAGACGCTGCCGCCCGATATCACCCTGCGCGTGCTGGACGACGAATCGGAACGCGTGCAAAGCCAGCTCAATAACGTCAAGCGCACCATCATCGAAGGCGCCGTGCTGACCATGGTGATCGTCTTCCTGTTCCTGCACTCGTGGCGCTCGACCATCATCACGGGCTTGACCCTGCCGATCTCCGTGCTGGCCAGCTTCATCGCCATGAAGGCCTTCGGCTTTACCCTGAACTTCCTGACCCTGATGGCGCTGTCATTGTGCATCGGCCTGTTGATCGACGACGCCATCGTGGTGCGCGAAAACATCGTGCGCCACCTGGGCATGGGCAAGAACCATTACAAGGCGGCCAATGACGGCACCAATGAAATCGGCCTGGCGGTAATGGCCACCACGTTCGCCATCGTCGCCGTGTTCGTGCCCGTCGCCTTCATGGACGGCATCATCGGCCGCTTCTTCCTGCAGTTCGGCATCACCGTGGCGGTCGCCGTGCTGGTGTCGCTTTTCGTCAGCTTCACGCTCGACCCCATGCTGTCATCCGTCTGGCGCGACCCCGTCAAGGACCGCTTCAAGTACGCGCCGTGGCTGGGCCGCTTCATGGCCTGGATCGAGACGGGCATCGACCGCCTGCACGTCTGGTATGGCAAGGTGCTGGGCATTGCCCTGCGCTGGCGCAAGACGACGCTGGCCACGGCCGTGGCGCTGTTCGCGGGCAGCCTGATGCTCGTGCCCATGATCGGCGGCGAGATGTTCCCGGAGACGGACCAGGGCTGGGTCAACCTGCGCTTCAAGACGCCCGTCGGCTCCAGCCTCGCCTACACGGATTCCAAGGTGCGCCAGATCGAAACGGCCTTGAAGGAATTTCCCGAAATCGACAGCCTGGTGGCCAATATCGGCACGCCGGATGGACGCAACGCGGCCGAGGTGAACCTCAAGCTGACAGACATCAAGACGCACAAGCGCCGCTCGCAGCAGGAACTGGAAAAACTGATCCGCGAACGCCTGGCGCCGATTGCCGGCATCACCCTGTCGGTGGGCAACCGCCCCATCTTCATCGCCATCCTGGGCACGGATGAAGGCAAGCTCGATGCAGTGGCGCACCGCCTGATGGACAAGATGCGCACCATCAAGGGCCTGGCCGACATGGAATACAGCCAGGAAGGCGCCAATCCGTCGACCACCGTGAAGATCAACAACGAGCTGGCCAGCGACCTGGGATTGTCGGTGCAGCAGATCGGCAATGCCCTGCGTCCGTTCGTGGCGGGCGACACGGTCAGCCACTGGCTGGCGTCCGACGGGCAAAACTACGACGTCAACGTGCAGCTGCCCAAGTCGGGCCGTCAGAAAGTCGCTGACCTGGCCGACCTGTCGCTGGCGTCGAGCAAGCTCGATGCGAACGGCAAGCCGGTCATGATTCCGCTGCGCCAGGTGGTCGAATTCGTGCCCTCGTCCAGCCCGCAGGTGTTGAAACGCCAGGCCTTGCAGCGCCGCGTCGCCATCTATGCGGGCGTGCAGGGCCGCCCTGCCGGCGACGTCGACGCCGACGTGCAGAAAGCCATCAAGTCCATCGACCTGCCGCCCGGCGTGCGCTTCGACGTGGCCGGCAATGCGCAGCAGATGGCCGAAACCATGGGTGGCGCGATGATGGCGCTGGGCATTGCCGTGATCTTCATCTACCTGGTGCTGGCGTCCCAGTTCGGCAGCTTTTTGCAGCCGATCGCCATCATGGTGTCCTTGCCGCTGTCGCTGATCGGCGTGCTGCTGGCGCTCCTGATCACGGGCAGTACCCTGAACATCTTCTCCGTGATCGGCTTCATCATGCTGATGGGCTTAGTCACCAAAAATGCGATTTTGCTGGTCGATTTCACCAACCAGCGCCAGCGCGAAGGACTGGGGCAGTTCGAAGCGCTGATGGAAGCGGGGCAAGTGCGTTTGCGCCCCATCCTGATGACGACCCTGGCGATGGTCTTCGGCATGCTGCCGATGGCCATCGGCATGGGCGACGGCGGCGAATCGCAGGCGCCGATGGGCCGCGCCGTCATCGGCGGCGTCATCACCTCGACCCTGTTGACGCTGGTGGTGGTGCCCGTCGCCTACACCTACCTCGACAGCCTGGGCAAGCGCGCCGCGCGCTTTTTCGGTGGCAGCGGCGGCGGCGAGCATGCCCACGCCGACGCCACCGGCGCCGCCCATTAAGTTCGCAACAGTCGCCTTCACCGTCCCCGCATTGGCGGGGACGACGCGGCGGCTTCCTGAAGAGAGCTTCAGTTGACCAAAGCTGCCCCACTGGCTAGACTGTCCCCGTTATCAATGATATGGAGTGACTCGTGGGTGCTTGTTCCAGTGACAGTAGTCGATTGACCATCGGCGATCGGCCTTAGGCAAGACGCGCGCATTCCGCCCGCCTTGCCCATGGCAAGGTGCGGTTTTACCAGCGGCGATGCACATTCGCCGCCACTTCCCTCCTCATCGTTCCACCGTTATCGTCTGCTGCCCCCTTTCGGGGCGAATTGTCTTCGCCTTTGCACTCGCCTGTTCCTCCCCAGCCGGGAGAAACTGATGGTGGTATTTGACTTTGCGCTGCGCGTTGCCGCAGCATTGACCCTGGGCGCCATGATCGGCGCCGAACGCCAGCTGCGCCAGCGCATGGCAGGCTTGCGCACGAACGCGCTGGTGTCCGTCGGCGCCTCGCTGTTCGTGATGGTCTCGGTGCTCGAAGGTGATCCCGACGGCCATCTGCGCATCGCCGCGCAGGTAGTGTCGGGCATCGGCTTTCTTGGCGCCGGCGTCATCATGCGCGAAGGCATGACGGTGCGCGGCCTGAACACGGCCGCCACCCTGTGGTGCTCGGCCGCCATCGGCGTGCTGTGCGGCCTCGGTTTTGCGCTGGAAGCGGCCATCGGCACGGGCTTCGTGCTGGTCGCCAACCTGGTGCTGCGCCACCTGGCGCAACGCATCAACGCCCATGGCAGCGACGCGGGCATCGAGACGGAAAGCATCTACCGCGTCACGGCCGTGTGCGAGGCGGAGCAGGAAGTCCAGGTGCGCAAGCTGATGCTGCGCATGATCAGCGGCATGCCGGCGCTGATGCTGCAATCCTTGCACAGCGAAGACGCGTCGCAGGCCGGGCGCATCGAAGTGCGCGCCGACCTGCTCACGCCCTTGTCCAGCCTGGGATTGCTGGAGCAGATCGTCAGCCAGGTCAGCCTGGAAGGCAGCGTCTCGGCCGTGCGCTGGGCGCTGGTGAATAACGCGGAATTTGTCGCCGAGCGGGGAGTGTGATGATGAAAAAATTCCTCCATTGGTTTGCCAGGCGTGCTCCTGTCGTGGCCACCTACCGCCTGACCGTCACCTGCCCTGCGGCGCAGGCCGACCACGTGGTGCGCCTGCTGCTGGCCGAACTGAAAGGCGCGGGCCTGACACCGTCACTGATGCTGCGCAGCTGGGACGAGGCCCGGCAAGTGGTGCAGCTGATCGCCACGGTGCTGTGCCAGGCCGTGCAGCGCGCCGTGCTGGTGCGCTTCGTCAACCGCGCGGGCGCCTGGCCGCAAGTGCGGGAGGTGCGCTGGGAAGGCGTGGCGGCCTCAATCTGACGCCGGCAGGCGCAGGAGGAACAGCGCGCCGCCTTCCGGGCGGTTCTGCGCCGCGATACTGCCGCCATACGCATGCACGATGGCTTGCGACAGGGCCAGGCCCAGGCCGAAGCCGGGCGCCTCGCCCGCGCGCGCCTGGGCGCCCCGGTAAAAACGTTCAAACAGATGCGGCAAGTCTTCCACGCCGATGCCCGGTCCTGCATCGGCCACGCCCACCAGTGCATGCTCGCCATCGCGCGATACATGGACGATGATGACGCTGTCAGGCGGCGAAAACTTCACGGCGTTATCCAGCAGATTGGCCAGCACCAGGTCCACGGGACCGGCCGCCACCCGCGCGTGCACGGCCACGCCGGCATCGAAGACGATGCGAATGCCGCGCTGCGCTGCCGGCTTTTCCAGGCGCTGCGCCGCCGCGCGCACGAGCGGATTGAGCGCGACCGTTTCCACGGCATTGCGCTCCTGGCCAGCATCGAGGCGTGTGAGCATCAGCAATTCTTCCACCAGGGTCGTCAGGCGCTGCACTTCATCGAGACAAGAGGCCAGCGCGTCGACATACTCGGGCGACTCGCGCGGGCGGCGCAGGGTGATTTCGATTTCCGTGCGCAGGCGCGACAGGGGCGAGCGCAATTCGTGCGAGGCGTCGGCCGTGAAGCGACGCTGCGCGTCGTAACCATGCTCAAGGCGGTCCAGCATGGCGTTCAGGGTATCGACCAGGCGGCCGATCTCGTCTTGGGTACCAGGGTGGGGCAGGCGCTGGTGCAGGCTGGCTTCGCCGATCGAATGCGCCTGGCGCACCACGTCGTCGATGGCGCCCAGCACGCGGCGCGTGAGCATTTCGCCGGCCAGGCCCACGGCCGCCAGCAAGGCCAGCGCCATGGCGCCAAACAGCACGGTGGCCGCGGCCAGCACGTGATTGGTGTCGTCGAGCGAACCGGCCACCTGCACCGCCAGGCCTGCGCCGGATGAGGGCACGGGAATCGAGACCATGCGCAGCGGCTCTTCGCCAAATTTGGGTAGGGTCTCGAAGACGGTGTCGCCGGCCGCCAGGCGCGCCAGCAGGGCGGCAGGCGCCGGCAGCTGCGCCGCCTCCAGGTTGCGGCTGCGCGCCAGCACGCGGCCTTCGCCATCGATGATCTGCACCAGGCGGTCGAGGCGCGTCAATGACGGCGGCGCCAGACCTGGCGCCACCTCGTGCACCTGCACGGGCTGGCGCGGCGCGGCCGGCAGCATCGCCATTTCCGTCTCGGCCAGCGCCAGCAGGGCCGCATCGAGCTGGCCATGCACGGCGCGCGACAGGCCCCAGTAGCCGGCCAGCGCCGTGCAGGCGACGATGGCAAGGATAACGGCCAGGTGCACCAGCAACAGGCGCTTGCGAAAGCTAGCCACCGTTGTTATCCGCCAGGCGGAAACCGCGTCCGCGCACCGTGTGAATCAATGGCGGCAAGCCCGGCGCATCCACTTTTCCCCGCAAGTTGCGCACGTGGACGTCGATCAGGTTATCGATGCCGATCAAGTCCGCCTGCCATATCTGCTCGGCCAGGCGCGCCCGGCTGACCACTTCGCCCGCCTGGCGCAGCAGGATCAACAGAATTGCATATTCCTTCGGCGTGAGCACCAGCGGCGTACCGGCCCGCATCGCCTGATGGCTGACGGGATCAAGCGTCAAATCAGCCAGCGCCAGTACCAACGGACGGCTGATGTCGGAGCGGCGCAGCAAGGCGCGGATGCGCGCCAGCAGCTCCTCGAATTCGAACGGTTTTGTGAGGTAATCGTCGGCGCCCGTGTTCAGGCCCGCCACCCGGTCGGCCGTGGCGTCGCGCGCCGTGAGCATCAGCACGGGCGTCTGGATGGCGCGTGCGCGCAAGTCGCGGCAAAAATCGATGCCCTGCTTGCCCGGCAACATCCAGTCCAGCACGATCACGTCGTAGTCGACGGCGTAGCTTTCGTCCTCGCCTTCCTCGGCGCTGTGCGCCACGTCGACGACAAAACCTTCTTCCTGCAAGCCACGGGCCAGCAGGCGCGCCGCCTTGCGGTCGTCTTCCACCAGGAGAATTCTCATGCCTGCCTTTCGCGTCGCGCCCTGTTTTCCATGCTGGCATTTTACCGCGCCGCACCGTGCGCGCACCGCACCTGAAGAATGATTCAGGCATTCTTGGGCGCTTCTTCAGGACGGCATTGCTATGCTTTCCCGGCGCTGTAGTGACGCTGCCCACGCCACCTGCGCTCCCTCCGACTGCCCGCCTGGGCACGGCATCCACGCATACCCCATCACCATCACCATCAATAACAAGGAAACACGGGATGAACACGACCACCCGCAACGCCCTGGGCGCCAGTTGCGCCCTCGCTCTCGCCTGCTCGGCCCTCGCCGGTTGCGCCAAACCGACGGCAGCGGCCACGCCCGTTGCCCAGTCGACGCATCTGGACGACGGCAGCATCGCCGTCGACAAGATGTCCCCCCTGCGCCAGCGCCTGCAAATCGCCGCCGTGCTGGAGCAGGATATCGCCACGCAGACGGATGCGCCGGGCAGCATTGTAGCCATGCCGGAAAAACTGGTGAAAATCACCCCGCCGCTGGCCGGGCGCATCACCCGCTTGCAGCGTTCGCTGGGCGACAGCGTGAAGGCGGGCGACCCGCTGTTTACCCTGGACTCGGCCGAACTGAGCGCCGCCTACGCGGACGACAGCAAGGCCCGTTCCGCCCTGCTGCAGGCGCGTCAGGAACTCGATCGCCAGAAAACCCTGTTCGATGCGGAGATCGCCGCGCGCAGGGAGTACGAATCGGCCCAGGCGACCTACAACCAGGCCGGCAGCGACGCGCAGGCCAGCGCCGACAAGCTGGCCCAGTACGGCGCCAGCGCACGCGGTTCGCGCCGCGACTACGTCTTGCGCTCGCCCATTAGCGGCACCGTGATCGCCATGAACGCTGCCCAGGGCGGCTACTGGAACGATATCAACGCACCCGTCATGACGGTGGCCGATCTGTCCACCGTGTGGCTGTCGGCCAACGTGGCTGAAAGAGACTTGGCGCAGGTGGCCGTGGGCCAGACGGCCCGCATCAGCGTCGATGCCTGGCCCGGAAAAAGCTTCGAAGGCAAGGTCGCCTATGTGGGTGCGGTGCTCGATCCCGAGACGCGCACGGTGCAGGTACGCGTGGCCATCGACAACCGCTCCGGCACCTTCAAACCGGGCATGTTCGCGCACGCGGGTTTTTCCGGCGCCAGCCGCCGCGCCATCCTGGTGCCCGCGTCCGCCGTGCTGCAAAGCGGGCCGTCGACGCGCGTGATGGTCGAACGCGGCCCGCTGCGCTTCGCGCCGCGCACGGTGGAAGTGGGTGCCAGCCATGGCGGGCAAGTGGAAATCCTCGCAGGTCTGAAGGCGGGCGAGCGCATCGTCGTCAAGGAAGGAGTGCTGCTCAATGATTGACCGTTGCATCGCCGCCTGCTGCCAGCGGCGCGGCATCGTCTGGCTGGTACTGCTATTCGTTGCCGCCTACGGCGTCTATTGCTGGAAGCAGCTGCCCATCGAAGCGTATCCCGACATCGCCGACGTCACCTCGCAAATCGTCACGCAGGTGCCGGGCCTGGGCGCCGAGGAAATCGAGCAGCAGATCACCATACCGCTGGAGCGCGCCCTGCTGGGGACACCGGGCATGCATGTGCTGCGCACGCGCAGCCTGTTCGCGCTGTCGCTGATCACGGTCGTGTTCGAGGATGGCAGCGACGGCTACTTCACGCGCGAACGGCTGCAGGAGCGCCTGGCCAGCGTCAACCTGCCCTACGAGGCCAAGCCGGGGCTCGATCCCTATACCTCGCCGACGGGCGAAATCTACCGCTACACGCTGGAATCGAAAACACGGTCCCTGCGCGAACTGTCCGAACTGCAGTTCTGGACCGTGATTCCGCGCCTGCAGCAGGTGCGCGGCGTGGCGGACGTCAGCAATTTCGGCGGCCTGACGACGCAGTTCATGCTGGAGCTCGATCCTGCAAAACTCGACAGTTACGGTTTCTCGCTGGCGCAGGTCAAGGACGCCATCAACGCCAACAACATCAGCGGCGGCGGCAGCGTCATCGACCGTGGCCAGCTATCGTACGTGGTGCGCGGCGTGGGCTTGCTGCACTCGCTGGGCGACATGGGCAACGTTGTCGTCAGCAGCAAGAACGGCGTGCCCGTGCTGGTGAAGGACTTGGGCAAGCTCGCCTACGGCAATGTGGAGCGGCGCGGCATCCTGGGCAAGGATGACAACCCCGACACCATCGAAGGCATCACCCTGCTGCTGAAGGATTTCAATCCGTCCGAAGCGCTGGCCGGCATCCATACGGCAGTGGACGATTTGAACGGCAACCTGCTGCCGAAGGACGTCAAGGTGGTGCCCTACCTGGATCGCAGCTCGCTGATCGACGCCACCCTGCACACGGTCAGTTATACCTTGGGCGAAGGCATGCTGCTGGTCGCCCTGGTGCTGCTGCTGTTTTTGGGCAGCCCGCGCGCGGCCGCCATCGTTGCGCTGACGATCCCGCTGGCCCTGCTGATCGCCTTCATCTTCATGCACCATTTTAAAATTCCCGCCAATTTGCTGTCGCTGGGGGCGATCGACTTCGGCATCCTCGTCGACGGTTCCGTGGTGGTGCTGGAAAACATGCTGCGCCGCCGCGAACGCGAGCAGGAACGGCCCCTCACCTTGCAGGACGCCATCGAGGCGACCTTGCAGGTGGCACGCCCCATCATGTTCGGCATGGCCGTCATCATCGCCGCCTACCTGCCCCTGTTCGCCTTCCAGCGCATCGAGTACAAGCTGTTTTCTCCGATGGCGTATGCGGTAGGCGCGGCGCTGGTGGGCGCGCTGGTGGTGGCGCTGGTGCTGATACCGGGCCTGGCCTGGCTGGCCTTGCGCAAGCCGCGTCGCACCTTCCATAACCGCGCGCTGGAAAAGCTGGCGGCCGCGTACGGGCGCTTCCTCGAGCGCATGGTGGGCCGCAAGCGCTGGGTGGCCGCCGTCTGCGCCGCCTCGCTGGCGGGCCTGGCCCTGCTGGGCGGCAGCATCGGACGCGACTTCCTGCCCTATCTCGATGAAGGTTCCCTGTGGCTGCAGGTGCAGATGCCGCCCGGGATCACCCTGGACAAGGCCTCCGAGATGGCCAGTGAACTGCGCCGCGCGGCGCTGGAATTTCCGGAAGTGTCGACCATTGTCACGCAGACGGGGCGCAACGACGATGGTACCGATTACTGGACACCATCACATATCGAGGCCAGCGTGGGCCTGCACCCCTACAAGAGCTGGAAGTCGGGCCTGAGCAAGCAGCAGCTGATCGCGAAAATGAACGAACGCTTCGCCCGCATGCCCGGCTATACGGTGGCCTTCATGCAGCCGATGATCGATGGCGTGCAGGATAAATTGTCGGGCGCGCACAGCGACCTGACAGTGAAAATCTTCGGCAACGACCTCGATGAAGTGCGCGCCATCGCCGGCAAGGTGGCAAATGCCCTGAAGACTGTTCATGGCGCCTCCGACGTGGCCGTGGACGTGGAGCCGCCGCTACCCAACCTGAAGGTGGAACTGGACAGGGCAAAGGCGGCCCGCTACGGCATCAACGCGGCCGACGTGGCGGACCTGATTGCCACCGGCATCGGCGGCGCGCCCATCGGCCAGGTCTACGTGGGCGAAAAAAGCTACGACATCGCCGTGCGCTTCCCGCCCGCCGCGCGCTCCGACCCGGATGCCATCGCCAAACTGATGCTCACCGCCGCTAATGGCGCCAGGATTCCGCTGGCGCAAGTGGCAAGCATCAGCACCACCTCGGGCGAAAGCGTGATCGTGCGCGAAATGGGACGGCGCCACATCATCGTGCGCCTGAATGCCCGTGGGCGCGACCTGGCCGGCTTCCTGGCCGAAGCGCGCCCGCTGGTGGCGCAAGCCGTGGCCAATGAACACCAGCGCATCAGCGTCGAATGGGGCGGCCAGTTCGAAAACCTGCAGCGCGCGCAAAGCCGCTTGGCCCTGATCCTGCCAATGACCCTGGGCGCCATGTTTTTGCTGCTGTTTGGCCAGTTCCGCAACCTGCGCCAGCCCGCGCTGGTCTTGCTGGCCGTACCGCTGGCCATGCTCGGTGGCCTGGCCGCGCTGCACCTGCGCGGCATGACCTTGAATGTGTCGAGCGCGGTGGGCTTCATCGCCCTGTTCGGTGTGGCGGTATTGAATGCCGTGCTGATGCTGGCGCAGATCAACCGTTTGCGTGCCGACGAAGGCAGGAGCTTGCGCGAGGCCGTGCTGGAAGGCGCGCGCGACCGCATGCGCCCCGTGCTGATGACGGCTACCGTGGCTGCCCTGGGCCTGACGCCAGCCATGCTGGCGACGGGCCTGGGCAGCGACGTGCAGCGCCCGCTCGCCACCGTCGTGGTGGGCGGGCTGGTCACGGCGACGGCACTGACCCTGCTGCTGTTGCCGGCCTTGTATTACCTGATCGAGGCGCACCTACACGAACGCCAGACCGATACCGAAGGAGTGAACCATGACACGTTTTAATCTGCTGCTGGCGGCCTGGCTGATCGCCCCCTGCGTCAGCGCCGCCCCGTTGAGCTTCGACACCTACCTGTCCGCCGTGGAAAGCCACAGCCTGGAACTGCAGGCGCAGCAGGAAGGCATCACGTCGGCCAAGGCCGGCATCGGCATCGCCGGCCTGCGTCCCGATCCCGAATTCACGCTGGGTGCCACGCGCGAAACGGTAGCCACAGGAGGACACCGCCCCGTCACGTGGAACCCGGCCATCAGCATGGCCATCGAGACGAGCGGCAAGCGCGCCGCGCGCATCAAAGCAGCGCATAGCAATGTCGCGCTGGCCGAGGAAACGGTGGCCGGCTTCAGGAGCGAACTGTATGGCACGGCCGCCGCCGCGTTCACGGAAGCGTGCCGCACGCGCGAAGTCGTCGCGCGCAAGCAGCAGACCATGGCGGCCCTGTCGACGGTGGTGGAAGCGAACGTCGTGCGGCGCAAGGCGGGCGACGTGGGCGGCATCGAGCTGCTGCAGTCGCGCGTGGAACGCGACCAGTTCCAGGCCGACCTGGCGCAGGCGCGCAGCGAGGCCGATAGCGCCATGCTGAACCTGTCGCCGCCGCTGGGGCGCCAGTTCGAGGCGCTGTTTCCAAACGCGCAGCTGGCATGTGACTTCGCCGCGCAGGCAGACAGGGAGGCCAGCGGGCTGGTGGCGCAAGCGCTCAACGCCCGCAGCGACGTGCGCATCGCCCGCGCCACCTTGGACAATCTGCGCGATGGCGCGGCGCTCGTGCGCGCCAACCGCACCGTCGATCCCACCGTCACGCTGGGTCTGGCCGCCGCGCGCGGTTACCATGACGGGATCGACGCCAGCGGCAATCCCGTCGATGGCTCACCCCGTTCGCGCGCGCTGTCCCTCTCGCTGGCCATTCCCATCCCCCTGTCGCGGCGCGACAAGGGCGACATCGTGCAGGCCGAAGCGGGCGTGACGCAGGCGATGCTGGCCTTGCGCCAGGCAGAACTGCAGGCGGAGACGCAAGTGCGCACGGCGCAGCGGCAGCTGCGTGCGGCGCAGGAACGGCTGGCGCGCTACCGCGACGGCGTGCTGGTCGACGCGCAAAAGGTGGTCGATGGCATGCGTTTGTCTTACACCAAAGGCAATGCCTCGCTGCTGGAATGGCTGGCGGCGCAGCGTTCGGCCGATGAAGCTTACCAAGGCTATGTGCAGGCGCGCGCCGATGCGGCCATCGCCAGCACGCAGCTGCAACTGGCCATCGGCCAGCGGCCGACGTTATAGCAAGGGAAAGAAAGTACGAGGCGGGGCCGGCGCGGCTATGCCGCACCGGTCATCAAGAACAGGGAATTACTGCGGCTGGGCGGGCGCGTCGCCTTCGGCGGCCGCATCGGCGGCGTCATCGGCGTCGTCCGCTTCCGGCTCATCGCCCTCGCTGCCATCGGCCGGCTTGGGATTGTTCTTCGCTTCCAGCTTGCGCCTGGCTTTTTCCTCGGCTTTCTTCTTCTTTTCCAGCTCTTTTTGCCGTTTTTCGTATTGGAAATTTGTCTTGGCCATTTACTACCTCTTTAGTTTTTAGATGTTACAGATAAGCACATAAGGCACATTATGACGTAATTGAACCAAACACCAAATGTTTAGCCTCGCGGATGATGCTGCGCATGCAGCAGTTTCAGCCGTTCACGGGCCACATGCGTGTAAATCTGCGTGGTGGAAATATCGGAGTGCCCCAGTAACAATTGCACAACACGCAAGTCCGCGCCATGGTTCAGCAAATGGGTGGCGAATGCGTGGCGCAGGGTATGCGGCGACAGCGGCGCCGTAATGCCGGCGCTCAGCGCGTGTTTCTTGATGATGACCCAGAACATTTGCCGCGTCATGGCGCCGCCGCGCCGCGTGACGAACAGCGCATCGTCCATCTGACCGTCGAGGATGACGCCGCGCGCCTCCTTCAGGTAGCGCTCGATCCACAGCCGCGCCTGCTCACCGAACGGCACCAGCCGCGTCTTGCTGCCCTTGCCCGTGATGCGCAGCACGCCATCGTTGAGGCTCAACTCCACGGATGTCAAGTCCACCAGTTCCGACACGCGCAAGCCGCTCGCGTACATGAGTTCGAGCATGGTGCGCTCGCGCAGGCCCAGCGGCGTGCTCACGTCGGGCGCCGCCAGCAGCGCTTCCACCTGCGCTTCGCTCAGGGTATGCACGAAGCGCGCCGGCTGCTTGGCCGAGACCATCTTCAAGCAGGGATCAAACGAGATATGTTTTTGCCGCAAGGCCAACTGGTAAAAGCGCTTGAGCACGGACAAGCGCCGGTTTGACGACGTCGCCTTGCTCTCGTCATGGCGGGCGGCGAAATACGCTTCGACATCGGCCGTGGAGACCTCGTACAGCCCCTCGCGCCCGGGCCGCGCCACCTCCAGCCAGCGCGCGAACAGACGCATGTCGCGCCGGTAGGCGTCCAGCGAGTTTTTCGACAGGCCGTCTTCCAGCCACAGGCTGTCGCAGAATTCATCGATCAGGGTAGTGTTGTCGGGCGCCAGCAAGCTGTTCATCATCGTGTTGACCACGCTATGCCCGCCACGCCTTCATGCGCCAGCAGCCAGCGCTTCACGCCCAGGTGAAAACCGCTGGCATCGTCGTGGTGGGCAAAACCGCCCAGGCCGCCAGCGGCCGTGACGCGGTGACACGGAATGAGCACGGGATACCAGTTGGCGCCGCAGGCCTGGCCGACGGCGCGCGGTGCCGAGCCGATCAGGCGCGCCACGTCGCCGTACGTGCGCACCTGGCCGCGCGGGATACCGGCGATCGCCGCCCATACGCGTTGCTGGAAGGCGCTGCCCAGCTCGGCCAGCGGCAGGTCAAAGACCTCATCGGGGTCGAGGAAATAGCGCGCCAGCTGCACGCACGCCCGCTCGGAGACGGCATCCTGCGGCTCCTTCTCGTCGAAGTGCGGCGGCAGGTAGACCAGTTCACGCAACTGGCCGTCCTGCGCACGCACGCCCATGGCGCCGAATGGCGCGGCCACGATGGCGCTGAACAGCTCACTGCCCTGTTGTTTTTTCATCTGCTGATCATTATTCAAGTGTGGCATATATACAACCTGCCGGCGCCGGAAACAGCGCCACGGGAATTATGCACCGACTTTGGGCGTCTCGGCGGACGTTTCCCGCGCACGAAAAAAAAGCGCACCAGTCGGTGCGCTTCAAATATTGCTTCACGTTCCCGGTCGTTTGGGTCCGCCGGTGCCGGCTTGTGGCCGCAGACAGCTATGACTCAACAACTTCTGTGAAACGTGTGTCTCCTCAATATATCCCCGGTATCAATACCGTTTTTATAGACCACTCCCCCACCAACTTTGCTGCCAATTCTGTATTTCAGCCTTGCTACCGGAGCGTATATGCATATACGTGTTTCCCCTTAAGGCTGCCCATCATAGCGCATTTATTCGGCAGAATCGACTTTTTTTGCACCATGACGGGGACAACTGTTTTAGTTGTAAATTAAATTTGGCAGCCACAGCGAGATTTGTGGTACGTAGGTAATCAGCACCAGGAAGCCCAGCATCGTCAGCAGCCACGGCATCACGGCCACGGTCAATTCGGAAATGCCCATCTTGGTGATACCGGAAGCCACGTACAGGTTCAGGCCCACGGGCGGATGGCACATGCCCACCTCCATATTGACCACGATCAAGATACCGAAGTGCACAGGATCGATGCCCAGCTTCATGGCGACGGGGAACAAAATCGGTGCCATGATCAGCACGATGGACGACGGTTCCATGACGTTACCAGCCAACAACAACAGCACGTTGACCACCAGCAGGAAGCTGATCACGCCCAGGCCCTTGCCCGTGATCCACTCGGCCATCGCTTGCGGGATGTTTTCGCTGGTCATCAGGAACGAGAACAGCACGGCATTGGTGATGATGTACAACAGCATCGCCGACATGGCGGCCGAATCGAGCAAGACCTTGCCCACTTGCTTGATCTTCAAGTCCTTGTAGACGAAGACGGCAATGATGAAGGCATACACGGCAGCCATGGCGGCCGCTTCCGTGGGCGTAAACACGCCCGAATAGATGCCGCCCATGACGATGACGATCAGGAGCAAGCCCCAAGCGCTCTTCTTGAAGGTCACGAAGCGTTCGCCCCAGCTGGCCTTCTTCATGCGCGGATAGTTGTGCTTGCGCGCCAAAAACCACGTAGTCAGGCCCAGCAGCATGGCCAGCATCATGCCGGGAATCACACCCGCCATGAACAGCTTGCCCACGGAGGTGTTCGTGCTGACGGAATACATCACCATCACGATCGAGGGCGGTATCAAGATGCCCAGCGCGCCCGAGGTGGTGATGACGCCGGCGCCGAAGCCGCGTGGATAGCCCTGCTTGACCATGGCCGGCAGGATGATGGAACCGATCGCCACCACGGTGGCAGGGCTGGAGCCGGAGACGGCGGCAAACAGCGCGCACGCCATCACGCCGGCCAGCGCCAGGCCGCCATGCCAGTGGCCCACCATGGAACTGGCGAAATTGATCATGCGCCACGCCACCCCGCCATGTGTGAGGAAGTTGCCCGCCAAAATGAAGAACGGAATGGCCATGATCTCGAACTTCTCGATGCCCGTGAAAATCTTCAGGGCCACCGATTCGATGGGCACGCTGGTCATGGTAAACAGGAAAGTCAGTACCGTCAGCCCCAGCGAAATAGAGATCGGCATGCCGGTCAGCATCAGTACCAGCAGCAGCACAAAAATAATCAGCGCGTTCATGCCTTGGCTCCTTTTTCTTCCGCCGTCAATTCATCTTCCAGACCCGCGACATGCGAATGGTCGTGTTTCGGCAAGGCGCCCGTCTTGATGAAATGCAGCATGACTTGCAGGAAGCGGAAGCACATCAGGTAGGAACCCAGCGGCACGGCCAGGTAGACCAGCCACATCGGTACTTCCATGTCGGCCGAGGTCTGGTCCGTGTGGCCGATCGACCACACGAAGCTGGCGCCCAAAGTGCCCACGACGCCCGTAAACAGGGCGCCGGCAGCCAGGCCGAAGACGATGAAGCGGTCACGCCAGCGCGGGTTCAGGCGGTTGATCAGCACATCGACGCCCACGTGGATGCCCGTGCGCACGCCATACGCGGCGCCGAACTTGGCCATCCAAACGAACATGTAGATGCACAGTTCCTGCGCCCAGCTGGTATTGATTTGAATCAGGAAATCTTGCACCACCGGTATCGGCAAGCCGGCCAGGTAGCGGTGCACGACCGCGACGAAAATGATGAAGGTGGCTGCGCCCATCAGGGTCGCAATCAACCACTCTTCCAGGTGATCCAGAAATTTCATGGTGGACTTTCAAAGAATGCGGGTACACGCACTCCCGCGCAGGACGCGCAGGTGCCGTTGCTACAGAAAGACAGGGATGTCCCTGACAGCCGCGCCGGGTGGCGCGGCCAGCGCTATTACTTCGCGCTTTCCTTGTTGATGGCCGAGATCAAGTCCTTGCCGATGCGCGCTTCCATGGCCTTCTGCACGGGCGCCAGCGCCTTGCGCCACTCGGCCTGCTCCTGCACCGTCAAGGTATAGATCTGCGTCTTGCCGGCTTTCTTGATGGCCTCGAGGGCCTGGTCGTTGTCGCGCTGGGCGATGGCTTTTTCAAATGTGGTCGCTTCGCGCATGGCTTTTTCCAGCTGCGTGCGGATGTCGGGCGGCAAGCCATCCCAAAACTTCTTGTTGACGATGACGGCATAGCCCAGGTAGCCATGGTTCGATACAGTTACATGCTTTTGCACTTCATGCATCTTTTGCGTGTACATGTTCGACGGCGGATTTTCCGTGCCGTCGACCACGCCCGTCTGCAGCGCCTGATACACTTCCGAGAAGGCCAGCACCTGCGGATTGGCGCCCAGCGCGCGCATCTGCGCGTCGAGTACCTTGGACGACTGGATGCGCATTTTCAGGCCCTTGAAGTCGGCCGGATTATGCAGCGGCTTGTTGGCCGACATCACCTTGAAGCCATTGTCCCAGTAGGCCAGGCCGGTGATACCCTTGGGCTCCAGCTTCTTCATCAGGCTCTTGCCGATTTCGCCTTCGGTGACGTTGTACAGCGCCGTCTTGGTGGGGAAGATGTAGGGCAGGTCGAACGCTTCGAATTCCTTCACGCCCAGCGGGCCGAACTTGGCCAGCGACGGCGCCAGCATCTGCACGGCGCCCAGCTGCAGCGCTTCGAGCTCTTCCTTGTCCTTGTACAGCTGGCTGTTCGGGTACAGTTCTACCCTGACCTTGCCATTCGTGGCTTTTTCGGCCAGTTGCTTGAAACGCACGGCGGCCTGGCCTTTCGGCGTGTCGGTCGCCACCACGTGGCTGAACTTGATGACGATGGGGCCTTGGGCGTATGCGTGGACGCCGGCGGTGGCGCCTATGGCCGCGCACAGCGCGACGAGCATGGTTTTCATCTGCATGATTGTCTCCTGGATGGTTTTTAGAAAAACTTTATTATTTGTCTATTTGAATATAGTATCAAAGAAACCGCCCCTGCTATTGTGGTTAACCACAATAGCCAGTTCCCGATAAGCCGCTACCCTGCCTGCCATGCCGACTCCCCCCACCCTTGCGCGCCGCTTCAAGCTATCGAGCCCGATGCGCTGGCTGCTGCCCGTCATCCTGCTGCTGCTGTTCCTGTCCATCCTGTTCTGGCTGCCCTGGCAGGCACGCCAGATGGAGAGCAACGAGCGCCAGGAGCAGCTGATCGCCGACACGCTGTGGGTGGAGCAAACCATCCGCTTTCAACTGGCGCGCAACGAGGAAAGCCTGTTCAACCTGGGTGAGGACATCGCCAGCGCCTCGCTGAGCGCGGAAAAAGTGCACGAACGGCTGCAGCAAATGCTGCGCAATGGCCGCGAATTACAGCGCGTGCTGTGGCTCGACACCAGCGGCAAGGTGCTTGCCACCAGCGACAACAACCTGCCGCATGCCCTGTCATTTTCACCGGCCTCGCTGACGGCGGCCGACAATGCGCGCCGCCTGCACCGGGGGCAGTATGCCCAGCCCTCGCAGCAAAGCGGCTTTCCCGACGCGCCGCCGGGCGCCATGCTGATGGATTACCACCAGCCCCTGTTCGATGGCCAGCGCCATGTGGGCAGCCTGGTGGCCACCTACCAGATCAGCAGCCTGCTCGATGAGATGGTGCCGTGGTGGTTTGCCCAGGATAACCAGATTTCGCTGATCGACCGCGACGACAAGGTGCTGGCACGGCGTGCCGCCGCCGGTCCCGGTCACGGCGTGTACACGCACAAGCGCGCGCTCGACGTGCCCGGTGCCAGCATCACCTTGTTTACCGACAGCGTGAAAAGCCAACCCAAGCTGCTGCCCAATTTGCTGGTCGGCTCCGTCATCGCCCTGTCGCTGGGTTTGCTGTGGAGCTTGCTGGCCCTGTGGCGGCATATTTCGCGCCGCCTGGTGGCCGAAGGGGCGTTGCGCCAGCAGATGCTGTTTCGCACGGCGATGGAAAACTCGCTGGTGACGGGCATGCGCGCGCGCGACCTGGAAGGCCGCGTCACGTATGTCAATCCCGCATTTTGCCAAATCGTCGGCTATCCGCCCGAGCAAATCCTGGGGTGTTTGCCGCCCATGCCCTACTGGGTGCCGGAAGCATTGGAGGAATACCAGCAGCGCTTCGTCAAGGCCCTGGCCGGCAATCCCACGCCGCAGTTCGAAACCTATTTCCAGCGCCCCGACGGCACGCGCGTGGCGGTGCTGATCTTCGAAGCGCCGCTGGTGGACAAGAACGGCCGGCAGACAGGCTGGATGGGTTCCGTGCTCGATATCTCGGACCGCAAGCGGGTCGAGGAACTGAATCGTCAACAGCAGGAAAAACTGCAAACGAGTTCGCGCCTGGCCACCATGGGCGAGCTGGCCTCGATGCTGGCGCATGAGCTGAACCAGCCGCTGGCGGCCATTTCCAGCTACACCACGGGCGCGCTGAACCTGATCCGCCGCGCCATCGAGCATGGCGCCCCCGTCGATCCGAACACCCTGAAGCCGGCGCTGGAGCAGGCCGGCGCGCAGGCGCAGCGGGCCGGCCAGATCATCCGCAGCGTGCATGATTTCGTGCGCAAGAGCGAGCCGCAGCGCCAGGATATCGCCATCCGCACGCTGATCGACGGCATCCGCGCGCTGATCGACCTGCAGGCGCGCAAATACTATGTCACCATCCAGGAAGAGCTGCCGCCGGACCTGCCGCTGCTGCGCGCCGATCCCGTGATGATCGAGCAAGTACTGCTGAACCTGACGCGCAACGCCATCGAGGCTATGCAGGATGCCGCGCCCGGACGGCGTATCATGCGCCTGCGGGCCAGCCACGATGCGCAGCAAGACATGGTAACGGTGGACGTGATCGATCATGGCCACGGCATTGCGCAAGACGTGGCGGAGCGGCTGTTTTCGCCGTTTTTCTCGACCAAGTCTGAAGGCATGGGCATGGGCCTGAACATCTGCCGCACCGCCATCGAATTTCACGGCGGCGCGCTGACCTTCAGCGTCAACCCCGCTGGCGGTACTATCTTTACATTCAGCGTGCCGGCTGCGCCGCGCGCGCCGCACTAAGCAATAACGAATAACGAATAACGAACAACGAATAACGAATAACGAATAACGACAAGCCGGAGACACCATGCTACACATTATCGACGACGAAGAGGTCGTACGCGACTCGCTCTCCTGGCTGGCCGCCTCGCGCAGCATCGACGCGCGCATCTACGCCAACGCCCAGCAATTCCTCGATAGCCTCGACGGCAGCTTCGACGCCGCCGGCGACTGCGTGCTGCTCGACGTGCGCATGCCCGACATGAACGGCATCGCCCTGTTCGACCATCTGGTCAAGCGCGACCTGACGGCGCGCCTGCCCGTGATTTTCCTCACCGGCCACGGCGACGTGCCGATGGCCGTCGACAGCCTGAAACGGGGCGCCTTCGATTTCTTTGAAAAGCCGTTCAACGACAACGACTTGATGGACCGCGTGCAGCAGGGCCTGGCCAACTCGCGCCAGGCGGGCGAACTGGCCGCCGTGCATGCGCGCCTGGCCACCCTGTCGACGCGCGAACGCGAAGTGCTGGACCTGATTTTGGCGGGCAAGATGAACAAAGTGGTGGCCGACAAGCTCGGCATCAGCATGCGCACCGTGGAAGTGCACCGCGCGCATATCTTCGACAAGATGCAGGTCAAGACGGCGGTGGAGCTGGCGGGGTTGTTGAAATAGACTGAAGTCTGAGGTCAGCCCCCGGCTTTAGGTTTCAGGTATCTAATCAGTCGTCATGGCGTTCATGGTGCTCCGCCGCCCCATGCTTCCAGTAGCTGGCCACATGCAGGTGCTGCTTCGGCACCCCGGCGTCAATAAAATGCCCGCGCAAGCCCTGCACCTGCGCATGCTCGCACGCCACCCATACATAGCCATCGCCATCCTGCGGCAAGGCGACTTGCGCCAACGCTTCCAGTAGCAGCGGCCCCTTGCGGCCATTGCGCGCCACCCAGCGCACGTCCAGCTGCGCCGCACTGTCCAACGCGATCTGTTCGCCGTCTTCGACGATGTCGATCACGGCCATCGCCCGCGCCGTGGCCGGCAACTGCTCCAGGCGGCGGGCGATGGCCGGCAGGGCGGTCTGGTCGCCCACCAGCACATACCAGTCAAAATCGAGCGGCACCAGCATCGAGCCACGCGGGCCACCCACGCCCAGGGTCTGGCCGGGCAAGGCTTGGGCCGCCCACAGCGATGCAGGCCCGTCGCCATGCAGCACAAAGTCGATTTCCAGCTCGCGCCGTTCTGCGTCGTAGCGGCGCGGCGTGTAGTTGCGGGCGATGGGCCGCGCCCCTTCCGCATACTGGATGGGATTCGGGCCATTGCCCAGCACGGGAAACACAGGCGCTGTTTCTCCCGGGGCGGGAAAGAACAGTTTGACGTGATCGTCGTGCGCCGGCGAGACAAAGCCGTCCAAGTCCTCGCCGGCCAGCGTGATGCGGCGCATATGCGGCGTCAGCTGCTCGGTGCGCACGACGGTAAGCACGCGCAGTTTCAAGTCATGCCGCACGCGCTCAATGGCATGCGGGCGCGGTGCCGTAGGTAATGCAGTAGTCATTGCTTATCCTTGTAAAGTAGGCTCAGTGGCCGTCGACGATGGCGTTCGCCGCCTGTTCCAGCACGGCGGAAACGCGCTCGGCTTCCGCATCGCTCCAGTTGCTCTTGTTCAGCAACAGCGCATGTTTCAGGGTATGCATGGCCTGGTGCACGCGCTCGGGCAAGGCGTTGCGCGCCTGGACGCGGGCGAACATGTCGAGGCGGGCCAGGATGCCGTCCACCTGGGCGCGGTTCTCGTCGAGATACGCGCGGCCCAGGTCCGTGATCGTGTAGAGCTTCTTGCCGCTGGCGCTTTCGGAGGACGTGACGTGGTCCTGCTCTTCCAGCAGGGTCAGGGTCGGATATACGGCGCCCGGGCTGGGGGCATAGGCGCCGCCGCAACGCTCTTCGATGGCCTTGATGATTTCATAGCCGTGACGGGGGCTGATCTCGATCAGCGCCAGCACGATCAGGGGCAAGTCGCCACGGCCGAAGACGCGCTCGGCCCGCTCGCCGCGCCCACCGCGCCCGCCAGGACCGCCGCCCATGCCGTCGCCGCGCTCGTCGAAGCCGCGCGGGCCGCGGCCATGCATGAAGTGTTCGTGACGATGTTCGCCGTGGTGGTGCTGCTGGCCGCAATCGCCGTGATGATGGTGATGCTGATGCTGATGACCATGGTGGCCGTGGTGGCCGTGGTGGCCGTGGTGGCCGTGGTGGCCGTGTTCTGCGTGGTGTGAGTTTCTCATGTTTTCTCTTTAAAGATATATCGTTAGTAGGTATCGCCATTTTATAACGATATATCGATAAGTCAAGGAGAAATTTTTATGCTCGGCTTTTCATGATCACTCAGCCCGCCATGCCCGGCAAAACCGCCTTTGACAACATGCTGGTGAAAAATGCCAAGACCCTGGCTGTGCTGAATGACGCCGGGCGGCGCGCTGTGGGTGGAGTACCGCAAGGGCGGCGTGAAGGCGGGCAGCGACACCCACCGCGACGATCTGCGCAGTTTTGCGCAAACAATAGGACTCGACAGCGTGGCGATGATCGCCATCGATCGTGAGTGGTCGGCGTTGCGCCTGAAGCAGGTTTAAACGAAAATCAAACGACGCCGTGCAGGGCCAGCGCCCACTCCACATGCTCGCGCACGATGGCCGACGGGTGCTCGCGGCGCGACAGCAGGGCCGCGACGATGTCGTCCTGGCCACGGGCCTTGGCGGCCGCGTTGCCCATGCCGACGGCCAAGTTGCGCAGCCAGCGTTCGTGGCCGATGCGGCGAATGGCGCTGCCTTCCATGCGGCGGTTGAATTCCTCTTCCGTCCAGGCGAACAGTTCCACCATGCCGGCGCTGCCCAAGCTGTGGCGCTCGTCGAAATCGGGCACCACGGCGCGCTGGGCGAACTTGTTCCACGGGCAGACGGTCTGGCAATCGTCGCAGCCATACACCTTGTTGCCGATCAGGGGGCGCATCTCGACGGGAATGGCGCCCTTCAATTCAATCGTCAGGTAAGAGATGCAGCGGCGCGCGTCGAGCTGGTACGGCCCCAGGATGGCTTGCGTCGGGCACACCGTGATGCACGCCGAGCACTGGCCGCAGCGCGGCGTTTCAGGTGCGTCCACCGGCAACGGCACGTCGATCAGGATTTCGCCGAGGAAGAAGAAGGAGCCGCCCTGGCGGTTGATCAGCAAGGTGTGCTTGCCGCGCCAGCCCAGCCCTCCCTTTTGCGCCAGCTCGACTTCCATCACGGGTGCAGAATCGCTGAAGACGCGGTAGCCGAAGTCGCCGATCTCGCCCTTGATGCGCTCAGCGAGCTGCTGCAGGCGCGAACGCATCACCTTGTGGTAGTCACGGCCCCGCGCATACACGGAAATCACGGCCGCCGCAGGGTCGGCGTCGCGCGCCGCCTCGTGTGCGCGCCAGTCCGGACCCAGCGCCGGCGGCAGATAATTCATGCGCGCGCTGATGGCACGCACCGTGCCCGGCACCAGTTCGGCCGGACGCGCACGCTTCATGCCGTGGCTGGCCATGTAGTCCATTTCGCCGTGGTACCCTGCGGCTAGCCAGGCCTGCAAGGGCGCTTCCATGTGCGACAGGTCCACGTCGGCGATGCGCACCTCGGCAAAACCCAGCTCGCGCCCCCATTCTTTAATGGTGCGCGCCAGGACGGCGAGATCGGTGACGGTGGCAGACATAGGGGACTTTACGGAAAACAGCAGGCGCGCGGGCGGTTACAATGACAGCAGCCTCTATTTTATGCGATATTATTCACACCAAGCGACAATGACCGAACACTTCACAGCCCACCTCCACGACGAAGCCGGTACCGCCGCGCTGGGCGCCGCACTGGCGCGCGCACTGGCACCAGGCCTGGCGATCTACCTGCATGGCGACCTGGGTGCCGGCAAAACGGCCCTCACGCGCGCCCTGTTGCACGCGGCCGGCCATGCGGGCCACGTCAAAAGCCCCACTTATACGCTGTCCGAACCGTACACGGTGCAACTCGCTGGCCAGAGCGTCAACGTCATCCACTTCGACCTGTACCGCATGGGCAGCGCCGAGGAATTTCTCGACGCCGGTTTTCGCGAAGACTTCAACGGCCGCAATATCTGCATCGTCGAATGGCCGGAGAAAGCCGAACCGGTGCTGCCGCCGGCGGACCTGAATGTTTATTTGAGCGTTGCGGGTACAGGACGTGATGTAGAATTGCAAGCGTCTTCTGAATTGGGTCTGTCATGCCTTCACCGTCTCAAATTCGCCCCGAACCTTTGATCTCCTCGCCCATCACCCGGCGCACGGTACTCAAGGCCGGCGGCACCCTGCTGTTGTCCGTGTTCGCGCCCATGTCGGCGATGGCGGCGCAAATTCTCGCCGTGCGCGTCTGGCCGGCCGAGGATTACACGCGCGTCACGCTGGAAAACGACAGCATCCTCAAGGCCACCCACTTCATCGTCAAGGACCCGGAACGGCTGGTGGTCGACATCGAAGGACTGGAACTCAATCCCACCTTGAAGGGCCTGGTGGCGAAGATCCAGTCGAACGACCCGTACATCAAGCAGGTGCGCGTGGGCCAGAACCGGCCCAACGTGGTGCGCCTGGTCTTCGACCTGAAAGAGGAAGTCACGCCGCAGTTGTTTACGCTGCCGCCGGCCGGCTCCTACAACCACCGTTTGATTTTCGACCTGTATCCCGTGCGCGAGCCGGACCTGATCGCGCAGATGATCGAAAAGGGCGACTGGTCGAGCGACCCGACCAAGCCACCGATGGCCGGCACGCATACGGCGCCACCCGCGCTGCCCCTGCCCGACAGCGGCAAGCCGCCCGTGGCCGTCGCGCCGCCGGTGGCGACCATCGTGCCACCCGTGCCCGATATCCGCCCGGAACAGCGCCCCGAAGCGCGTCCGCTGCCGGGTCAAAAAGTGGTGCGCATGATTACCATCGCGCTCGATCCCGGCCACGGCGGCGAGGACCCGGGCGCCATGGGCAGCCGGGGCAGCCGCGAAAAAGACGTGGTGCTGGCCATCGCCAAGCGCCTCAAGACCAAACTGGAACTGCAGCCGAACATGCGCGTCATGCTCACGCGCGACGCCGATTTCTTTGTCCCGCTGGGCATGCGCGTGGAAAAAGCACGCAAGGTGCAAGCCGACCTGTTCGTCTCGATCCACGCCGATGCGTTCATCCAGCCGACGGCGCGCGGCTCGTCCGTCTTCGTACTGTCCGAAAAAGGCGCCACCTCGACGGCCGCGCGCTGGCTGGCCAACAAGGAAAACCAGGCCGACCTGATCGGCGGCGTGAACGTAAAGAACCACGACAAGCAGCTGGCCAGCGTGCTGCTCGACCTGTCGACGACGGCGCAGATCAATGACAGCATGAAGCTGGGCAAGGCCGTGCTGCGCGAAATCGGCGGCATCAACCGCCTGCACAAGGGCTCCGTCGAGCAGGCCGGCTTCGCCGTGCTGAAAGCGCCGGACATTCCCTCCATCCTGATCGAGACGGCCTTCATCTCGAATCCGGAAGAAGAAGCCAAGCTGACCGACAACGGCTACCAGGATCAGATGGCCGACGCCATCGTCACCGGCATCAAGAACTACTTCGCGAAGAATCCGCCGCTGGCGAAAAGCCGCATGACCTGACAGGACAATCCAGTATGAGCAAGAGCACATTTGGCCAATTGCCGGCCGTGACCATCCGCGCCACCGATGGCGCGCAGGCGACGGTGACTTTATACGGCGGCCACCTGGTCTCCTGGAAAACCAGCGACGGCCAGGAGCGCCTGTTCTGCAGCCGCGCATCCAGCCTCGACGGTAGTCGCGCCATCCGTGGCGGCGTACCTGTGATCTTTCCCCAGTTCGGCGCGCGCGGCACGGGTATGCGCCACGGCTTTGCGCGCGTGGCAACCTGGCAGCTGGAATCGACCGGCGACGCCGATGGCGCTGCATGGGCGCAATTTTCCCTGACCCAGGCTGACTTGCCGGAAGCGATCGGCGCCACCTGGCCCTACGCCTTCACCCTGCGCCTGCGCGTGGCAGTGCAAGGCCAATCGCTGGAGCTGAGTCTGTCCGTGCACAACACGGGCGAGCAGGCGTTCCCGTTCTCGGCCGCCCTGCACAGCTATTTTTCGATAGATCAATTGAGCGAAGCGCGCGTTGGCGGCTTGCAGCGCGTGCGCTATTCGGACGAGACGCCGCAAGATGCCTTGCAGGCGGAAGAGCTGCTGCAGTTCGCAGACAAGCTGGACCGCATCTACTATCAGTTGCCGGGCGCCTTGCACCTGCAGTCTGGCAGCCACACGCTGCGCCTGGAGCAGCAGGGCTTTACGGATGCCGTCGTGTGGAACCCGGGCGTGCAAGACGCAGCCGCCCTGCCCGACCTGGCCGACGACGAATACCAGCGCTTCCTCTGCATCGAGCCGGCCCTGATCCAGCCCGACCTGCTGGCTGCCGGCGCCGAATGGGTCGGCCGCCAGCGCCTCGCATTTGTTTAGTTCGATTCCTTGATGATGCGGCCATTGGCAGGCTGAATTGGGCGCGCATTCAAAGGATACAAGCGGCTGAACAGCGCCATCTGCGCCGGCGACGCCTGGACCGGCTGCTTCATCACCAGCCACAGCACGCCTTCGCTGCAAGGCGGCTCCGACATCGATCCCATGTAGGTGTAGTAATCGCGCCGCGCCGGCAGCATCTCGGCCGGGTCGAGCAGGATGGTGGGCTGCATGGTCTCGAATTTTTCCAGCGGCAGGTTGTTCCACACGGTCTGGATGGTCGCTTGCGGCGCGCCCCGCTCCAGCAACAGCGCCAGCACGGCTTGCCGGCCTTCCGCATCGCGGTGCACCAGGTGCACCACCATTTCAAAGGCCTTGCCGTTGATGCGCTCTTCGGACGGGCGGTGGAAATGGAATTGCTGCAGCTCGAACATGCGGTTCTGCACCGTGATGTAATTGCCGCCACTCACCCCCACCTGCACCGTGTGACCATTGTCGACTACATTGAACGAAGACGGGTGGTAGTCAAAGCTGATCTGTTCGAGTTCCACTTTCATGCCATCGCGGATATCGACCGGCGACTGGCGGCTGCCATTGCCGCACTTGGCCCAGTCGACATTGATCTTGCTCCAGTTGGCCGGGCCGCTGTCGCCCTCGTACGACCAGTGCGTGCCGCGCGCCACCGGAGGTGGTGGCGGTGGCGCCGCTTTTACCACGGCGATGCGCTTGGCGCGGGCGGCGGCGCGAGCCGCCTGAGTGGCGCGCATTTCCGCCAGGCGCGCCGCGATGCGTTCGGACAGGTCGACTTCGGCCGCTTCTTCCTTCTCGCGCGCCGTGGGCGCGACGACGACAGGCGCCTTGACCTCCTTGCCTTCCTTACCCTTCACCGATTCGGTCAGGGTTTTCATGGCGGCCGCGCGCGCCGACGCCGACATGGGCGCGCTCGCTGGCGCGGATGCGGCGGTGCTCGCCGAAGCGGGGGCATCTTTGGCGCTTGCCGTGACCGCCATCGCGGCAAGGCTGCAAGCTAACAGGGCGCTCAAATGTCGCATGGAAATCCAGAAAGTAAGAATACCCTCTGGTTTACGG
The DNA here is from genome assembly GCF_049897325.1 of Janthinobacterium sp. DSP2-3-3. Lineage (NCBI taxonomy): Bacteria > Pseudomonadati > Pseudomonadota > Betaproteobacteria > Burkholderiales > Oxalobacteraceae > Janthinobacterium > Janthinobacterium sp. DSP2-3-3. Next base: position 416,459 of record NZ_JAFCWA010000004.1, on the reverse strand, counting down.
CTGGAAAGCAACAAAACTTGAATCAGCGGAGAAGCAAAACAGAAATGCAGAGAAGAACAACTGGATCCGAGGCTTGCTGCGGGCGGTGCCGCAGCGCGCTTGCCCCGGATCCATGCGGCCTTACGCCGACTTGCCGACCATGCGCTTGTAGAGTTTCCACATGCCGCCCAGTACCACCGGCACGACGGCGGCGCCGACGCCGATCAGCACGATCAAGGTCAGGTGGTCGCGGATCCACGGAATATTGCCGAAGAAGTAGCCTGCCGTCACCAGACCGACCACCCACAACAGGGCGCCCGTCACGTTGTACATCTGGAAACGCGCATGCGTCATGTCGGAAATGCCGGCCACGAAAGGGGCGAAGGTGCGCACCACCGGCACGAAACGGGCCAGGATGATGGTCTTGCCGCCATGCTTTTCAAAGAATTCATGCGTGCGGCGCATGGCATCCTTGTTGATCCAGCGGTAGTCGTGGGTAAACACCCTCTGCCCGATGGCCTCGCCTATCCAGTAATTGAGCGTATTGCCCGTGATGGCCGCTGTGACGAGCAGGAAGATCAGCAAGCCCAGGTGCATCTGTCCTGTCGCGCAAAACGCGCCGGCGATAAACAATAAGGTATCCCCAGGGAAGAAAAACAGCACCACGAGGCCTGTCTCGCAAAAAATAATGGCAAACAGCACTGCATACACGAGGGTACCGTACTGCTCGATCAAGAGACCCAGCGTCTTGTCGACATGCACGATCATGTCGAGGAATTGCACAAAATCCATATATTTTTCCCTAAAGGTAGCGGCGGAATCATACACCACCCGGACAGCGCAACGGCAGTCCCCCGGCCGATATTTCAGGATTAATTATGTGCTGCCCTTGCGCGTGTGGCAATTTAAGTAAAGGTTAAGGAAATACCCGCGTCAACTTGCTCAGGCCAGTCTTCCTCCATGCATGCCAGGTTGGGCCAGTACAATGTTTTTTCAGCGAAATATTGCTATTCCGTTATACACTTTCTGACCGGTGCAATCCGCGCCGACCAGGAGAGAATATGTATCGATACCCACTGAGCGGCCTGACCATGGCCACCGTACTGGGCCTTGCACATCTGACTGCCCACGCGGCGCCTGTCCAGATCAAGGCGCCCGCCGAACTGCCCGCCAAGGCGACGCTGGCCGACGTGATCAAGGCCTCGAAACCGTCCGACTGGCGTCCGCTGGACCTGGACAACACCCTGTACCTGGAGATTCCCGCCGGCCGCGTGGTGATTGAGCTGGCGCCCGACTTCGCGCCTAAGCACGTGGCCAATATCAAGGCCCTGGTGGCCGAACAGTATTACGACGGCCTGGCCATCACGCGCGCGCAAGACAACTGGGTGGCCCAGTGGGGCGATCCGAACGAGAAAAATCCCAAGACCATCTTGCATGCCCAGCGCACCTTGCCCGGCGAATTCACCGTGCCCTTGAAAAACATCAAGAACTTCACGCGCCTGCCGGACGTCGATGGCTATGCGCCGCAGGTGGGCCATTCGAACGGTTTCCCGTCCGCGCGCGACCCGAAAACCGGCACGGCATGGCTCACGCATTGCTATGCCACCGTGGGCGTGGGCCGCGACAGTGCCAGCGGCAGCGGCGGCGGCACGGAACTGTACGCCGTCATCGGCCAGTCGCCGCGCCACCTGGACCGCGACATCACGGTCGTCGGCAGGGTCGTCTCCGGCATGCCGCTGCTGTCGACCCTGCCACGCGGCGCGGGACCCATGGGCTTTTATGACAGCCCCGAGAAAAACGTGCCGATCAAGGCCATCCGCCTGGCCGCCAGCGTACAACCCGAGCAGCGCGCGAAGCTGGAAGTGATGCGCACCGACAGCGCCGCTTACCAAGCCGTGCTGGAAGCCCAGCGCCACCGTGGCGGCCCCTGGAGCAAGGTCACGGCCGGCCACGTCGATCTATGCAATGCGCCGATACCGGTGCGCGAGGTGGCGAAGTAGGCGGTGCCCGGCAATTCGCAACCCGTTATAATCAGGGCATGAACGCTCCCATCACGCCCCACCGCCCGATCCAGGCCTTGCCTGACCAGTTGATTTCGCAAATCGCCGCTGGCGAGGTAGTCGAACGGCCATCGGCCGTGGTCAAGGAGTTGCTGGAAAACGCCCTCGACTCGGGCGCCACGCAGATCACGGTGCGGCTGGAAGAGGGGGGCGTAAAACGCATCGCGATTACCGACAATGGCCGCGGCATCGATAAAGATCAGCTGCCGCTGGCCCTGGCGCGCCACGCCACTTCCAAGATCGCCTCGCTGCACGACCTGGAAAACGTGGGCACCCTGGGCTTTCGCGGCGAGGCGCTGGCCTCCATCGCCTCGGTGGCCGCCGTCACCCTGACTTCGCGCACGGCGGACGCGGCCCATGCGTGGGAAATCGTCGGCTCGCACAACGGCAGCGTCTCGCCGTCGTCCGGCGCGCACGGCACCACGGTCGACGTGCAAGACCTGTATTTCAACACGCCCGCGCGGCGCAAGTTCCTCAAATCCGAGCAGACGGAATACGGCCACTGCGCCGAAGTGGTGCGCCGCATCGCCCTGGCGCGGCCCGACGTGGCGTTCTCGCTGTCGCACAATGGGCGCACCATCGACCAGTGGAATATCAGCGAACTGGCCAAGCGCAGCGCGCACATCCTGGGCAATGACTTTGCCGAAGCGCGCCTGGCGCTGGACGAATCGGCCGGCACCTTGCGCATTCACGGCTTTGCCGGCTTGCCGACGGCATCCAAGGCGCGCGCCGATGGCCAGTTCTTTTATGTCAACGGGCGCTTCGTGCGCGACAAGCTGCTGGTGCACGCCGTGCGCATGGCGTACCAGGACGTGCTGCACGGCGACCGCTTTCCCTCCTACGTGCTGGCGCTCGACCTCGACCCGGCCCTGGTCGACGTCAACGTGCACCCGTCGAAGATCGAAGTGCGCTTCCGCGACAGCCGCTCCGTACACCAGTTCGTCTTCCACACCGTGCAGCGCGCGCTGGCGCAAACCTCGGCCACGGCGTTTGGCAGCGTACCGGCGCCGCTGCCGGCCGCCTCCACCCTGAGCGGCGATACTGCCGGCGCGGGTTTGGGTGGATCTGGCATCTGGCGCCGCGAGCAGACGCAGACGTCGTTCGGCGCGCAATTCACGAATACCTTTGCGCCAGCGGCGCCCGGCGCGGCCCGCCCCTTCTTTGCCGATGCGCCAGGTGTGGCCCAGGACACGGCGGCCTACGGCGCCCTGTTCGGCGGCGGCGCTGCCAGTTCGCCCATCACGCAGGTGGAACCGTACATCGCCTCGCCCGAAGCGATGGCGCGCGAAGAATACCCGCTGGGCTTTGCCCTGGCCCAGCTGCACGGCATCTACATCCTGGCGCAAAACACCAAGGGCCTGGTGCTGGTCGACATGCACGCGGCGCACGAGCGCATCCTGTACGAGCAGCTGAAAAACGCGCTGCAGGCGCAAGTCTCGGGCCAGGACATGCAGGTGCAGTCGCTCCTGATACCCGTGACGTTCTACGCGGACGCCATCGAAGTGTCGACGGCGAATGAAAACCAGGACACATTAAAAGCGCTCGGCTTCGACATCGCCGCCCTGTCGCCCACCACCCTGGCCGTGCGCTCCGTGCCGACCCTGCTGAAAAACGCCGACGCGCAAACGCTGGCGCGCGACGTGCTGCGCGACGTGCGCGAATACGGCGGCTCGCGCGTGCTGATCGAGCGCCAGAACGAATTGCTGGGCACCCTGGCCTGCCACACGGCCGTGCGCGCCAACAGGATTTTATCGGTACAGGAAATGAACGCCTTGCTGCGCCAGATGGAGAGCACGGAACGCGCCGACCAGTGCAACCATGGCCGGCCCACATGGGTGCAGGTCGAGATCAACGCCCTAGACAAATTATTCCTGCGCGGCCAGTAAAAGAGCCTGAAAAACGTCCATGGCGGCGTTGCACTGCCTCGCCCTGAAAGTTTTGCCAGTCTCTTTTGCACCCCATCATACAAAACCAACATGCAAAACTCTCCACACCTCCCCCTGGCCGTCGCCATCATGGGTCCCACGGCCAGCGGCAAGACGGCCAGTGCGCTGGCTATCGCGCAAGCCATTCCGTCCGAGATCATTTCCGTCGATTCGGCCCTCGTCTATCGGGGCATGGATATCGGCACGGCCAAGCCGTCGAAAGAGGAGCTGGCCCAGGTGCCACATCATTTGATCGACATCATCGACCCGCTGGACGCCTATTCGGTAGCGCAGTTCCGCAACGATACCCTGCGCTTGGTGAGCGAAATATCCGCGCGCGGCAAGCTGCCGCTGCTGGTCGGCGGCACCATGCTGTACTTCAAGGGCCTGACCGATGGCCTCGACGACTTGCCCGGCGCCGATCCTGCCTTGCGCGCCCAGCTGGAAGAGGACGCGGCCGCCATCGGCTGGCCCGCCATGCATGCGCGCCTGGCGCAGCAAGACCCCATCACGGCAGCGCGCCTGGCGCCGCAGGACGCGCAGCGCATCGGCCGCGCGCTGGAAATCATCGCCCTGTCGGGCCAGCCCATGTCGGCCCTGCTGGCCCTGCGCGAAAAGACCGTGCTGCCATTTCAATTACAGTCGTTTGCGCTGGAACCATCGGACCGCGCCGTGCTGCATGCGCGCATCGCCACGCGCTTCGACAGCATGCTGAAAGACGATGCCCTGCTCGATGAAGTGGAACGGTTGCGCCGGCGCGGCGACCTGCATCCGGGCCTGCCGTCCATGCGCTGTGTGGGCTACCGCCAGGCCTGGGAGTACCTCGATGGCCGCATCGACCGTGCCGCCTTGCGCGAGACGGGCATCATCGCCACGCGCCAACTGGCGAAGCGCCAACTGACCTGGCTGCGCGCCATGCCGGAGCGCATCGTCATCGATTGCCTGGGCTTTGACCCGGCCAGCGCCATGCTGGCGCAGATTCAACCGTTGATGACGCCGTTACAAAAATAATCATGCCGTCGCCGGCGCGTGAGAAATCCGCACATTTTTTTGCGCCAGCATTGACAAGGAAATGGGAAGACTGGATAATGCTCGGCTGTTGGGTGATATAGCTCAGTTGGTTAGAGCACAGCATTCATAATGCTGGGGTCGGTGGTTCAAGTCCACCTATCACCACCAAAGAACAAAGATCATGGTGTTGCCATGGTCGCAACGAGCATCCGGTCTGACCGGTCTGTTTGGTGATATAGCTCAGTTGGTTAGAGCACAGCATTCATAATGCTGGGGTCGGTGGTTCAAGTCCACCTATCACCACCAAGAATGTGCAGCATTGATGAACCCGCCCCTGCCTCGCGCAGCGGCGGGTTTTTTCATTTCCTGCATCGCCTCGCGTGCGGCCTGCATGCAACACCTGCCCCATCCGCAAGCATTGGGGATTGTGGCAAGCCGCCACTGGCGCTTACAATGAGAATAATTCTCATTTATATTATTCGTCACTCATGTCCGCCATCCAGCCCAGCCTGCAACAGCAAGTGCAATCGCTCTACAGCGAGCATCACGGCTGGCTGCTCGGCTGGCTGCGCAAAAAACTCAGCTGCCCACACGGCGCGGCCGACGTGGCGCAAGACACGTTTGTGCGCATCATCGCTTCGCGTGATGCCCTGTTCGGCATACGCGAGCCGCGCGCCTATCTGTCCACCACGGCGAAGCGATTGCTGCTCGACCGCGCGCGCCGGCAAATACTCGAACGCAGCTACATGGCGGAATTGGCAATGCTGGCCGACAGCTTGCCCGGCGCGCCCTCGCCCGACGAGATCCTGATGGCCGTGCAGGCGCTCGAGCAAATCGCCATGGCGCTGGCCGGCTTATCAGCCAAGGCGCGCGACGCCTTTTTGCTGCACTACCTGGAAGAGCAGCCGCAGGCTGCGGTGGCGGCGCAACTGAAGGTCTCCACGCGCATGGTGCAAAAATACCTGGTGCAAGCCTTGCTGGCCTGCCGCCACGCCTGTCCGGCCATGGCGGCATGAATCGCCCCCACACCGACGTGGTAGCCGAGCAGGCCGCGCACTGGATCGTGCGGCTGAGCGCCGACGATCCGGCCGAGCGCGACACCGCGCAGGCCGGCTTCGCTGCGTGGAAGGCGGCCGACCCGCTGCACGCGAGCGCGGCCGCCGGCATGGAAAACCTGCTGCGCCAATTGAACGTCGTGCGCGAGCCGGCCGGCGGCAACCATAGGCCCGCGCGCGCCGCCCTGGCCGCCATCGCACCAAAGCGTCCGCGCCAGCATCTGCGCCAGTTGGCTGCGGCCAGCGCCGTGACCATGCTGGTGCTGACCGGTGCACTGGTCATCAGCGAGCGCCCCGCCTACCTGCTGGCCGACCTGCGCAGCCCCACAGGACAATGGCGCACGCACACGCTGGACGATGGCAGCCGCCTCACCCTGGGCAGCGACAGCGCCGTCAACGTGCGTTTCAATGCAGGCGAGCGGCATGTGGAGCTGTTGCGTGGCGACATCCTCGTCGACGTGGCCAAGGATGCGCAGCGCCCCTTCATCGTCGACAGCAAGCAGGCGGCGATCCGCGCCTTGGGCACGCGTTTTAGCGTGCGCAAGGAAAACGGCGCCACCATCTTGAGCATGCTGGAATCCAAAGTGCTGGCGCAGGTGCCGCAACATCCGCCCGTCATGGTGCAGGCGGGCCAGCGCACGCGCATCACGGACAATGGGGTTGGCCCGTTGCAAGCCATCGATGCGGCCAGCGTGCAGGATGCGTGGCGCGCGCGCCAGCTGGTAGTCGACGACTTGCCGCTGGCCGAGGTGCTCGACGAACTGGCGCGCCACCGCCCCGGCCAGCTGCATTATGACCGCGCGCAGATCGCCGGCATCCGCGTGGCCGCCGTGCTGCCGCTGGACGACACGGACAAGGCGCTGCAACTGTTGATCGACAATTTCCCGCAACTACGCATACGCATGCTGACGCACTACCTGGTGATGGTCGACGCTCCGGCCCGCAGCCCCTCCAAAAATAAATAAAAAATTGTGCGTTCGCGGTTCCACTTTGCGCATCTCGTGCGTCAAGGCAGCTGAGATCAATCAAAAAAGGCTGTCACCATGTCCGTTCAAGTCCTTGCCGTTTCCTCCCCGAACACCCTGCGCACGCGGCTGCGCCCGCTGGCCCTGGCGGCCATGCTGCTGGCTGGCGTCGGCCTGCATGCCCAGGCTGCACCGGCTGTCGCCAGCTACACCATCCCCGCCGGTCCGCTGGCCGGCGCCCTGAACCGCTATGCCCAGCAGGCTGGCGTGTCCATCGTCATCGACGCCTCCAAGGTGCAGGGTTTGACCAGTGCCGGCCTGCAAGGCAGCTACGCCATCGAGGACGGCTTCGCCGTGCTGCTGCGCGGCAGCGGCTACGCCATCGGCAAGACGCCGACCGGCTATGTGCTGGTGACAGCCCCCGCGCCGGCAACGGCTCCATCGACTGCAGCCGCATCCTCCGCTTCGGCGGCCGAGCGCACCATGCCCTCGATTACCATCGTCGGCCAGGCCGAGCAAGGCGCCACCACGGAAGGCAGCGGCTCCTACACGGCGCGCAAGATCAGCATCGGCAAGGGCGAGCAAGCGATGAAGGACATCCCGCAATCGGTCAGCGTGCTGACGCGCCAGCGCCTGGACGACCAGGGCATCACGGACTTGCGCGAGGCGGTCAACAACGTCACCGGCGTGGTCGGCGTGCATGGCGTGGGGCCGGGCGTGGTCATCACGGCGCGCGGTTTCCAGATCGACCAATGGCAATACGATGGTGTGCCGATCGACCGCAATACCTATGCACTGGGTAACTGGGGCCAGGAAAACATGGTCATCTACGACCGTCTGGAAGTGCTGCGCGGCGCCTCCGGCATGCTGGTTGGCACGGGCAGTCCGGGCGGCTCTGTCAACCTGGTGCGCAAGCGTCCGACCGCCGCGCGCAGTGTCAGCATGACGGCGCGCGCCGGCTCGTGGAACCACTTTGGCGCCCAGCTCGACGTCAGCAGCCCCTTGAACGCGGACGCCAGCCTGCGCGGACGCGTTATTGTCGATGAAGACGACAGCCACTCCTTCATCGACCAGGTGTGGAGCAAGAACCGCACCCTGTACGCGGCGCTCGACTACGACCTGGCGCCAGCCACCACCGTGGGCCTGGCCGCCAGCCACGTCAAAGCCCACGGCCGCCCCACGTTCATCGGCCTGCCCCGCTACGCGGACGGCAGCGAACTGCCGCTGCCGCGCTCTACCTTCACGGGTGCCGACTGGAATCGCAGCCAGGTGGAGCAAAGCACTGTCTACCTGGACCTGGAACACCACTTCAATACCCAATGGAGCCTGAAAGCCTCGGCGCTGGGCATGAATGAAAGCACCAGCTCAACGCACCAGCGCACGGCCTTCGCCATCACCCCCGACGGCAGCGGCGCGCGCTATGGCGATTTTTCCACCGATTTCGACAACCGCAAGCGCGGCATCGACGCCTTCGTACGTGGCAAATTCGACGGCCTGGGCATCGCGCAGGAAATCGTCGTCGGCGCCAGCTATGTCAGCCTCACGTCGAATGACCGTTATGCGCGCGCGTGGGAGCCGGGCGCGGATATCTTCAATATCAACCACCATCGCCCGTGGCAAGACTTTGATACCATTGCCGCGCGCAAGACGGGCGTCACCAGCTACAGCAGCTATGACATGCGCCAGAAAGGCCTGTACGGCACCTGGAACGGCCAGCTGACCAGCAATCTGAAAGCCCTGCTGGGCGGGCGCTTCAACTGGTATGACTTCGTGTACGCCACGCCGGACGGCTACCGCGACACCACCAGCGTCGCGGCCAAGTTCACGCCATCGGTGGGCCTGATCTATGCATTGACGCCTCAATGGTCGACCTACGCCAGCTATGCGGACGTGTTTCAGCCGCAGACCAACCACAATGTGGCAGGCCAGATCCTCAAACCGATCACCGGCAGCAGCTACGAGGGCGGCATCAAGGGTGAACTGCTGGACGGCCAGGTCAACACATCGCTGGCCGTGTTCCGCTACGACCATAAGGACCGCGCCGTCAACGACTACGCTGCCGGTTTCGCCTGCGATGGCTGGTACTGCTCACGCGCCTCGGGCAAGGTGCGCAGCCAGGGCCTGGAAGCGGAAGTGTCGGGCGAAGTGGCGCGTGGCCTGCAACTGTCGGCCGGCTACGCCTATACGACGACGACCTACCTGGACGATCCGGACAACAAGGGCCAGGTCTTTTCCACCTGGACGCCGAAGCACATGCTGCGCCTTTGGTCGAGCTATACGCTGCCCGGCGCGTGGGACAAGTTCAGCTTAGGCGCTGGCGCCAACCTGCAAAGCCATACGCTCGATACCGAGCGCACCTTCAAGGTTGCCGGCTTCTCGATCTGGAATGCGCGTCTGGCCTGGCAAGCCACGCCGCAAGTGGCCCTGTCGCTGAACGTCAACAACGTCTTCGACAAGCGCTATATCATTCCGTCCTACAACACCACCGGTTCGAATAACTACTATGGCGACCCGCGCAACCTGCAGTTCACCTTGAAGTACACGCCGAAGTGGTAAGCTGACACGCTGCGGTAACGGAACAGGCGGGCCGGCATTCTGCCGTGCCCGCTTTTTTTTCTTTCGTTCAGTGCTAGGCTTGTATTCAAGAAACCATCCGCCAAAAAAACCATGCCCCCACCGCTTCCCCTGTCCAGCATGCTGCTGGCCCTGGCCACCTGCGCCAGTCCCGCCCTGGCCTTCGAGGGCTACTACCAGACCAAGACGCCCTACACGCCGCAGCAGGACCCGGCCACGTATGCCGTGCCACCGGCCGGCTTCCAGCCCATCTTCACGCAACTGGTGGCGCGCCACGGTTCGCGCGGGCTGACCGGCATGAAGGGCGACGCGGCCCTGTACGCGATGTGGAAGCAGGCGGCCGCGCAGGATGCTCTGACGCCGCTGGGACGCGAACTGGGACCCGACATCCTGGCCCTGATGCAGGCCAACGCCCTGCTCGGCCATGGCGTACCCGGCATCGAGCAACCCGGTTACGGCAATCTGTCGCAGACGGGCATCGAGGAACACCGGCAACTGGCCGCGCGCCTGCTCGCACGTTTGCCCACGCTGTTTGCGCAAGTGGGACAGGATGCTGCCACGGCACCGCGTCAGCTCGTCACCATCCATTCCGGCGTGGACCGCGCGCGCGACAGCGCGCGCTTCTTCACGCAGTCGCTGCTGGAGCATGCGCCCGCGCTGGCACCCTTGTTGTACCTGCCGCCCGCACCGGCGCCGTACCCGCAGGGACGCTCGCCCGCAGTACGGCCGATATTACAACCGGATGGCGTGAACCGCTTCCTGCTATATGCACACAAGCTGGTGCCGCAGACGGATTTTGTGGCCGATCGCGCCAACCCGTATTCCACCACCTATTCCACCACCTATGCCGCCACCTATGCCGCCAGCCAGGCTTACCAGCATTACATCAGGACCAAGCGGCTGGACACCCTGATGACACCCCCCGCCAGGCAGCCGGCGGCAGCCAAGCATGCGCGCCAGGTGCTGGAGCGCTTGTTCACGCCCGCCTTCCTCACGCAGTTTAACGGCGGCGCCACCAGCTATGCGGATACGGGCAGCTACACGTTCACCAGCGCGGACGGCAAACTCACGCGCACCCTGAAGGGCAGCGGCAAGACGGCCATCCGCAGCATGAATGCGGCCGCCACGACGCTGTATGCGCTGTACGCCATCGCCGCCGGCATGCGCCACGAGGTGAAGGCCGATTTCAGCCGCTATATGCCGGCCGACGATGCGCGCTATTACGCTTCGGTGGCCGACCACGAAGATTTTTACAAGAGGGGGCCGTCCACCACGGACAGTGCCGGCGTCACCTGGCGCTTCGCCGTGGCGCTGCGCGAGGATTTTTTCCGGGAAGTCGATGCGCTGGCCAAGGGTGACCTGCGCCATGCGGCCAAGCTGCGCTTCACGCATGCCGAGATGATCATTCCGCTCGCCTCGGCCATGGGTTTACAGCAGGTGCTGGCGCCCCTGCCGGAGTCCACGCCCTACAGTTACGCCAACAACCCATGGCGCGGCGCACTGGTCTCGCCGCTGGCGGCCAACCTGCAGTGGGATGTGTACCGCAATGCGACGGGCCAGCTTATCGTGCGCCTGCTGTACAACGAAAAGGAAACGCCGTTCCAGGCGGCCTGCGATGGCGCCCGCATCGCGCCGGGCAGCGTATTCTACGACTACGCGGGGCTGAAAGCCTGCTATGGCCACGTAGCGGTGCAATAACGGTGCAATAACGGCGCAATAACGGCGCAAAAAAACCGCCAGCTTGAAGGCTGGCGGTTTGTGGGGTGCTCACACGGCGTGCGCGTTTATTCCCAGGCTTCCTTGCCTGCCCTCGGCTTGCCCACCATCAGCAGCGCGCCCAGGGTCAGCACGGCCGCCAGCGAAAGGTAATAGCCCACGTATTGCAAGCCGTAGTTGGTGGCCAGCCAGGTGGCGATGTACGGCGCCAGCGAGGCGCCCAAAATGCCCGCCAGGTTGAAGGTCAGCGAGGCGCCCGTGTAACGCACTTCGGGCGGGAACAGCTCGGACAACATGGTGCCCAGCGGTCCGTAAGTCATGCCCATCAGGCCCAGGCCGACAGCCATGAAGAGCGTCACTTCCCAGGTCACGCCGGAGCCGAACATCGGCGCCAGCACCAGGCCGAAGATGGCAATGGCGACGGAGACCCAGATCAGGGTGGCGCGGCGGCCGCGGCGGTCGGCCAGCACGGCGGAAAACGGAATCGTCAGGGCGAAGAACAGCACGGCAAACAGCTGCACAATGAGGAATTCCTTGCGCGTAAAGCCCAGCTTGGTCGTGCCCCAGCTCAAGGCAAACACCGTCATCAGATAGAACAGCACGAAGGTGGCCAGGGCGATGATGGTGCCCAGGAAGAGCATGCGGCCATGCTGGCGGAACACGGTGGCGACGGGCAGTTTGACGACTTCGTTCTTGTCGATGACTTTCTGGAAGTCCGGCGTTTCCGTAATCTTCAGACGCACGTACAGGCCGACGATGACCAGCAGCGCGCTGGCCAGGAACGGGATGCGCCAGCCATAGCTGAAGAACTGTTCATCGGTCATGGTTTCGCTGAGCAGCAGGAAGATGCCGCCGGACAGGAAGAAGCCGATGGGCGCACCCAGCTGCGGGAACATGCCATACCAGGCGCGCTTGCCCGGTGGCGCGTTTTCTGTGGCCAGCAGCACCGCGCCGCCCCACTCGCCGCCCAGGCCCAGGCCCTGGCCGAAACGGCACAGTGCCAGCAGCAATGGTGCCAGGGTGCCGATGGCGGCATACGTGGGCAACAAGCCGATGATGACGGTGGAAATCCCCATGGTCAACAAGGCGGCCACCAGGGTGGCCTTGCGGCCGATGCGGTCGCCGAAGTGGCCGAACACGGCCGAGCCGATGGGGCGGGCGAAGAAGGCGATGGCAAACGTGGCCAGCGACTGCAGCACGGCGGCCGACGGGTCGCCGGCCGGGAAGAACAGTTTCGGGAACACCAGCACGGCGGCGGTGGCGTAGATATAAAAATCAAAGAACTCGATGGTGGTGCCGATCAGGCTGGCGAACAGCACCGTGCCGGGGGAATTTTTCTTGGGGGGGGTGCTCCGGGGCTTACTCATTTACTGCGCTCCTTGGGGAGGGTGTCTAAAGGCCATTCTCTGGATGTTTTTTCAGGCAGCAGCACAGCACGTTGTCTAGGCGCGTTGTTGGCATATCATAGCTGCGCACGCCAGCGTTTGCTGTGCATTTGCTATTAAATTTGCAAACAAAAACAACGGTTTTTTATTGCCGTAGCGAACTGCCGGCAACGCGCGCTAACGCGCTGTGATCAGTGCTGATTTAGAGAAACAACGGTCGTGCGCCATCCGGTTACCCGGGGCACGGCAGGAAAGGCGTCAGGGGATGGTCGACGTGTATCAAGCCCGGCGTATCGCCAGGCATTCCGTACCAGACCCGCGCGTCGGCATCGCGGCATCGGTCATTTGTGGTGAATCCTTGCCTGCGGCCCCTCCGGGTGGAGCGGGCCGGCGATGATCGCGCCTACATCCCGAAGGATGCGGTTGATCTTGCTGTAAGCGCCTTATCATACGCGCAGTGCTGCAGTGCGGCAAGACAGTTTGAAGTGCAAACCCAGTCCTTGCTGTTGGGTTTAAAACGGCCTACACATCAATCAGGGCCAACGCGCTGGCGATCTCCGCGCTATCGAGCGGACGCACGAGACGCGCCACTTCCTGGCCATCCTTGAGAAAGATCAAGGTCGGCCATAGTTTCACCCGGAATGAACGCCCGAGCGCGCGGCCGGGCCCGTCTTCCACGCGCAGGTGCGGCACCCCGGGATGCTGCGCAAAGGCGGCGGCCAGCGGCGCCTGGGTGGCGCGGCAGTGGCCGCACCAGCCCGTGCCAAATTCCAGCAAAGCCGGCCCCGTCAAGGCGTCGATCTCGGCGCGCGCCGGTTGTGCTACAGAATAGGTATCGTTCATCATGCCAGTCTCCTTGACAGCTTAGACCACTTTCATGCGCAAGGTGCCCAGGCCATCGATGGCTCCCACCAGTTCGTCGCCGCGCTGCACCGCCGCCACGCCGGCCGGCGTGCCCGTGTAGATCAGGTCGCCCGGCTGCAAGCTAAAGTAGCTCGACAGGTCAGCAATGGTTTCGGCCACGTTCCAGATCAGCATGTCGATGCTGCTGCTTTGACGCAGCTCACCATTCACGTGCAAGGTGATGGCGGCATGGCTGACGTCGCCCGCCTGCGCGGCCGGGGTGATGGAACCGATGGGCGCCGAGTGCTCGAAGGCCTTGCCCGTCTCCCACGGACGACCCTGCTTTTTCGCTGCGCCCTGCACATCGCGGCGCGTCATGTCCAGACCAATCGCATAACCCCAGACGTGGCTCAGCGCATCGGCCACGCCGATATCGCTGCCACCCTTGCCGATGGCCACCACCAGTTCCATTTCGTGCTGGAAATCCTGCGTTTGCGCGGGGTACGGCAACTCGCCCGTCGTGCCGGCAGGCACGGGCAACACGGCGTCGTTTGGTTTCATGAAGAAAAACGGCGCCTCGCGGCCCGTGTGGCCCATTTCCTTGGCGTGGTCGACATAGTTGCGGCCCACGCAATAGATGCGGTGGACAGGAAAAGTATCAACGCTGCCGGTAACGGGAACGCTGGGCTGGATGGCTGCGGGAATGACATACGACATGAAGACTCCTGATCGGCACGATAAAAAGGCGGTGATGAAAAAGGGACACCGCAGTGTCCCCCATTTTACGGCAACATTACTTCAGCAGGCCCGAGCGGCTTGGGTCCGGCATGCGGATGGCGACGATGAAGGAAATCAGGCACATGATGGTCACGTACCAATAGAAATACTCTTCCACGTGCCAGGCCTTGAACTGCAGCGCCACGTATTCGGCCGAACCGCCGAACATGGCGTTGGCGACCGCATACGACAGGCCCACGCCCAGCGCGCGCACTTCGACGGGGAACATTTCCGCCTTGATCAAGCCGCTGATCGACGTATAGAAACTGATGACGGCCAGCGCGATGATGATCAAGCCGAACGCCGCGTACGGGCTGGTGATGTCTTTCAGGGCATGCATGATCGGCAGCACGCACAGGGTGGCCAGACCGCCGAAGAACAGCATCGAGGTGCGGCGTCCGATGCGGTCGGACAGGGCGCCGAACACCGGTTGCAAAATCATGTAGACGAGCAGCGCGCAGGTCATGACAGCGCTGGCCGTCTTGGTATCCATGCCGGCCGTGTTGACCAGGTATTTCTGCATATAGGTGGTGAAGGTGTAGAACACCAGCGAGCCGCCGGCCGTAAAGCCCAGCACGGTGATGAAGGCGCGCTTATGCTTGAGCAAGCCGCGCAGGCTGCCCGCGTCCTTGTCCTTGCGCTCGCTGGCGGTGGTCGTTTCCGTCAGGGATTTACGCAGGTTCAGCGACACCAGGGCCGCCAGCGCGCCAAACACAAACGGGATGCGCCAGCCCCAGGCACGCAATTCTTCCAGGGTCAGCAATTGCTGCAAGACCACCAGCACCAGCAATGCCAGCAACTGGCCGCCGATCAAGGTCACGTACTGAAACGAAGCAAAGAAACCGCGCCTGCCCGATTCCGACACTTCGCTCATGTAGGTGGCGCTGGTGCCGTATTCGCCGCCCACGGACAGGCCCTGGAACAGCCGCGCCACCAGCAGCAGGAACGGGGCGAAGGCGCCGATGGTTTCATACGTGGGCAGCACGGCGATCATCAAGGAACCGCCGCACATCATCAGCACGGAAATCATCATCGACTGGCGGCGGCCGTATTTGTCGGCAATGCGGCCGAACAGCCAGCCGCCCACCGGACGCATGAGGAAGCCGGCGGCAAAGATGCCGGCCGTCTGCAGCAGCTGCGTGGTGGGGTTACCGGAAGGGAAGAAGGCGTGCGAGAAATACAGCGCGCAGAACGAGTAAATGTAGAAGTCGAACCATTCGACCAGGTTACCGGAGGAAGCGCCAATGATGGCCTTGATGCGCTGCTGGGAAGTCAGCTGCGCAACGTCATGCGGAGTATCGTGGGATGTCATATCAATCTTCTTGTTCGTGTAAAAAAGCCAACGCCAGCCAGGCTGCCCGGGCTGGTGTTGCATCATACGCGCTGGGTCAAGGTGAAAAAGCCGCCCGACATACGGGTTAATACGTAGCGTCGGCAACTTTTTTCGCCATCCGGCGCTGCCGATCAGACGCGTTCCAGCACCAGCGCGATGCCCTGGCCTACGCCGATGCACATCGTACAAAGCGCGTAGCGTCCACCCGTGCGGTGCAACTGATTGACGGCCGTCATGGCCAGCCGCGCACCCGAGGCGCCCAGCGGATGGCCCAGGGCAATCGCGCCGCCGTTCGGGTTGACGCGCGGGTCGTCGTCCTGCAAGCCCAGCTGGCGCAGCACGGCTAGCCCTTGCGCGGCAAACGCTTCGTTGAGTTCGATGACGTCGAAGTCGGCCAGGCGCAAACCCGTCATGGCCAGCACTTTCAGGGTGGCGGGCGCAGGGCCGATGCCCATGATGCGCGGCGCCACGCCGGCCGTCGCCATGGCCACGACGCGCGCGCGGGGTGTCAGGCCAAAACGGGCCGCGTTTGCTTCGTCGGCCAGCAACAGCGCTGCCGCGCCATCATTTACGCCGGACGCGTTACCGGCAGTAATCGTGCCATCCGCGCGCACGACGGGCTGCAATTTGGCAAGGGTGTCCAGCGTGGTGGCGCGCGGATGCTCGTCGCGGGCAACGACGATGGGATCGCCCTTCTTTTGGGCGATGCTGACGGGACAGATTTCGCTGTCGAACACGCCCGCCTGCTGCGCCGCCAGCGCTTTTACCTGGCTGGCCAGGGCGAATGCATCCTGGTCAGCGCGGCTGATGCCAAAGTCGGACGCCACGTTTTCCGCCGTTTCCGGCATCGAATCGACGCCGTACCGCGCCTTCATCAGGGGATTGATGAAGCGCCAGCCGATGGTCGTGTCTTCCATTTTCATGCCGCGTGCAAAGGCGCTGTCGGCCTTGCCCATGACAAACGGTGCGCGACTCATGCTTTCCACGCCGCCGGCGATCAGCAAGCCCGCTTCGCCGCTCTTGATGAAGCGCGCGGCGCTGCCGATGGCGTCCAGGCCCGAGCCGCACAAACGGTTCAGGGTGGCGCCCGGCACGCTGTCGGGCAATCCTGCCAGCAAGGCGGCCATGCGCGCCACGTTGCGGTTGTCTTCGCCCGCCTGGTTGGCGCAGCCGTACAGCACGTCGGTAACAAAGTTCCAGTCCACGTTCGGATTGCGCGCCATCAAGGCACGGATGGGCACGGCGCCCAGGTCGTCGGCGCGCACGCCAGCGAGTCCGCCGCCATAACGGCCGAATGGCGTGCGCTGGGCATCACAGATATAAGCGTGGGTCATGTTCTTTCCTCCAAGAAAGTGGTGTGCGTATTGATGATGAATTAACATCCGTCCGTCAGCGGCACGGCCGTCAACGCTTGCAACTGCTCAAAACTCAAGCCATCGGCCAGTTCGACGACCGTGGCGCCGTTTGGCCCCAGATCGAGCACGGCCAGGTCGCCGTAGATGCGGCTGACGCAAGCGATGCCCGTGAGCGGATAGCTGCACGCCTGCACCAGCTTGCTTTCACCGGTCTTGGTCAGCAATTCCATCATGACCCAGGTTTTTTTCGCGCCGATGGCCAGGTCCATGGCCCCGCCCACGGCGGGAATGGCGTCTTGGGCACCCGTGTGCCAGTTGGCCAGGTCGCCCGTGGCGGACACTTGAAAAGCACCCAGCACGCAGATGTCCAGATGGCCGCCGCGCATCATGGCAAAGCTGTCGGCATGGTGGAAATAGCTGCCGCCCGCCAACAGGGTGACGGGCTGCTTGCCCGCGTTGATCAAGTCGTAGTCTTCCTCGCCGGGCGCGGGCGCGGGGCCCATGCCAATCACGCCATTTTCGCTGTGCAAGATGATGTCGGCGCCAGCCGGCAAGTGATTCGCTACCAGGGTCGGCAAGCCGATGCCCAGGTTCACCACGGCGCCTTCATGAATGTCGGCCGCCACGCGCGCCGCCATTTGCTCTCGATTCCATTTGTTCAATTTGATACTCCTCAGGCAGCTTTGAAGCCGGCGGGGCCGGTGGCCGTGCGCGGCACTTGCACGAGGCGCTGCACGAACAGGCCCGGCGTGATGACGTGTTCGGGATCGATGCTGCCCAGCTCGGCAACTTCATGCACAGAAGCAATGCTGACTTTCGCGGCCATGGCCATGATGGGGCCGAAGTTGCGCGCCGTCTTGCGGTAGGTCAGGTTGCCCCAGCGGTCGCCCTGCTCCGCCTTGATCAGCGCGAAATCGGCGTGGATGGGCGACTCGAACACATACATGCGGCCATCGATCTCGCGCGTTTCCTTGCCTTTGGCCAAGTCCGTGCCGTAACCCGTGGGCGTAAAAAAGCCGCCGATGCCGGCGCCGGCAGCGCGGATGCGTTCGGCCAGGTTTCCCTGCGGCACCAGTTCCAGTTCCAGCTTGCCCGCGCGGTACAGCGCGTCAAAAACGTGGGAATCGGCCTGGCGCGGGAACGAGCAGATGATCTTGCGCACCTGCCCGTTTTTCAACAGGGCGGCCAGACCCGTGTCGCCATTGCCCGCATTGTTGTTGACGATGACGAGGTCGCGCGCCCCCTGGGCGATCAAGCCGTCGATCAGCTCGGCCGGCTGGCCCGCGCCGCCGAAGCCGCCAATCATGACGGTGGCGCCATCGTGGATATCGGCCAGCGCCTCTAGGACGCTGGAACGCAGTTTGTCGATCATTGCCTGTCTCCTCCAAATCAAACTCATCAACCATTTGTTCGTATAAAGAACAAATATTCGTATTTAGAACTTATTCGTGAGAATATGCCTGATCGGCGCGCTTGTCAATTTGCCGGTTTCACCAGCGCCATGGCTATAATTGCCACCTTGACCCATTGGAATCGCCATGACCGACCGCCGCAGCACGCCCCTTTCCGCCGAAGAAACCCTGGATGGCGACGGCGCGCCCCGCCCTGGCGACAGCTATGTGCAATCGTTCGCACGGGGCCTGGCCGTCTTGCGCAGCTTTGGCGCGGAGGCGCCGCAACAGACCTTGAGCGAAGTGGCGGAACGGGCGCAGCTGACGCGCGCGGGCGCGCGGCGCATCTTGCTCACCTTGTTGCATCTCGGTTATGTGGAAGCGGACGGGCGGCTGTTCCGCCTGACGCCCAAGGTGCTCGACCTCGGTTACGCCTACCTGTCGTCCTTGCCCGTGTGGACCCAGGCGCAGCCGCTGCTGGAAGCATTGATGCACACCTTGCGCCAGTCGTGCTCGGCTACAGTGCTCGACGGCGACGACATCGTGTACGTGGTACGCCTGTCCGCGCACCGCACCATGTCGATCAACCTGGGCATCGGCAGCCGCCTGCCCGCCTACTGCACTTCGATGGGCAGAGTCTTGCTGTCGGGCCTGACGCCCGACGTGCTGCGCGAACGGCTGTCGAAGATGGCGCTGCTGAAAATCACGCCGGCGACCAAGGTCGATATCGAGGCTTTGATGGAAGAGATTGCGCAAGTGCGGCGCCAGGGCTGGTGCCTGGTGCAGGAAGAGCTGGAACAGGGCTTGATCGCCCTGGCCGCGCCCGTGTTCGACCGGGGCGGCAAGGTGGTGGCGGCGATCAATGTCAGCGGCCAGACGGCGGGGCCGTCCGTGGCGCATTTGCTGGAACACAGCTTGCCGAAACTGCTCGATACGGCCAGCCGGGTCAGCGCCCTGGTGCGGGTGCAGCAGTAGCGCTTATTGCTTGATTTATTGCTTGTTTTATTGCTTGAACTTCGCGCACGGGTCCGGACGCGACTGCGCCGGCATGGTTTGCGTCAAGTCGAACGTGCCCTTGTAGCCGCTGCCGCCCTGCTCCAGGTAGCCGATGCTGCGCACGTTCAGTTGCGGGTCGGCCAGCTTCAGCCAGCGGGGCACGCCGATATCCTTGCGCACATGCGCATTGCCAGCGATCAGCACCACATCGCGCGGCGCCTGGTCGCGGATCAGCTTGGCCATCCAGATATCGCGCGCCACCTGGGCATTGACGACACCTTTGATCATCATCTCGGGCAGCATATTGCAGCGGGCCGCCTGGACCTCCTTCTGTTGCCCGTCCAGGATATCGGCCGGCACGGGCGCGGCCAGGTAAGTGGCCACCATGGCGGGCGGCATCGCCGATTGGATGCCGTCGCGCACGATGCGCGAGGCATCGGCCGGCGACAAATTGCCGGCGACCAGAGTCAGCTGGTAGCTGATGACGAGGTCCAGCACGGGCCGGTACAAGCTCCAGTCCCAGCGCGGCTGTTCCATCACGCGGATGATGCAGTCGGGGTCGGCGCAATCGCGCGCGGCGCGCGTCAGCAAGGCCTGGTTTTCGCGGTCGAACTGCTGCATGACAATCACGGGACGCCAGCCAGCCGCCAGGCGGCGCTGCAACTCCTCGACGCGCAGGCGCTGGCCTTGCGCATTGTCATGCACTTCACCCAGCAGCAATACTTGCGGATTGGGCAAGGTATCGGCCACGGGCGCGGGAGCGGGCGGCGCTGTCTTCTTCAGCAAGTTGCCGCAGGCAGCCAGCGCCAGCACGCTGCACAGCAGGGCGGCACGCGCGCCGGCGCGGAAAATCACGGTCTTCATGTATGCGGGTATCCAGAGTGACGATGCGCCAGATTGTACCGTCTCAGGCCGGCGCGGGTGCCTTGCGGCGCTCCAGTACTTCAAAGAGGGCCATACCGGCCAGCATCGCGCCCACAAAAATCCATGCCTTCGGCTGGCCCGCCAGCAGGGATACGAGGGCGGGACCGGGACAGAAACCGGCGATGCCCCAGCCTGCGCCAAAGGCCAGGCTGCCCAGCAGCAAACGCCGGTCGATGCGCCGCGCCGCTGGCAATTGCATGGGCTCGCCCAGCAGCGCCGTGCTGCGCCGTCCTGCCAGCCAGAACGCAGGCAGGCCCACGGCGATGGCACCGCCCATCACCAGCGCCAGCGACGGGTCCCAGGCGCCTGCCAGGTCGAGGAAACCAAGCACCTTGGCCGGGTTGCTCATGCCGGAAACGATCAGGCCCAAGCCAAAGACGAGGCCGCTTAACAGGGAAAGAAGTAGCTTGCTCATAGGCTTGCTCACAGATGGCGCAACAGATACACGGTGAGGAAACCGGCCGCCATGAAGGCCATGGTGGCCGCCAGCGAACGGGGTGACAGGCGCGACAGGCCGCACACGCCGTGGCCGCTGGTGCAGCCGGCGCCATAGCGCACGCCCACGCCCACCATCAGGCCCGCGACGATCAGGGCCGGCGTGGCCGCGTCGATCTGTACAGGCGGCAAGGCTTGCCACAGCGAATACAACAGGGGCGTGCCGATCAGGCCCGCTAGAAAAGCGATACGCCAGCCCAGGTCGCCCTGGCGCGGGCGCAGCAGGCCGCCGAGGATGCCGCTGATGCCGGCAATGCGGCCATTGAACAGGATCAGCAGGGCAGCCGCCAGGCCGATCAGCATGCCGCCGGCCAGCGAGGCCCAGGGGGTGAAGTGTTGCCAGGCTATACTCATGGCAAGGTCAGTCCGCTTCGTCGTTGAACAGGGGGCGCGGCGCGCAAAATTGCGCGTACAACACCTGCAGCACGGCCAACACGGATGCGCTGGCGACACGGTAATAAATCTGTTTGCCGTCGCGCCGCGTGGCCACCAGCATTTCCTCGCGCAGCACGCCCAGTTGCTGCGACAGGGTCGGCTGGCCGATGCCCACCTTTTGCTCAAGGTCGCTGACGCAATGCTCGCCCTGCGAAAGCTGGCACAGCAGCATCAGGCGGTCGGCATTGCCCATGGCCTTGAGCAGCGCGCTGGCTTTGTAGGCCGAGGCGCGCATGGCATCGAGCTTGTATTCGGCGTGTTGTGTTGCAACTGTCTCCATCTTGCCCTCCCACAGGCGGTCATGTTGTGCATCGTGCGATAAACAATATACTAATCAATATATTGTTTTCCTGCTGGCGATTCGCACAAAAAAACAACAGTGTTTTTCAACGATAGCGTGCTCATGCAAAGTGAGCGGCAGCGATAGTCTTCGCACTATCAAAATGATAAATATTCGTAATTTAATGCAAATTTACGTAGCAAAATTGCCACGATTTGTGCTGTAATAAGACCTCATCAGAAAAATCGTGATACGCCCCCGTACAGGCGCATTGTCCGTCCAGGCGCAGGCCGGTTTCGGCCGCGCCGAACGGTGAACCAAGGAGTCAAAGATGAAGATCTTTCAGCCGCTATGCGTGGCCATGCTGGCGCTGTCGGCCAGTGCATGGAGCGTGGCGGCAGTCAGCGATACGACGGTGGGCAAGCTACACGATGCCAGCGAAGCTGTGACGATCGATGAAAGCATCAGCTTGAATAACAATCCCGGCTGGGAAACGCCGGACTTGCCGTACGCGCGCCTGCTGGCCAGCAGTACCGCGATTACGGTGTCACACTGGAGCAACGGCGCACGCCATGGCACCCTGGCACCTCCCAAGCCCATCACGGCAGCGCCTGCACAGCAATCCAATGTACCGCCGCCCGTGCCAGAAGCGAGCATGGTTTCAATGTTAATGGTGGGACTGGGTTTGCTGGCCTTGAGCATGCACGGTGAAAAACAGGAAAAATTCGATAGTTGAAGCGACTTGTGCGGCGTCATGGCGCCAGCGTAAAAAATTCCGCCTTGCGCGGAATTTTTTATCTGCGCTACGACTTGTCCAGCAGACGGCAGACTCTCTCGATATTACCCACAGGAATGCCTGATTTCAGGGCGCGCGCGATGCAGCCTGCCTTGTCCGGCCCCGAGGCGGACATGAGTACGAATGCCATGCCCAGGGCGCTGCCGGCGACCAGCAGGATCAGCACGCCCTTGACGATATCCCAGTTCATGGCGTCTCAGCAATGTCATACGTGAAATCATAATAATGCTTGCCGTCTTCGCTGCGGATGGCCAGGCTGCCCGACAGCCCTTGCCCGACAGCCCTTGCAACTGGCCCGTCCCCGTATCGGGCACCACCGTCACCGACAAGGCGGGCGCACCGCGCGTCATGCTGCCGCTGTGCTGCAGATAAAAACTGCCGTGGCGCCCGTCCAGGGCACCCTCGACCCGTTCCAGCGCCACATAGCCTGCCGAACCGGCCACGGCGGCGCGCACGCTGAGCATCTCGCCCTGTGCGCTGGCGTCGAGAGCGCCATGGTAGCGCTTGGCTAGCGACAAGCGTCCCAACCCCGACTGCGCGGCCGTGTCCGACAAGGTTTCCGGGCTGATGGTGACGTCGAATGCGCCGGTAATGGCAGGCATCAGTACTCCTTGGAAAATGAGGATGTGGCAGCCGCATCGGGCCCGTTCAGCAGCGCATGTAATTTTTGCATGGTGGCCCAGTTGCGCGAGGTGACGCCATCACCCAGCAGTACGCCCAGCGCCGCCACCACCTTGCTGGCCAGCACGCCATCGGGACACCATGCATACGCTGCCCACCGCCCCAGCGCCAGCGCTTCCGGCTGCCACGGCCGCTGCAGTAACGGCGCCAGGCGCTGCACGTCGGCAGGATTGTTCAGCACCAGCGTCAGCAGACGGGCGGCATCGGCCGCGGGCGCCAAGGTGTTCTGCTCCATCAGTTCGGCAAACTGGCTGGCCGACAGCACCGTCACCCTGGCCGCCACGCCCAGTTTCAGTACCAGCGCTTCTTCGATGCGGGCAGCGGCCTCGGCCGGTGCCACCTTGCCCCCCTCATATACGACGTTACCGCTGTTGAGTACGGTACGTACCTGCGCAAAACCCAAGTCGCCCAGCAGCTTGCGCAGATCGGCCATGGCCACGCGCTTGGCACGGCCCACATTGATCCCGCGCAAAAACGCGACTTGCTGACTGTTTTCTAGCTGTGCCATGTCTCTTCTCCTTGCCTATGCCTGGCTGCTGGTGCTGTCAGGTAACGGCGTCACCGTGGGCAGACGCAGCAGGAATGTCGCGCCCTGCCCCAGCGTGCTGCTGACCGTGATGGTGCCGCCAAACTGCTTGGCAATCAAGTTAAACACGATATTCAAGCCCAAGCCCGTGCCGCCCTGTCCGCGCCGCGTGGTGACAAACGGGTCAAACACGCGGTCGAGCATATCGGGCGCGATGCCGCGGCCGTTGTCGCGCACCTGCATGGAGATCCACTCGCCGTCGCGGCGCACGCCGATATGGATGTTACCGGCAGTATCTGCATCGAAGGCGTGCTCGACACAGTTCAAGACCAAATTGGTCAGCACCTGCGCCAGCGCGCCCGGATAGCTGTCGAGCATGATGTCAGGCGGACAATGGATATCGATGCTGATGCGCGTCTTTTTCAAGGTCGGCTGCAGGCTCGAGACCACTTCACCGATATAGTCGCGCAATTCGAACAAACGGCGCGCCTCGCTGACCTGGTCGACGGCGATCTGCTTGAAGCTGTGGATCAGATGTGCGGCGCGGTAGGCATTGTTCATGATCAGCCGCGCACTTTCGCTGGCCGTTTCCAGGTAACGCACGATATCGGTTTTCTTCACGCTGCCGCCGGCCACCGCTGCACTGATGTGATCGGTGGCTTCCTTCAGCACCGAAGCGCTGGTCAGCGCAATGCCGACCGGGGTATTGATTTCATGCGCCACGCCCGCCACCAGGCTGCCCAGCGAGGCCAGGCGTTCCGACTGCAGCAACGATTCCTGCGCGCGGCGCAGCTCGTCCATGGCCTGCGCCGTCTCCTGCTGCGAACGGCGCGCCATGTCTTCCGCCTCGCGGCTGCCCTCGATGATGGACTTGAGCTTGCGCTGCACGGCATTGAAGCCGCGGATCACGTCGCCCAATTCGTCGCGCCGGTTTTCCGGCAACTCCTCGACCTCATCGCTGCCGCGCGTGGCCAGGTCGATCAAGCCGTCGCGCAACTGTTTCAAGGGCCCGAAGACGATGCGCAGGCTCAGCGCCAGAGCACCCACCAGGATGATGTCAAGCAGCAACACTTCCAGCACCTTGCGCCGCACTTCGCTGCGCAGGGCCGCATCGATCTGCGCACGGCTGAAATTGACGATGACCTTGCCGACGATCACCGGCTTGCCACCCGTGGCCGCCGCGACGGCGTCGCGGAACACCAGCGGCGCCTCGACGGGCATGCCGCCCATGGCCACGTCGGAGGTCAAAGGCACCAAGGTGCCGGCCGCATCGCGCACTTCGCCCGCGAACAGGCCCACGGAAGCATCGTAGACGCGGATGCCGACCAGTTCCGGCGGCAGCATTTCGGCAGCGACGATGCTGTCGACCTTGGATTTATCGAGGTCCCACAGGGCGGAAGGCAAGCTGGTCTGCAAGCGCGTCAGCACGCCGCTGCGCAGGCGCGCACTGCCCGATTCGAGTTCCTGGCTCAGTGTATATTGGGTATAGCTGCCGGAAATGCCCAACACCAAGGTGACGATCACGACAAAAAGCAGGGTCAGCCGGACTTGGATACTCACCATCGATCAACACTCCCCGGACCAGGCAGCTCGCCGGCCCGCGGTGCGGGCGCAGATACGTCAGCGGACAACAGCCTGAAGCAAATGTACGGTATGACATGCTTATTGGCAAGATTTACAGCAGCCCCGTTTTCCAGCGTGGTCTTGATACAGGTTGAGACATTGCGTCATGGCAATGGTAATATCCCGCAATCATCTAAGGAGTCGTCATGGCGGTCATGCATCAACATCTACCCCTTGAACAAGTGCGTCCTGGCATGGTCTTGTCGGATGTCTTGCTCGACGCGCATGGACAAGTGCTGTTGCCGCAAGGCGCGGTACTAACGGAAAACATGCTGGCCCTGATGCCGCGCCACGGCATCGACATGCTGCCGATCCAGGCGCCGCCGCCCTCGCCGGAAGCAATCGCCGCACAGCAAGCGGCCCACAGCGCGCGGCTAGCCCATCTGTTCCGCAAGCATGATCCGGACGATCCCGAGGACGCGGCCACCACCTTGCTGCGCAGCTATGTCATGCAATACCGCCTGGGTACGGGAGACGCGACATGAGCACCCAGTTGACCCTAGACGATATCGTCGCCCACCTTGATAACCTGCCCTCGCTGCCCGCCGTCGTGATGGAGTTACTCAACAGCATCGACCAGGAAGACGTCGATATTTCCGTGCTGGCCAAAAAAGTGTCGTACGACCAGGCGCTGACGGCGAAAACCTTGCGCCTGGCCAACTCTTCCCAATATGGCCTGCAAGTGAAGGCCACCACCATCCAGCAGGCGATTACCTACCTGGGCTTCCAGACCACGCGCAGCCTGATCACGTCCGCCGCCATCACGGGTTGCTTCCCGGAAGGACGCTGTCCCGGCTTCGACGACAAGGCTTTCTGGCGCCATTCGGTGGCGACGGCCGCCTGCGCCAAGGTGCTGGCGCGGCAGATCCGCTTTAACCAGGATTACGCCTTTACGGCCGGCTTGCTGCATAACATCGGCCGTCTGGTGCTGGTCAGCAGTTTTCCCGCGCACTACGCCCAAGTCATCGCGCACCAGGCAACGCACGATAGCAGCCTGCTCGAAGCGGAGCGGGCCGTGCTGGGCGTGGACCATGTGCAGGCAGGCGTGGCACTGGCCGAGCACTGGAATTTTTCCGACACCATGCACCTGGCACTGGCCAACTACCTGCAGCCGGAAGCGCCGGGGGCCGGCTTCCTGGCAGCGCTGATCCACGTGGCCAATGCTATCGTCTGCGCGCTCGACCTGGCGCAAGCGGGCGACGACATGGTGCCGCGCGTCTCGCCGGTGGCCTGGGATGCGCTGGGCCTGGGCGAAGACACGTATCTGCAACTGTTCCGTGAAACGGAGCTGCGCTACGACGAAATCACCTCGGCACTGCTGAGCTAACCGCCGCGCCAAATGCCAACGGCTCTCGCCGCGAAGCGAAAGCCGTTATGGGTACTGCGGTATATCCATCTTACCCGGTCCATGCTGCCCGGTCCGCGCCAGCCTGTTGCCGCCAGCAGCTACGCAAGCGGCACAGTCAGCGCGCAACCACATCAGTGCGCGTAATTCGATTCTTGCGCATCGCCGCGGTCTTCCGCTTTTGGACGACCCTGGGCGTCGGACAGACGATACTTGGTGCGGCGGTCGCCCATCAAGTCGCGCAGGTCACGGATGCTCATGCCCGTCACTTCGTGCATGCGGATCAACAGCGAGGCGCCGACCGGCAAGCGGTGGTGGCGGATCTTGCTGATGACGGGTGGCGCCACTTCAAGCAGGCGCGACAGGGCTGCGTCGTTTTTCAGCTGCATCTTGCTCAGCAGAATATCCAGCAGGTGATTCGGGTTGTAACTCTCTTGCGATGCTAATGCATGATGTGCCATGATTTTTCCTCGTCTGGTGAATGTAGAAAATAATGCCGATACGAACTTAAGGCTGGCTTAGAGTGTTTAAATAAACGTCTTCCCATCCGATTCAGCCTCCCCTCCTTCTTCCCTCCTTCTCGCACTGCCTGCACAGGACTCGCACAGCCACGTTCAGCCAACGTGTGCAGCATGCCGCGTGAGTAAAACACGTGCAATTCACTAAAATGAATTGCATATAAGACAATATACTAGCCCAAACAGGCCGCATCTGCGCCTCGCGCAAACTTCCTGATTGTTAAATATCAATCAAGCTGCTGGTTGGCTTGGAAACGATGCTATTTCAACACATTAGGATGCCAGCGGGCGCGCACAAGGCTTTGCAGCAACTTGTTACAAATCAATGGTGTCGTACGGCAATAAATGCTTTTCAGCATCGTCATGTCGTGCGCCGTATTCACGCTGCAATCTGGTCGGCAAGATCAGCGCGACATGGCCCGTCCCGGCGATTTACGCTAAACTATGGCTTGAACTTGCAGC
This sequence comes from Janthinobacterium sp. DSP2-3-3, assembly GCF_049897325.1. NCBI lineage: Bacteria > Pseudomonadati > Pseudomonadota > Betaproteobacteria > Burkholderiales > Oxalobacteraceae > Janthinobacterium > Janthinobacterium sp. DSP2-3-3. The sequence continues at coordinate 389,009 of NZ_JAFCWA010000004.1, read as the reverse complement.
GAGCCTGCCACCGGGCAGCCAGAGGCGCCCGGCCGGTCATCCACCGTCCCCACCCTGGGCGGCGCACGGCGCAAGCCACCTTGCCGCCACACTTATTTGCCCCATTTTTTGCCCCATTTTTTGCCCCATTTATTTGCCGCCACATTTACCGATAAGCACCCGACTCCATGCAGAAAAAAGTATTCATTAAAACCTTCGGCTGCCAGATGAACGAGTACGACTCAGACAAGATGGCCGACGTGCTGGGCGCCTCCGACGGCCTGGTGCGTACCGACACGCCGGAAGATGCCGATGTGATCCTGCTCAACACCTGCTCCGTGCGCGAAAAGGCGCAGGAAAAAGTGTTTTCCGACCTGGGCCGTCTGCGCGAGCTGAAACTGGCCAAGCCGCACCTCTTGATCGGTGTGGGCGGCTGCGTGGCCTCGCAGGAAGGCGACGCCATCGTCAAGCGCGCGCCGTATGTCGACATGGTCTTCGGCCCGCAAACCCTGCACCGCCTGCCGCAGATGATAGCCCTGCGTCGCTCCAGCGGCGCCTCGCAGGTCGACATCAGCTTCCCGGAAATCGAAAAGTTCGACCACATGCCGCCGGCCAAAGTGGACGGCGCTTCGGCGTTTGTCTCCATCATGGAAGGCTGCAGCAAATATTGCAGCTACTGCGTCGTGCCCTACACGCGCGGCGAAGAAGTGTCGCGCCGCTTCGAGGACGTGCTGACGGAAGTGGCGGGACTGGCCGCCCAGGGCGTCAAGGAAATCACCCTGCTGGGCCAAAATGTGAACGCCTACCGCGGCGCGATGGAAGGGGGAGAGATCGCCGACTTCGCCCTGCTGCTCGAGTACGTGGCCGACATTCCCGGCATCGCCCGCATGCGCTTCGTCACCAGCCACCCGAAGGAATTCACGCAGCGCCTGATCGACGCCTATGCCAAGATCCCGCAACTGGTCGACCATTTGTACCTGCCGGCGCAGCACGGTTCCGACAAGATCCTCGGCGCCATGAAGCGCGGCTACACGGGCCTCGAATACAAGTCCATCATCCGCCGCATCCGCGCCGTGCGCCCGAACATGGCCATTTCCTCGGACTTCATCGTCGGTTTCCCTGGCGAGACCCAGGCCGACTTCGACGCCATGATGAAGCTGATCGCCGACGTCGGTTTCGACAACAGCTACAGCTTCATCTTCAGCAAGCGCCCCGGCACGCCGGCTGCCAGCCTGGAAGACGACACGCCGCATGACGTCAAGCTGGCCCGTTTGCAGCAGCTGCAGGCGGCCATCGACGCCAACACGCGCAAGTACAGCCTGGCCATGGTGGGCAGCGTGCAAACCATCCTCGTCGAAGGCCGCTCGAAGAAAGATACGATTGATCGCGAGCTGCAAGGCCGCACGGAAAACAACCGCGTGGTCAATTTCGACGCCGGCCCGGACGCGCTGCAGCTGGTCGGCCAACTGGTCGACGTGCGCATCACCGAAAGCCATTCCTACACCCTGCGCGGCGAACTTGTCGCCAGCGCACCCGCATTGAAAAGAGCCAGTTGAAAACCAAAGCCCCGATACAGCCGCATTACTTCATCCCCGAGCCGCTGGACAACACGCGCCTGGCGCATCTGTGCGGGCCGCTCGATGAAAACCTGCGCCAGATTTCCGCCGCTCTCGACGTGACGATCTTCCGCCGCGGCGAGAAATTCATCGTTGGCGGCAGCAATGCCGTACGCGCCGTGGAAATTCTCGAACAGTTCTACGCCATCGCCAACAAGGTCGTGCCGCTGGAAGAAGTGCAGCTGGCCCTGGTGGAACAGCGCGCAGGGCTGTCCGCCGCCTCGGAACACCATACCAACGCGCCCATCAGCACCTTCGTCGAGCCGGACATCGCCAGCCCCGTGCTGAAAACCCGGCGCAGCGACCTGCGCGGGCGCACGCCGCACCAGATCGCCTACCTGCGCGACATCCTCGAACACGACATCAGCTTCGGCGTGGGTCCGGCCGGCACGGGCAAGACTTACCTGGCCGTCGCCTGCGCCGTCGACGCGCTCGAACGCGACGCCGTCAAGCGCATCATCCTGACGCGCCCCGCCGTCGAAGCGGGCGAACGCCTGGGCTTTTTGCCGGGCGACCTGGCGCAAAAGGTCGACCCTTACCTGCGTCCCCTGTACGACGCACTGTACGATTTGCTGGGCTTTGACCGCACGCAAAAACTGTTTGAAAAACAGGTGATCGAGATCGCCCCGCTGGCCTATATGCGCGGGCGCACCCTGAACCATGCCTTCGTCATCCTCGATGAAGCGCAAAACACCACCGTCGAGCAGATGAAGATGTTTTTGACGCGCATCGGCTTTGGCAGCAAGGCCGTGGTGACGGGCGACGTGACGCAAGTCGACCTGCACAAGAGCCAGACAAGCGGTCTGATCGACGCCGTACACGTGCTGAAAGATGTGCGCGGCATCGGCTTTACGCAATTTAACAGTAGCGACGTGGTGCGCCATCCGCTCGTCGCCCGCATCGTCGATGCCTATGAAACGGCGCAGGCGGCCGGCGCCAACGCCGCCCAGTTACTCCCCTTATTGAAACCAGCTGCCGCCAAAAATGTCCGAAAAAAATAAACTCTCGCTGTCCGTGCAATACCCGGACGCCCGCCTGGAAACCCTGATCACGCGGCCGAAAGTGCGCCGCTGGGTCAAGGCGGCTCTGTTCGCGCCGGCCGAATTCACCATCCGCTTCGTCGATGCGGAAGAAGGCCGTACCTTGAACCGCGACTACCGCGAAAAGGATTACGCCACCAACGTGCTGACCTTTGCCTACAACGAAGGCGAAGAACTCGGTGACGACGAGCCCACGCGCGCCGACATCATCCTGTGCACGGACGTGCTGGAAAAGGAAGCGCAAGAGCAAAAGAAAAGCGTGGAAGAGCATACGGCCCATTTGATCGTGCACGGCGTGCTGCATGCGCAGGGCTACGACCACATGGATGACGAGGAAGCCACCGAGATGGAGGGCCTGGAAACGGACATCCTCGCGAAACTCGGCATCACCGACCCGTACCAGGAGTGCGCGCCATGAGCACCTGGGCACTGGATGCCTTCGGCAACGACTACGCCATGGATTGGGCGCAGGATTTGCACGAATATAGAACCCTGGAACTGGTCGAGACGACGCTCGACAACGTCATCGACAGCCAGGCAGCGGAACTGGAAGCGCCGTTTGCCGCCGAAGCGCTGGCCGCGCTGGAAGTAATCGCGCGCCTGCTGGGCAAACCGGGCGAGGACGACCCGGCCACCGCCGAAGTGGACGCATGGGTCGCTGCCTGCAAGAAGAAAGTCACGCCGCCGTTGCTGGAAAAAGCACGCCTGGCACTGGACAAGATCGTGGCGGAAACGTCGGAACTGCGCCAGCTATGGCAGGACAGCGAGCATTTCGCCGACTGGCAGGCGGACGTGGCAGCCTTGCGCGCACGCGTGCTGGGCCAGGACGCCTGAAACGTCGGGCAACGGCACACTTCAACGTATTAAATTTGCATCAAAAGCGGGGAAATCCGGTATTGGCCCACTTTTGGTGTATCCTATATCCCTTCGCAACAACGGCTCACGCCTCCTATGCCCGAGCACCCTAGTGGCGTCAGAACTGACGTCAAGCCCCACCGGTCACTGTTTGAACGCCTGACCGCACTCATATCCCCCGAGCCAGAGAACCGTGCAGAATTGCTCGAAGTTCTACACGATGCGCATGAACGCAAGCTGATCGACGCCGACGCCCTGTCGATGATCGAAGGCGTGTTCCAGGTATCGGATCTCTGTGCGCGCGACATCATGATTCCCCGTTCGCAAATGGATGTCATCGACATCAGCAAGCCGATCGAGGAATGGATGCCGGAAGTCCTGTCCACCGCCCACTCGCGCTTCCCCGCGATCGAAGGCGAGCGCGACAAGGTCATCGGTATCCTGCTGGCGAAAGATTTGCTGCGTTATTACGCAGAAGAAACTTTCGACGTCCGCGACATGCTGCGCCCCGCCATCTTCATCCCCGAATCGAAACGCCTGAATGTGCTGCTGCGCGATTTCCGCGCCAACCACAATCACATGGCCATCGTCGTCGATGAATACAGCGGCGTCGCCGGCCTGATCACCATCGAAGACGTGCTGGAACAGATCGTCGGCGATATCGAGGACGAATACGACTTCGACGAAGCCGAGGACAATATCCTGTCGCTCAAGGAAGGCCAGTTCGGCCCCCGCTGGCGCGTCAAGGCGCTGACCGAGATCGAACAGTTCAACGAAGAAGTCGGCAGCCACCTGGTGGACGACGACGTCGACACCATCGGCGGCCTGGTCTCGAAGTACCTGGGCCGCATGGCGCACAAGGGCGATATTTTCGACCTGGGCAATTTGCGCTTCGAGGTGCTGCGCGCCGATGCGCGCCAGGTGCACGTGCTGCTCGTCGAGCGCCTGCCCAACGTGCCGGAACTGGAACTCTGACATGCGCGTGCTGTAAATGCGTTTCAGACGCTTGGATCCCAACGCCCCCGCCAAACAGCCCCGCAGCACGTGGGCGCGCATGCTGACTGCCGCCATCGCCGGCGCCGTCGCGGTGCTGGCGTTCGCCCCTTTCGGTTACTGGCCGCTGCAAATCCTCAGCCTGGGCGTACTGTTCTACCAGGTGCTGCGCGCGGCGAACGTCAAGGCCGGCACGCTGATCGGCTGGGCCTACGGTTTTGGCTGGTGCGCGGCCGGCACGCACTGGCTGTACATTTCCATGCACCGTTATGGCGACATGGCCGCGCCGCTGGCGGCCATCGCCGTGGCCCTGCTGGCACTCTTGATGGCCATTTATGTAGCCCTGGCCATGGGCGCGGCCGCCTGGCTGCGCCAGCGCTGGGTACTCTCGCTGCCGACAATGACGCTGTTGATCTTACCTTCCCTGTGGACCCTGTTCGAATGGACGCGCGGCTGGCTGTTTACGGGTTTCCCGTGGCTGGCCACGGGCTATGCCCACAATACCAGCCCGCTGGCCGGCTTTGCCCCCATCGTCGGCGCATATGGCCTGGGCTGGCTGGCGGCGCTATCGGCCGGTGCCCTGCTCTTGCTAGTCCACCCCCTGCACCGCACGCGCTGGAGCGCGCTGGGCGGCGTCATCGCCCTGTACGCGGCAGGCTATAGCTTGCAATACATGAACTGGACCCATCCGGTCGGACGCCCGATCACGGTGCGCCTGTTGCAAGGCAATGTGCCGCAGCAGCAGAAATTCGACCCCGGCTTCGTGCTGGGCGCCCTGCAAATGTACCAGAGCGCCATCACCAGCGCGCCGGCCGACCTGATCGCCACGCCGGAAACGGCCGTCACCGTGCTGCCGCACCAGCTGCCGCCCGGCTATCTGGATAGCTTGGCGACTTATTCGCAGCAGACGGGCAGCACGATTTTGCTCGGTATGCCCGTGTTCGACGAACAGCAGCGCTTCTACAATGCGGCGCTGGGCATCACGCCCAACAGCGCGGCTGGCCCCTACTACCAGTACCGCAAGCACCACCTGGTGCCATTCGGCGAATTTGTGCCGCCCGGCCTGCACTGGTTTGTCGCCATGATGGCCATCCCGCTGGGCGACATGGGCCGCGGCGCCGACGTGCAAGCGCCGCTCCAGGTGCGCGACCAGTTGGTGCTGCCGAATATCTGCTACGAAGACTTGTTTGGTGAAGAAATCGCGGGCCAGCTGGCCAGCGCCCACCGCAATGGCAAGCAGTCGGCCTCGGTGCTGCTGAATATCTCCAACCTGGCCTGGTTTGGCGATTCGATCGCCATCCCGCAGCATCTGCAGATTTCGCAGATGCGCAGCCTGGAAACGGGCCGCCCGATGCTGCGCTCGACGAATACGGGCGCCACCGCCGTCATCGACGGCAAAGGCGTGGTGCAAAGCCTGCTGCCGCCGGAACAGCAAGCCACGCTGGCAGCCAAGGTGCAAGGCATGGGCGGCATGACGCCGTACATTTTGTATGGCAATAAACTGGTGCTGGCCCTGGCCACACTGGCCCTGCTGGCGGCCTTCCTGCTGTCGCGCGCCGCGCGCCGTGGCCGCGCCGCGCCGCAATAAGCGGCCGATATTGCCCGAAGAGTCACAGTGGGCCCGTAAAAACCGCTAAAATTAGCAAAACTCCGGCCCGGACGCGCTTGATTAACTGCGTCCGGGCTTCAAGCAACCCCTTACAGCGCGCAGCCTCCCGCGCGGCGAACTCATACGATGCTCACATTTCAACAAATTATCCTGACCTTGCAAACCTATTGGGACAAGCAAGGTTGCGCCCTGCTCCAGCCTTACGACATGGAAGTCGGCGCCGGCACCTTCCACACCGGTACCTTCCTGCGCGCTATCGGCCCGGAACCCTGGCGCGCCGCGTATGTGCAGCCGTCGCGCCGCCCGAAAGATGGCCGCTATGGCGAAAACCCGAACCGCATGCAGCACTACTACCAGTATCAGGTGGTCTTGAAGCCCGCGCCGGAAAACATCCTCGACCTGTATCTGGGTTCGCTGGTCGCACTGGGCCTGGACCTGCAACAGAATGACGTGCGCTTCGTCGAAGACGACTGGGAAAGCCCGACTCTGGGCGCCTGGGGCCTGGGCTGGGAAGTCTGGCTGAATGGCATGGAAGTGACCCAATTTACCTACTTCCAGCAAGTGGGCGGCCTCGATTGCAAGCCCGTACTGGGTGAGATCACCTACGGCATCGAACGCCTGGCCATGTATCTGCAAGGCGTGGAAAACGTGTATGACCTGGTCTGGACCGAGTGGGAAGAAAACGGCGTGACCAAAAAACTGACCTACGGCGACGTCTTCCACCAGAACGAGGTGGAGCAATCGACCTACAACTTCGAGCACGCGAATACGGACCTGCTGTTCGAACAGTTCAGCAACTACGAAGCGGAAGCCAAGCGCCTGATCGAGCTGCAACTGACCCTGCCCGCCTACGAGAAAATCATGAAGGCCTCGCACAGCTTCAATATGCTGGACGCGCGTGGCGCCATCTCGGTGACGGAACGCGCCGCCTATATCGGCCGTGTGCGCACCCTGTCGCGCCTGGTGGCGCAAGCGTATTACGACTCACGTGAGCGCCTCGGTTTCCCGATGCTGCCCGCCGCAGACCAACCCGCCGCCGCTTAACTTCGAGCCTCCATCATTCGAGCCTCTACATCGCCGTACCAGACAAGAACACCATGAACCAAACACTGCTCATCGAACTGCTGACCGAAGAACTGCCGCCGAAAGCGCTGGCCAAACTGGGCGCGGCCTTTACCGCCGGCATCGTCAACGGCCTCAAGGCGCGCGATTTCCTGGAAGCCGACAGCGTCGCCACCAGCTATGCCTCGCCGCGCCGCCTGGCCGTCTCCATCACCAACGTGCGCGAAGTCTCGCCCGATAAATCCATTCGTGAAAAAGTCCTGCCCGTCTCCGTGGCGCTGGACGCGAACGGCAACGGCACGCCGCCGCTGGCCAAGAAACTGGCGGCGCTGGGCTTCCCCGAGCTGACGGTGGCCGACCTGGAACGCGCCGCCGATGGCAAGGCCGAAAGCTTCTTCTACACTTACACGGCCCCTGGCAGCCAGCTCGCCACCGGCGCGCAGGCGGCCCTGAGCGAATCGGCCGCCAAGCTGCCGATTCCAAAACTGATGAGCTATCAGCGCCCGGATGGCACGACCGTGCAATTCGTGCGCCCTGCCCACAGCCTGATCGCACTGCATGGCATCAACGTGCTGCCTTTGACCCTGCTGGGCCTTAGCGCCGGCCGCACCACCCTGGGCCACCGCTTCCTGACCGACGGCAAGGCTATCACCATCGCGCACGCGGAAAACTATGCGCCGTCCCTGATCCTCAACGCCAGCGTCATCGCCAGCAACGAGGAGCGCAAGGAACGCATCCGCGCCCAGCTGCTGGACAAGGCCGGTGCCGACCAGGTGCTGATGCCAGAAGCACTGCTCGACGAAGTCACGGCCCTGGTCGAATGGCCGGTCGTGTATGAGTGCCACTTCGAGGAAGAATTCCTGGCCGTGCCGCAGGAATGCCTGATCCTCACCATGCAGACAAACCAGAAATACTTCGCGCTGACCGACAGTGAAGGAAAGCTGCGCTCGCGCTTCCTGATCGTCTCGAACATCGAAACGGACACGCCCGAACACATCATCGGCGGCAACGAGCGCGTCGTGCGTCCGCGCCTGTCGGACGCCAAGTTCTTCTTCGAGCAAGACAAGAAGAAAACGCTGGCATCGCGTTTGCCGCTGCTGGCCAACGTCGTCTACCACAACAAACTGGGGACGCAAGCCGCCCGCACAGAGCGCGTCAAGTCGCTGGCCGGCGCCATCGCCGCCAAATTGGGCTACGACGCGGCCCTGGCCGAACGCGGCGCCCTGCTGGCCAAGGCCGATCTGCTGACCGACATGGTGGGCGAATTCCCGGAACTACAAGGCATCATGGGCACGTACTACGCGCGCCATGACGGCGAGCAGGAAGAAGTGGCGCTGGCCGCCTCCGAGCATTACCAGCCGCGCTTTGCCGGCGACAGCCTGCCATCGACCGCCACCGGCACCGCCGTGGCCCTGGCCGACAAGCTCGAAACCCTGGTCGGCATCTGGGCTATCGGCCTGGCACCCACGGGCGACAAGGACCCGTTCGCGCTGCGCCGCCACGCCCTGGGCGTGCTGCGCATGCTGCTGGAAAAGCGCTTGCCCCTGTCGATCCAGAGCTTGCTGGGCGACGCCGCTTCGCAATTTGCCGCCATCCCCGGCTTCAAGGACCCTGTGGCGGACGTCACCACTTTCATGCTGGACCGCCTGCGCGGCATTTTGCGCGAACGCGGTTTCTCGCCGAATGAAATCGAAGCCGTCGTGGCGCAAAATCCGGACCGCCTGGACGACATCGTTCAGCGCCTGGAAGCCGTGCAGGCGTTTGCCGCCCTGCCGGAAAGCGCCTCGCTGGCCGCCGCCAACAAGCGCATCACGAACATCCTGAAAAAGAACGAGGAAGCGCTCAAGCTGGTTGCCGACAATGGCGTCAACGTGGCGCTGCTGCAGGACGAAGCGGAGAAAAAACTCGCCGCCGCCGTCTCGCGCGTGCAGCCGGAAGTCGACGCGGCCTTCGCCAAAGGCGACTTCACCAGCACCCTGCAAACGCTGGCGCAGCTGCGCGACGACGTCGATGGCTTCTTCAACGACGTGATGGTGATGGCCGAAGATGTCGCCCTGCGCAACAACCGCCTGGCCTTGCTGTCGTCGCTGCACGGCATGATGAACCGCGTGGCCGACATTTCCAAGCTGGCGGCATAATGGGCACGCCGGCGCTGAAACTGATTATTCTCGACCGCGACGGCGTCATTAATCATGACTCGCCGGACTTCATCAAGTCGCCGGCCGAATGGCTGCCGATTCCCGGTTCGCTCGAAGCGATAGCCCGCCTGAACCAGGCCGGCTATCGCGTCGTCGTCGCATCGAACCAGTCGGGCATCGCGCGCGAGTACTTCGACATGACGGTGCTGAACGCGATCCACCAGAAGATGCATACCCTGGCGCAGCAGGTGGGCGCCGATATCGACGCCATCTTCTTTTGCCCGCACGCGGGCGCGGACAATTGCGACTGCCGCAAGCCGAAACCGGGCATGTTCCATGAAATCTCGAAGCGCTACAACACCAATCTGAAAGGCGTGCCCACCGTTGGCGATTCGCTGCGCGATCTGCAGGCAGGTTTCATCAGCGGCTGCGTGCCCTACCTGGTCTTGACGGGCAAGGGCGAAAAAACCAACGAAACTGGTGGCTTGCCGCCTGGCAGCCAGGTCTTCCCCGACCTGGCCGCCGTGGTCAGCCACCTGCTCAAGGCGCCAGCGGCACCAGCGCCCAGCGTGGCATTCAGTATCTAATTTTCGGAGAACCGCATTGCGTAATATTTCCCTGTTCCTGCGATCCCTGCTGTTCATGACCATCATGATCGTGGCCACCATCGTCTGGGCCTGCGTGTGCTTTTTTGCCGCGCCATTGAGCTACAACAAGCGCTATTGGGTCACCTCGCGCTGGAACGTGTTTATCCTGTGGTGCGCCAAGATCATTTGCGGCATCCGCTATGAAGTCAAGGGCGCCGAGAACTTCCCGGATGCGCCGGCCATCGTGCTGTCAAAGCACCAGTCGGCATGGGAAACCATCTTCTTGCTGCCCAGCCTGCCCCGTCCGCTGGTGTATGTGTTCAAGAAGGAGATCCTGTACATCCCCTTCTTTGGCTGGGCGATGGCGCTGCTGCGCATGATCCCCATCGACCGCAAGCAGGGCAAGCATGCCTTCAAAAGCGTGGTCGCGCATGGCAAACGCCGCCTGGCTGACGGCCAATGGATTATCATGTTCCCCGAAGGCACCCGCATTCCGGTGGGCCAGGCGGGCAAGTACAAGAGCGGCGGCACGCGCCTGGCCATCGCCACGGGCGCCGTGGTGGTGCCGATTGCGCATAATTCAGGCGAATGCTGGCCCAAGCAGTCATTCCTCAAACGCCCGGGACTGATCACCGTCTCGATAGGCGAACCGATTTCGCCGGAAGGGCAAACCCCGGACAGCATGATGCAACAGGTGGAAAATTGGATAGAATCAGAAATGCGCGTCATTTCGCCTCACGCCTACAACGCTGGCTAGACGGCATCAGCGCGGTCATCCAGGAGCCGACTCTGCGCCAGCAGATGAAGACCATCAAGGTCGGCGACCAGCAACTGGATTTGTTCGCGCATGACGTCTCGACCAGCACGCCCCCGGCGGTGCGCCCCACGGCACCGCCAGCGCCGCCCGTGGCGCCACCGCTAGTGGCACCCGCGCCCCCCATCGTTCGTCCTGCCCCGCCTCCCCTGCCGTCCCCGCCACGCACCGCCGATGGCCCGCCATTGCGCCAGCTTCAGCTGGGCAGCCACCTCGTCGAATTCGCCCTGCGCCGCTCAACGCGCCGCTCCATCGGCTTCATGATCGACGATAACGGTTTGCGCGTCACGGCACCCAAGCGCGTCACCCTGGCCGAAATCGACAACGCCATCCGCGCCAAGCAAGGCTGGATCGTCTCGAAGCTGCTGGAACGGGGCGAGCGCAAGGTGCAGCGCCAGCAACGCCCCCCCGTGGAATGGATCGATGGCGCCGTGTTGCCCTATCTCGGTGGCGAGATCACATTACGATTGCACCAGGCGCCGCGCCACCGCGCCAGCTTCCAGCGCGAGACGAATGAATTGCACGTATGGGTCACGCCCACGGGCAGCGAACAACAGTTGAAGGAAAAAGTGAAAGGCTGGTTCCAGCATGAAGCGCGCCAGCTGTTCGAGGCGCGGTTGGACCTGTATGCGGACAAGCTGGGTGTGCGCTACGATTCATTATCGCTATCCTCGGCCGGCACGCGATGGGGCAGCTGCACCATCGAGCGCAAGATCCGCCTGAACTGGCGCCTGATCCACTTCGCCCTGCCGCTCATCGACTACGTGGTGGCGCACGAACTGTCGCACCTGCTGGAAATGAACCACAGCCCCCGCTTCTGGGCCACCGTGGAATCGATCTATCCCGATTACGATGGCGCCAAGCAGGCGCTGAGAAAACGCTCGCAGGAACTCCCCGTCTTGTTCAATTAAACGGGCAGCAGGGTCTTGATGGCAGCGATCGTGCGCGGCGTGGCACCCCGGTGCTGCGCCGCGAAGGCCAGCGCCTTTTGTCCCATAGCCGCCAGGCGCGCCGGATCCTGCAGCAATGCCAATGCTTGCGCCATCAGCGCATCGGCGTCCGCCACCAGTGCGGCGCCGCCGGCGGCAATCGCCTGCTCGGTCACCAGCGCAAAGTTGAAGGTATGGGGACCGATCAGCACGGGCTTGCCCAGGGCCGCCGGCTCGATCAGGTTTTGCCCGCCCAGCGGCAGCAGGCTGCCGCCAACGAAAGCGCAATCGCAGGCCGCGTAATAGGCAAACATCTCGCCCATCGAGTCACCCAGCAGCACCTGCGTGCCCGCGGCAACGGCGTCGTCCTGCGTCAGGCCGGACCTGCGCTGCACGGCCAGGCCGTGCGCGGCGACCATTTTTTCCACCTCGTCGAAGCGCTGCGGATGGCGCGGCACGATCAGCAGCAGCGCGCCAGGTGGCAGGCTAGCGCGCGCCAGCGCTTCGAGGATCAACTGCTCCTCCCCCTCGCGCGTGCTGGCGCACAGCAGAACGGGCCGCTGGCCGATGGCTGCGCGCAGAGCCGCCCCCGTCGCCAGCGCCGCCTCGGGCACGACGACGTCGAACTTGATGCTGCCCGTGACGACCACGTCCTGCACGCCCAGCTGGCGCACGCGCTCGGCGTCGTCCTGCGTCTGCGCCGCCACCAGAGTGATGCCGCGCGCCGCATCGGCGATGAGTTTGCCCAGGCGCTGCGCCTTGCCCAGCGAACGCTGCGACAGTCGCGCATTGGCCAGCACCACGGGCACGCCGTGGCGATTGCATTGGTGGATCAGATTCGGCCACACTTCCGTCTCCATCAGGATGCAGATGCGCGGCGCGAAATGGCGGATGAAACTGGCAGGCATGGCCCCCGTGTCGTACGGCAGGTAGCTTTGTACCAGGCGCGCGCCGTGCTTGGCGAACAGGGACTTGCCCGTGGCGCGTCCCGTGGGCGTCATGTGCGTGAGGACGATGCGGCAATCGGGCCATGCGGCCAGCAACGCATCGATCAGCGGCTCGGCCGCGCGCGTCTCGCCGACGGACACGGCGTGTAGCCAGAGCGTCGGCATCTTGGACTCCAACTGGCGCCCGTAAAAACCCAGGCGCTCGCCCCAATGCTGGCGGTAGCCGGGTTCCTGGCGTCCGCGCAGCCACAGCCGCGCCAGCACCAGGGGCAAGGCCAGCCACCAGGCAAAGGTGTAAAGAAGTCGCATGATAGGTAACGTTGAAGTCAGGCGGCAGGATGCTCGGCCAGCAGGCGCTGCGCCGCGGCCAGCACTTCCGGCACGCCGGGCGGCGCGCCTTTGTCGCCCAGGTTGATGATGTTCGGCGACCAGTTGCCTTCCGTTTTCCAGCGCGGCGAATCGGCATAGATTTCCACCGTCGGACGCAGGAAGGCTGCGGCGATATGCGTCAGGCCCGTATCGACGCCGATCACCAGCGCCGCGTGGCGTGCCAGCAGGGTAGCGTCGCCCATCGACAGCTTCGGCAGCACGCGCGCGTTCGACAGGCTGGCCGCCAACTGTTCGGCTTCCGCCTTTTCCTTGGGCGAACCCCAGGGCAGCAAAATCGGCATCGGCGCCAGCGCATGGCCGAGGGCGATCCAGTTCTGCGGCGCCCATTTCTTGGCATCGCGCGCGGTGCCGTGGAAATACACGCAATACGGCGCAGCACCCATCCAGTCCGGGCGCGGCTCGCTGCCTGACACTGCCGGCAAGCCGAAATCGGCCGGCGTATCGACCGTGTAGCCGAGTGCGGCGGCGGCCACCAGGCGGCCACGCGCTACCGCATGCGTACGCTGGTCGAGCGGAATGCTGTTGGTATGAAACAGGCGCGAAATGCCTTCGTAGCCGGAACCTTCGCTGCCATTCGCCAGGCCGACCTTCTGTCCACCCGGCGCCAGACGCGCTGCGCCCATGATGATGCCCGTCTTGAGCAAGCCCTGGGTATCGAACACATAATCGTAGCGCGTCTGGCGCAGGCTGCGGAAAAAGGCGGCGATTTCCGCGCGCGTCTCTTTCTTGCCCAGGCTCTTGCGCCAGCGCCGCAATGCAAACGGGAAGATGGTATTCACACGGGGGTTCAGGCGCACCAGGCTGGTGTAGCCTTCCTCGACCACCCAGTCGATGGTGGCATCCGGATAATGGCGGGCGATGTCCGCCACCATCGGCAGGTTATGCAGCACGTCGCCCAGCGAAGATACCCGCACCAGCAGGATTTTCAAGGGCGCCTGTGCGCCAGATTGACCGGCCATGCTGTCAGAAGGGCAGAACGGCGTCAGGCTTGGCGGCCAGGATCACGCTCTTGAACTGTCCCTGGATGCGCGCCAGGGCTTGCGGCGTTTCCGCTTCGAAGCGCATGACGATCACCGGCGTGGTGTTCGACGAACGGGCCAGGCCAAAGCCGTCCGCGTACTCCACGCGCAAGCCGTCGATGGTGATGATCTGTTCATTGCCGGGGAAGACGGCGTCGCGGCGCAGCATGTCCATCAGCGCGACATTCTCGCCTTCCTTCAGTTCCAGATGCAGTTCCGGCGTGCTGTCGGACTGCGGCAGAGAGTTCAACAGGGCCGAAGGATCTGCTTCGCGGGTGAGGATTTCCAGCAGGCGCGCGGCCGCATACATGCCGTCGTCGAAACCGTACCAGCGGTCCTTGAAGAAGATATGGCCGCTCATTTCGCCGCCCAGCGGCGCACCCGTTTCACGCAGCTTGGCTTTCACCAGCGAATGGCCCGTCTTGTACATCAGCGGCACGCCGCCATGCTTGCTGATCCACGGTGCCAGGTGGCGCGTGCATTTCACGTCATACAAAATCTGCGCGCCCGGATGGCGGGTCAGCACGTCGGCGGCAAACAGCATCATCTGGCGGTCAGGGTAGATGATCTGGCCATCCTTTGTGACCACGCCCAGACGGTCGCCATCGCCGTCGAAGGCGATGCCGATTTCGGCGTCCGTCTCGGCCAGGCAGCGGATCAAGTCTTGCAGGTTTTCCGGATGCGCCGGGTCGGGATGGTGATTGGGGAAATTGCCATCGACTTCGCAGAACAGTTCGATGACTTCGCAGCCCATGCCGCGGAACAGGTCGCCCGCAAATGCACCGGCCACGCCATTGCCGCAGTCGACGGCGATCTTGATCGGGCGCGCCAGCTTGACGTCGCCCAGGATGCGCTCCAGGTAGGCGGCACGGATATCGTGCGTGGTGTAGCTTCCCAGGTTGGCAACGTCCTTGGTACTGGCGCTGCCGTCGTGGGCCACGATGCTGTGGTACAGCGCCTGGATCGCTACACCGTGGATCGCTTCGCCCGCCAGCACCATCTTGAAGCCGTTGTAATCGGGTGGATTGTGGCTGCCCGTGACCATGATGCCGGAGCGCGTGTCGAGCACGTTCGTGCCAAAGTAGACCATCGGTGTGGCTACCACGCCCAGGTCGATCACATCGACGCCGGCGGCCTGCAAGCCCTGCGCCAGCGCCGCCGTCAGTTCAGGCCCCGACAGGCGGCCATCGCGGCCGATCACGACCCGCTGCTCGCCCTTGGCCAGGGCCGCCTGGCCAAATGCCTGACCGATCTTGTAGGCCACGCTGGCATCGAGGGTTTTAGCGATGATGCCGCGAATATCGTAGGCCTTGAAGATCGTTCTGGACAATGGAAGCATGGTATGGGCGCTATAAGTAAGGGTATCAATAGGGTGCCTGGCAAGGTGCAGCATGCGACTGGCAGCTTGCCACTGCGCCAAGAGTATACCGAATTATACGCGCAGCAGATCGATGGACTTGCCCGATTCCACCCACTGCCTGACCCACAGCGGCTGGCGGCCACGGCCTGTCCATTGTTCAGTTGCATTGTCAGGATGGCGGTAACGTACCGCGACTTTGCCCGTGCGCGGGTGCAAGCCATCGAGTATCAGCTGTTTCAGCGGAATGCCCGCTTGCTGCGCGATGGCCATGATCTGTTCGCGCGCCTTGTTCAAGTCTTCACGCTCGCGGCTGTTCAATTCCTGCTTCACATTATCTTCCAGCTTGCGCAATTCCAGCATCGTCATCGTTGACAGATCCATCCGGTATATCCTTTACATTGTTAAATAATAAAATCACGTGGAATATACTACATTGCATAAACATTTGCGCACCGTTGCATAATCCATCGCCAATTGAATCACGGCCCCGGATTTATTTCACGGCCCAACATTAAGATTAAATGAAGAGTATGCAGGCAGCACGCGTGGAAAATGCATAAACATGGATGATTGGCATTCCGGCAGGTCTGATGGGCGTGCTGGCAAGGCCGGCATGGCGAGGTCATCCATTCCAGCGAGCGAGCCATAAAATGATTATCGATATAAAACAGCGGGACATTCAGCCACAGCAAATGCCAATACAGATTAACCGGCGCCCGGATTTATCCTGCCGAGCAACCATTGGCGCAATCAGGCGCCAGCAAAGAATGCACCCAACGACTAAGGGCAGCCATGCTTATAATGCATGTGCGTAGTTCACTTCACCTCGGTACCTATGAAAACTTACTTTATCGGCGATCTGCAAGGCTGCCATGCACAAACCGTCGAACTGATCGAACGGATCCAGGCGGCGGCAGAAGGCCCATACCGCCTGCTGTTCGCGGGCGACCTGATCAATCGTGGCCCGGCATCGCTGGCCACCCTGCGCCATGTGCATGCGCTGGCGCAACAGGGCCTGGCCGACAGCGTCCTGGGCAACCATGACTTGCACTTGTTGGCCGTGGCCAACGGCATCCGCCCGGAGCATGCGTCCGATACGCTGGCCGAGATCCTCGACGCGCCCGACCGCGACGAGTTGATTACCTGGCTGCGCCACCGTCCGCTCGTCTTGCAGCATCAGGGCCATGTGCTCGTGCATGCAGGCTTGCTGCCGCAATGGAGCGCCTCGCAGGCCCTGTCCCTGGGCGAGGAAGTGTCCACCATGCTGCGCAGCGATGGCTGGGTGGAGTTCCTGCGCAGCATGTACGGCAACGAGCCGGCTGCCTGGCGCGACGACCTGCAGGGCGCCGACCGGCTGCGCTGCATCGTCAACGCCATGACGCGGCTGCGCTTTTGCACGCCGGGCGGCGTGATGGACTTCAAGATGAAGGAGAGCGGCAGCGCGCCGCCGGGCTCCGGTCTGCTGCCCTGGTTCGACGTGCCGGGCCGGCGCAGCGCCGGCGACACCATCGTCTTCGGCCACTGGTCGGCGCTGGGACTGCAGTTGCGGCCCCACCTGATCGGCCTCGATAGCGGCTGCGTCTGGGGTGGAAAACTCTCCGCCGTGTGCCTGGAAGACCGCTCGCTGCTGCAAGTGGACTGTCCCGCCTTCCAGCAGCACAGTGGCAAGCGGTAAGTGCCAAGTGATACGCATGGCGCGCATATGCTTAGTCGAAATCGGTCGTTTGCCTTGCCGCCCAAGCCCCGTATGATGCAGCTTTTGCCTGTGCCATCCCATGCATCCTGATACCGACAGACTGGCGCGCTGGCTGCTCGGCAGCCTGGAGCTCGACACCGCTGTCCTGCATGTGGGCCAGTACTGTGGCCGCTGGCGCGCTTCCACGGCGGGCCGGGAACTGGGCAGCTTTCACCTGGTGCTCGATGGCCACTGCTATTTGCATTTCGATGGCGCGGCGCCGATAGCGCTCGGCCCGCGCGATGGCGTCTTCTTGCTGCGCGACTTGCCGCATTTCCTCAGCCCCCACAGCGATCCGCTGCAGGCGGTAAGCGCGCAAGCCATGCTGCCGCTGCAGGCGCTCACGGAGCAGCCGGCGACGGCGCTGGCCTGCGGCTTCTTTCAATTTCGCGGCGCCCTCTCCGCGCTGATCGTCGACTCCTTCCCGCCGTATCTGCTGATACGCGGCGATGCACCCGCCTTCAGCGCCGCCGCCGCGCTGTTCGACCTGATCCTGGCAGAGGCGGGCGGCGATCCGGAACAGCCGTCGCCACTCATCGCGCGCCTGGTCGAACTGCTGTTTTTTTACCTGATCCGCCATGTGGCGCAGGGCGAACAGGTGGCAGCCGGCCTGCTGTCGCTGCTGCACCAGCCCGCATTTTCGCCGCTGCTCGAACGCATGCTCGACGCCCCCGCCGACGACTGGTCGATCGAGAACATGGCCAAAGCGGCCTGCATGTCGCGCGCCAGCTTCTGCAAGCATTTTGCCAGCGCCAGCGGCCAATCGCCGGCCCAATTCCTGCTCCTGCTGCGCATGAAGATCGCCGCGCGACGCCTGCACGAAGGCGTCTCCGTCGAACGCGCGGCCGAACTGGTGGGCTACCGCTCGCACGCCGCCTTTACGCGCGCCTTCAAGCGGGTCACGGGCGAGCAACCGGGTGCCTACAGGCGCGACCAGCGCCAGCGTCAACTGGCCAGCTGAAATCAAGAATCGCACATTCGCAGACGAACGAGCACAAAAGGACGACGCTGACGTCTGTTACCTGCACGGCATGGCCGATATAATGGCTGGGTGACTTACTAACTTAGCAAGGTACCCCATGCCCCGTCTGACGCTGCACACTCTCGATACCGCCCCGGCCGATAGCCGCCCCTTCGTGGAAAAGGCCATCGCCAACAACGGCTTCCTGCCTAACCTGATCGGCGTGCTGGCGAATGCCCCGCTGGCCCTGGAAACCTATCTGACCGTCTCCGGCATCAATGCACGCGCCAGCCTGACGTTAATGGAACGCGAAGTGGTGCAGATCACGGCCGCGCGCATCCATGGCTGCGACTTCTGCATCGCCGGCCATAGCGCCATCTCGCTGAAAAAAGCGGGACAGACGCCCGATATCGTGCGCGCCCTGCAGCATGGCCAGCCGACGGGGGACGCCAAGCTGGACGCTGTCGCCGCCTTCGCCACGGCCGTCATCGCCACACGCGGCGCTGTCAGCGACGCCGAATATCAAGCCTTCCTGGCCGCCGGCTACAACGAACAGCAGGCGCTGGAAGTGGTGCTGGGCATCAGCCTGGCTACCCTGTGCAATTTCTCCAACAGTCTGGCCGGCACGCCTGTCAATCCGCAATTGACGCCCTACCTGCCTGGCGCCGTCTGACATGGGCAAGCTCACTGACTGGCTGCACATGCATGCCGACCAGCTCGACCAATCGTCGGCACTGGCTGAAACCATCCTGCCGACGCTGGCCGGCGACCAGTTGCTGGCCATCGGCGTGCCGCAGGAACATGGCGGCGCGGGCGGCGACGTGCGCGACGCCATCGATGCCATCGCCAAAGTGGCCGAGCAATCGGTGACAGCGGCCTTTGTCTTCTGGGGCCAGCGCTGCTTCATCGAATTCCTACTGCAAAGCGAGAACCGCGCGCTGGCCAAGCGCCGCCTGCCAGGCCTGCTGGCGGGCACGCAGGCGGGCGCCAGCGGCCTGTCGAACGCCATGAAATTCTTGTCCGGCATCGAGCAGCTGCAAATCACGGGGGTGCGCCAGGATGACGGCTTGCTGGTCGACGGCGGCCTGGCCTGGGTGACGAATTTGCGCAAGGCGGGCTTTGTCGCCGCGGCCGCCGTGGCGCCCAACGACGGCGCGCCACCCGTCATCGTCGCCTTTGACAGCAGTACGCCAGGCGTCAAGCGCAACGACGACCTGGACCTGATCGCCCTGCGCGGCAGCAATACGGCCTCCGTCAAGCTGACGCAGGTGCACATCCCCGCTGCGGATATCATCAGCGACAATGCGCCAGCCTGGCTGCCGCAGGTGCGTCCATCGTTCCTCGGCATGCAGTGCGGCCTGTCGATCGGCCTGGCGCGCGCCAGCCTGGCGCAAGCGGCGCAGATCTCGGCCGGCTCGCGCAACCAGCTCACGCCGCGCATCGAAGCGCTGCAAGCGACCCTGGAAGCGGCTGCCGCTGCCTTGCTGGCCGGCGTGCACGATGGCCGCTTCAAGACGCAGGCGCCGGCCATGTTCCGGCTGCGCATACAACTGGCCGACGTGCTGCAGCAAGCCTTGATGCTGGAACTGCAAGCCATGGGTGGACGCGCCTACCTGAATGCTGAACAGCAGGGCTTTGCGCGCCGCTGGCGCGAGTCGTCATTCATCCCCATCGTCACCCCCAGCCTGACGCAATTGCAGGCAGCCTTGCAGCTGTTCGACAGCCAGCAGGCGGCTAAGGCTGCAGGAGCGCCCGCATGACGGCAGCAGTGGAAGCGCAAGACTGGGCGCTGCAGGCGCAGGATCTCAGCTACGCCTATCCCGCCACAGCGCCCGTGTTTCAGCATGTCTCGCTGGGCGTGCGCAAGCGCGAAATCGTCTGCCTGCTGGGCGGCAGCGGCTGCGGCAAATCGAGCCTGCTGCGCGTGCTGGCCGGCTTGCAGCCGCCATCGACGGGAGAGATCCAGTTTCTCGATGCGACCATGCGCGAACCGGACCCGCGCAGCGCCCTCGTGTTCCAGCAGGCGAGCCTCTTGCCCTGGCTGAATGTCACGGGCAACGCCGGCTTTGGCCTGGATTTCAAGCACCAGCCGCAGTTGACGCGCGAAGCGCACCAGGTGCGCGTGGCGCAAGCCATCGAAGCGGTGGGCTTGAAGGGCCGCGAAAAGCTGTATCCGTCCGCGCTGTCGGGCGGCATGGCGCAGCGCGTGGCGCTGGCCCGCGCGCTGGCGCGCGAACCGGAACTGCTGTTTGCCGACGAGCCGTTTTCAGCGCTCGACGCCATCACGCGCGCCGAGATGCAGTCGCTGCTGGTCGACGTGGTGCACCGCTGGCACACGGCCGTGCTGCTGGTCACGCACGATATCGATGAAGCGATCCTGGTGGCCGACCGCATTTTGCTGATGGGCGGCAAGCCGGGCAACATCGTGCGCGAATGGCCCGTCGCCATCGCCCAACCCAGAATCGGCCACAGCGCCGAGGTCATCGCCCTCAAGATGGACATTCTGGATGCCCTGCAAGCGCTGCAAAAGCAAGATCAAACTCCCGCCTTTGCTCCCAATTAATCGACCGGAACTTTTCCATGACATTCGAAGATCAAAACAAACCCCTGCACATCTGCGCTTCCTCCGATTGCGATTGCGGCCTGACGCGGCGCGACTTCCTGCGCATGTCGGCCTTGGCCACGGCCAGCGTCGCCTCGCCCCTGCTGTTCGCCGGCGACGCCATGGCCCAGCAAGGTCCGAAAGGCGACGACCAGCCCGTGAAAATCGGCTACCTGCCGATTACCGACGCCACTCCGCTGCTCGTCGCCCACGCCCGTAAAATGTTTGAAGCGGAAGGCTTGCAGGCGGAAACGCCGCGCCTGTTCCGCAGCTGGGCGCAAATCATCGAAGCCTTCGTCGCCGGCCAGGTCAACGTCATCCATTTGCTGTCGCCCGCCACCCTGTGGGTGCGCTACGGCGCCAAGTTCCCGGCGAAGGTCGTCGCGTGGAATCACGTCAATGGCTCCGCGCTGACGGTGGCCAACGAAATCAACAAGGTCTCCGAGTTGGGCGGGCGCACGGTCGCCATCCCCTTCTGGTACTCGATCCACAACATCCTGCTGCAGCAAATCCTCAGCGCCAACGGCCTGACTCCGGTCACACGCGCGCGCAACGCGGCCATCAAACCGAATGAAGTCAACCTGATCGTGCTGGCGCCGGCCGAAATGGTCTCGGCCCTGGCCAGCAAGTCCATCGCTGGCTACATCGTGGCCGAACCATTCAATGCGGCGGCGGAAAACGCCGGCATCGGCAAGATCCTGCGCTTCTCGGGCGACGTCTGGAAAAACCATGCGTGCTGCGTCACGTTCCTGTCCGAGCGCGACATTAACACGCGTCCAGAATGGGCACAGAAGGTCACCAACGCCATCGTCAAGGCGCAATTGTGGACGCGCTCGAACCAGGTCGATACGGCCAAGCTGCTGTCAAACGTGGGCGAGCATCGCTACACGCCGCATCCGCTGCAAGTGCTGACCAAGGTGCTGGCCACCACCGATTACGCCAGCTACGAAAAACAGGGCCTGATCGTGCACAAGAACTGGCAGCAGCGCCGCATCGACTTCCAGCCGTATCCGTTCGCGTCGTACACGGAAGAACTGGTGCGCGCCATCGGCCGCACCAAGGTTGAAGGCGATACGCGCTTCCTGGCCAAGCTCGATCCGAAGTTCGCCGCGCGCGACCTGGTCGATGACCGCTTCGTGCGCAAGGCCATCACGGCCGTCGGCGGCCCTGCCGCCTTCGGCTTGCCGGCCAACCTGCTGCGCAGCGAAACCGTGGCGGTCTGACGATGGCAAGCAAGTTGTTCACGAAGTTCGGACTGCCCCTGGTGGGGCTGGCCTGTGCCTTGCTGCTGTGGTCCATGGGCGTGACGGCACTGGAGAAATCCACGCCCATCGCCACCGCCTTTGCACCGCTGCCCACGGCGCTGGCGTTCCGGGAAATGCTGGGCGGCGCGGATATCTGGCTGCACGTGGTGTTGAGCCTGCAACGGGTGGCTGTCGGCCTGGGGCTGGCGATCCTCATCGGCGTGCCGCTGGGCGTGCTGGTGGCCATGTCGAAAAGTTTTTCCGGCGCGGCCATGCCGCTGTTCCAGCTGCTGCGCATGATTTCGCCGCTGTCGTGGATGCCGATTGCCGTGATGGTGCTGGGCGTGGGCGACGCGCCCGTGTACTTCCTGCTGGCGTTTGCGGCCATCTGGCCGATTTTGCTCAATACGGCGGCTGGCGTGGCGCGCCTCGATCCAAACTGGCTGCTGCTGGCGCGCAGCCTGTCGGCGACGCGCAGCGAAATCGTCTTCAAGGTGATTTTGCCGGGCATCACGGCCGATATCCTGACGGGCGTGCGCCTGGCCATCGGCATCATCTGGATCGTGCTGGTGCCGGCGGAAATGCTGGGTGTGTCGGCCGGTCTCGGTTACTTCATCCTCGACACGCGCGACCGCCTCGCATATTCGGAACTGATGGCCGCCATCGTGCTGATCGGCATACTCGGTTTCATCCTCGACTACCTGGCCCGCGCCGCGCATGCACGCTGGCTGCACGTGAAGAACTAAGCCAATCAGCTAGGCAGCTTTTCCAGCGGCAGCGCGGCGGCCACCGCCGCCTGCGTTGCCGCCGCCAGTTCGCGGCGGTGTGCGTCCAGCGTCGCCACTGGCGCCAAACAGGTCAGGCGCGCCGTGATGGGCGGGCCGCTCAAAATCGCCACCATGCTTTGCGCAAAGCTCATGTCGCCGATAAAGTCGACGGCATGATGCAAAGCTCCCTGGTCATCCACATACACGAGCGCGAACGGCTGCACCGGCACTTGCGCGTCGATGGCCGCCTCAAACAGATTCGCGTGAAACGGCAGGATTTGTCCTTGCGCGGCGGTCGTACCTTCGGGGAAAAACGCGATGCGCTCGCCCGCCGTCAATTTATCCACCAGGCCCTGGAAAATCAAACGCAGGTCGCGCTTGCTGCCGCGCGAAATGAAGATGGTGCCGGCGCGTCCCGCCAGCCAGCCAAGAATCGGCCAGGCGCGGATTTCCGCCTTGGCGACGAAACGGCAGGGGTGGACGGCATTGATGACGAAGATGTCGAGCCACGAGACATGGTTCGCCACCACCATCGCATGGTCGAGTGCAGGCACGCTGTCTGCCGGATGCACCACTTGCACGCCGCAGATATCGAGCAGCTGCGTCGACCAACGGCGGATGCGCCGGTTGCGCCCTTCCAGGTCCAGCCAGGGAAAGAGCACGGCGCTCTTGGCCATGCCGCAGCTCAGGTGGATAACGATGCGCGCGAGGCGGTAGGTAAGCAGAAGTTTCAAATCACACCAACAAATAAACCAGAACCGAAATCCGGGAGCAGACAAGGGATGCCGGGGCAGCGTGCCCCGGTCCATGGATCTGATTTTTAACGCTGAAACGCCACCTGTCCAGCCACGATGGTCGCCTTGACGATGCCGCTCAGCTCATAGCCGAGGAAAGGCGTGTGCTTGCCCTGGCTGGCCAGCGACGCCGACGATACGGTCCAGCGCGCGGCCGGATCAAAGACGCAGATGTCGGCCGCTTCGCCCACGGCCAGGCTGCCGGCCGGGATGCCGGCGACACGGGCCGCGTCGGACGTGACCTTGGCCACGGCGCGCGCCAGCGGACGGGCACCGGCTTGCGGTTGCGCCAGCGCATAGTCGTCGGCCCACTTCAAAGCCAGCGACAGCAGCAGTTCCAGGCCCGTGGCGCCGGGCGAGGCTTCACCGAAGGGCAGCAGCTTTTCATCGTCGTCGACTGGTGTATGGTCCGAGCACATCGCGTCCACCGTGCCGTCGAGCAGGCCGGCGCGGATCGCATCGCGGTCGCGCTGGCTGCGGAACGGCGGCGTGACGCGCGCGTTCGAATCGAAAAAGCCGATATCGGCGTCCGTCAAGTGCACATGGTGCACGCCCACGTCGCAGGTGACCGGCAAGCCTTCGGCCTTGGCAGCGCGGATCAGTTCCAGGCCCGCCGCCGACGAGATGCGGCACAGGTGCACGCGCGCGCGGCTGGCGCGCATCAATTCAAAGATCGTATGCAGGGCGATGGTTTCGGACATCACGGGCACGCCGGACAGGCCCAGGCGCGACGCCAGCGGGCCACTGTGGGCGATGCCGCCACGGCCGATGTGCGGATCTTGCGGGCGCAGCCAGACCGTGTAGCCGAAGGTGTTCGCGTACTGCATGGCGCGCAGCAGCACGGTGGTGTCTTCGATTGGCTCTTCCGCCTGCGCAAAGCCGATGCAGCCCGCTTCCGTCAATTCCGCCATTTCCGTCAGCGACTTGCCCTTCAAGCCCATGGTCAGCGCGCCCAGCGGGTGCACGTGGGCCTTGTTCTGCGTCTTGGCGCGGTATTTCAGCATCTCCACCAGGCCCGGCTCGTCGAGCACGGGATCGGTGTCGGGCGGGCAGACCAGGCTCGTGACGCCGCCCTGCAGGGCTGCCTGCAATTCCGATTCCAGGGTCGCCTTGTATTCGTAGCCCGGCTCGCGCAGGCGCGCGGACAGGTCGACCAGGCCGGGGGAAACCACCAGGCCGGCCGCGTCAAAGGTGGTGTCGGCGGTAAAACCGGCCGGGGCGCTGCCCACGGCCAGCACTTTGCCATCGGCGATAAACAGGTCTTGCAAGCCATCGATGCCGTTGGCAGGGTCGATCAGATGGCCGTTCTTGATATGTAGTGTCGTCATGCTCGCTTACTCGTCCTTGGGCTATCAGCCCTGATTACCAGCCAAAATACTCATCACCGCCATGCGCACGGCGATACCGAACGTCACCTGCGGCAGGATCACCGCCTGCGGACCGTCGGCCACGGCCGAATCGATCTCCACGCCGCGGTTCATCGGGCCCGGATGCATGACGATGGCGTCCGGTTTCGCCAGCGCCAGGCGCTCGGGCGTCAGGCCGTAGCTCTTGAAATACTCTTGCGCCGAGGGCAGCAGCGCGCCGCTCATGCGTTCATTCTGCAGGCGCAGCATGATGATCACGTCCACGCCCTTCAGACCTTCATCCATGTTGGTGAAGGTGCGCACGCCCATTTGTTCCAGGCCGCCCGGCAGCAAAGTGTGCGGACCGATGGCGCGCACTTCGGGCACGCCCAGGGTGGTCAGCGCGTGGATGTCGGAACGGGCCACGCGGCTGTGCAAGATGTCGCCCACGATGGCCACCGTCAGATTGGTGAAATCCTTCTTGTAGTGGCGGATCGTGTACATGTCGAGCAAACCCTGGGTCGGGTGCGCGTGGCGTCCGTCGCCCGCGTTGACGACGTGGACGTGCGGCTGCTTCGTGTCGATCAGGTGCTTGGCGATCAGGTAGGGCGCGCCCGACTGCGCGTGGCGCACGACGAACATGTCGGCATGCATGGCCGACAGGTTGTCGATGGTGTCGAGCAGGGACTCGCCCTTGCTGGCCGACGAAGCCTGGATATTCAGGTTGATGACATCGGCCGACAGCCGCTTCGAGGCGATTTCGAAGGTGGTGCGGGTGCGCGTGGAGTTTTCAAAGAACAGATTGAAAACGCTCTTGCCGCGCATCAGCGGCACCTTTTTTACATCGCGGTCGGAAATGCCGACGAACGAAGAAGCGGTATCGAGGATGTGGTTGACGATAGACTTCGGCAAGCCTTCAATCGTCAGCAGATGTTGCAGTTCGCCGTGTTTATTCAGTTGCGGATTAAGCATGGTGGGTATCTATGGTGAGCGTGAATTTTCCATCGTCGGCTTGCTTCAGGACCAGGGCCTGGCCAGGCGGCACGGCAGTGAAGGCGGCCACGAAATCGGCAGCCACCGGCAACTGGCGCTCGCCGCGGTCGACCAGGGCGGCCAGCATGATCTTGGCCGGACGGCCATAGTCGAACAATTCATTGATGGCCGCGCGCGTGGTGCGGCCCGTGTACAGCACGTCGTCGACCAGCAGGATGGTGGCGCCGGCCACGTCAAAACTGATTTGCGTCGGCTTCACGTCGGCATGCAGGCCCTTCTGGGCGAAGTCGTCGCGGTAGAACGACACATCGAGCACGCCCAGGCGATCAACCAGGTTCAGGTCGCGCGCCAGGCGTTCGGCCAGCCAGGCGCCACCCGAATGGATGCCGACGATGGCCACGTTGGGGATGCCCGCCAGGCCGCTCTGCACCTGCTGCAGCAAGACCGCATACAGGGCCTCGGCGTCGAGTTGGGAAGGATTCGTAAGATGCGGCATAGAGTTCTTAATCATTCAGGGATGGGGGCTAAGGTCAGATTAATAATTCGCGTCGAAATACTGTTGCAGGATGATGGCGGCGGCGCGGTCGTCGATGACTTCGCCGCGCTTGGCGGTAATCACGGCCGAGGAATACCGTTCGTCGACCAGTTCCACCGGCAGGTTGAAGCGGCCATGTACCTGGTTGGCGAAACGGCGGCAACGCGCGCTCATCTCGTGTTCGGTGCCATCCGGATGGCTGGGCAGGCCCACCACGATGCGGCTCGCACCCCACTCCTTGATCAGGCTATCGATGGCGGCAAACTTCGGCTCATTCGCCGTGGCCGTGATCACGCTGAGCGGCTTGGCCTGGCAAATCATGGTATTGCCGATGGCCACGCCGATGCGTTTCAAGCCGAAATCGAAGGCGAGGATGGTGTCGATGGCGTCACTCGTCACAGCATTTTTCCATAATAAAGATCAACATAGGTGGTGTCAGAAACCGTAGCGAGCAAGCTCAATGTCGGGTTGAGTAGCGGAGCTGTACAAAGGTACAGCGAGCAACGGATGCCCGAAAGTGGGCTGCGCAATAGGTTTATGGCATCCACCTCATGCGTGTCCGGCTTCCGATGCCAACATGAGGGGATCGATGCCCAGCAATTTGATGGCCGCCACGTAACGCTGCTCGATGGGGAAGTCGAACAGAATGTCGGCCGAGGCACCCACCGTCAGCCAGCCATTGCGGCCGATCTCGTCTTCCAGCTGGCCCGGGCTCCAGCCCGAATAGCCGATCGACACCAGCATGCGCTGGGGACCATCGCCCTTGGCGACAGCTTCGAGCACGTCGATCGAGGTGGTAAACGCGATTTCATCCGTCACCGTCAGCGATGAGGAATAATGCGCGCCCGGCGTATGCAGCACGAAGCCGCGGTCGTCCTGCACGGGGCCGCCAAACATGATCGGCTCGTTGATGATGGGCGTGTCGCTGCCAGCCTCCAGTTTCAGATCGATGCGGTCGAACAGCACTTCCATGGTCATGTCGGTGGGTTTGTTGATGACGACGCCCAGCACGCCGTTTTCATTGTGCTCGCAGACGTACACGACCGTGCCGCCGAAGATCGGATCTTGCATGGCCGGCATTGCGATCAGGAAATGATTGGCCAGATTCAAGGTGGAGGAACCGGTCGCGGCAGGCTCTCCCACACCCTGCATCAAACGATGCCCTGGTAGAGTCTGGTCGATTTTACTCTTTTTCATACGCGATGCTCTCTCTGTGGGCTTGCTGGCAAGTCTCGCTTACCCCGCTATCGTACGCCTGGCGCAAGCTGCCGCGAATATTGGGCGGCGCGCACCGTGATGCCAGGCGCTATTCTTGTTATGTTGTAAATTAATTATTTATTCGCTGCGCCCTGCGGCAACATCCTGCACGCTCAACGACTTGCTCAATGGCTTGTTCAATATCAAACATCGCTTCGCCTGCAGACGCATTTCAATGCCAATTGAAAAATTGATTGCAAAATCGCTGTCGCATATAAAGCACCACGAACATACCCGGTAGTTTACACTGAATTGCCGCCGCAGCGACGCCAAAGGCACGACGCGCGTGCCCATAAAGCCCTGTTGGCGGCAAAAAATAACCTATCTTTGACCCTGAACACGCAAAATAATGACAATCAAGACTTCCCTGGTATGGTTCCGGCGCGATCTGCGTGCATTTGACCATGCTGCACTGCATCACGCCCTGCGTCAGAACCAGGCCGTGCATTGTGTCTTCGTCTACGACACCGCCATCCTGGCAGCGCTGCCGCGCCGCGACCGGCGGGTCGATTTCATCCATGCCAGCGTGGCCGAACTGGCCGGCGAGCTGCGTCAGCTGGGTGGCGACCTGATCGTGCTGCACGCGGACGCCGCCGAAGCCATCCCGCGCCTGGCCGCCGAGCTGAACGCCGACGCCGTGTTTGCCAACCACGACTACGAGCCGCAAGCGATCGCCCGCGACGCCAGGGTAGCCGCGGCGCTTACGCGCGACGCGCGCCTGTGGTTCAGTTTCAAGGACCAGGTCATCTTTGAAAAGGACGAGGTGCTGACGCTCTCGGCCAAGCCGTACACGGTCTACACGCCGTACAAGAATGCCTGGCTGAAGAAAATGCGCGCCGAACCCGGCTGCCTGGCGCCGTTCGATATCGAACCGCACGCGGCCAGCCTGGCGCCGCCGCGCACCGGCACGCCTGCCCCCCTGCCGACCTTGGGCGAGCTGGGTTTCGAAGCGAGCAACCTGGCCGAACTGGCCATTCCCACGGGCATGTCGGGCGCCGGCAAGCTGTTCGAGGATTTCCTGCCGCGCGTGGCCCGCTATGACGTGGCACGCGATTTTCCTGCCCTGAAGGGGCCGTCCTACCTGTCCATGCATCTGCGCTTCGGTACCGTATCGCTGCGCTACCTGGTGCGCACCGTACTTGACCTGATGGACCGGGGTAGCGGCGGCGATGGCGCGCCCGTGTGGCTGGCAGAACTGATCTGGCGCGATTTTTACGCCATGATCCTGTACCAGAACCCGCATGTGGAAGGCGGCGCCTTCAAACCGGCCTACGACGCCATCGCCTGGGAAACGGGGCTTGACGCCGATGCCGCCTTTGCGGCCTGGTGCGAGGGGCGCACCGGCTATCCGCTGGTGGACGCGGCCATGGCGCAGCTGAACCAGACGGGCTATATGCACAACCGCCTGCGCATGGTCACGGCCTGCTTTTTGATCAAGGATCTGGGCATCGACTGGCGCCGCGGCGAAGCGTACTTCGCGCTGCACCTGAATGACTTCGACCTGGCCTCGAACAACGGCGGCTGGCAATGGGCTTCGTCGTCGGGCTGCGACGCCCAGCCCTACTTCCGCATCTTCAACCCGATCACGCAGTCGGAAAAATTCGATGCCAGCGGGCGCTTCATCCGCCGCTACCTGCCGCAACTGAAGGCGCTGGGCGACAAGGAAATCCATGCGCCCTGGCTGGTGCCACGCATGCTGCTCGAGCAAAAAAATATCGTGCTGGGGCGCGACTATCCGGAACCGCTGGTACAGCACGACGAGGCGCGCAAGGAAACCCTGGAGCGTTATGAAGTCGTCAAAGTGGTCAAATAAGGCAGCTGGCGGGAGCAAAGCCGTGCGCCGCCACTGCCGTCAGGTGGCATCGGGTGGCGTGAACGCGGTCCAGGCCGACCGCCAGGCGCCGTGCGGAAGTTTCGCCTGCATGGAAATGGAGAGTCCCCCCGTTCCCAGCGGGTCACCAGGCTGCCATGGCGCATTGTCCAGCTTATTGTCCAAACTCAGTGCCCGCGCCCTTCCCACGTCCACATTGATCATTTTCCTGGTGTCATAACCGACTTCCAATATGGGATGCAGCACCCTCCCCACACCTGTCAAATACAAGGTATCGACATGGACATCGGGTTGATCAAAACGCTCATATAGCCGCGTCGCGGCGGAGTTGAATCCCTTGCCCATGGCGATGCCGATGGTGGCCGGGCCATCGCATCCCAGCAGCGCGGCGAGTGCCCAATAGTCATGATCGGACATGAGCAGCCTCGCCAGGCAGCGTTCTATCCATGCTGACTCATCGGCTCTGAACGCATTCCAGTAGGGCTTCAGCGAGTTTTGCAGGTAGCCCACTTCGTGCAGCGCCCCGACGAGGTTGATTTGCCTGTCGATGGCGTCGATATTTTGCAACAGATGGGCTGCTGCCGCGGCGACCGCATGCTCGCCTTTGGCCGTGGCTTTGTCTTCGAGTTTTTTCAGTTTGGCGTGAAGGCTCATTATTTTCCTGGCGCGGCGATGCACGCCTGTCATGGTTGCCGAGGTGGTTCGGAACCCGCCCCCGTTTGTAAACGCCGCACTTCGGCCAGCAATTCCTCTTCCTGGAACGGCTTGCCGAAATACGCATTCACGCCCAGCTCGAATGCGTGCGCGCGGTGCTTGTCGGCGCTGCGCGAGGTAATCATGATGACGGGGATGGCGCGCGTCTTGTCGTCGCTGCGCACATTGCGCGTCAAGTCAAAACCGTCCATGCGCGGCATTTCCACGTCGACCAGCAGCAGGGCCGGCACGGCAGCGGCTTCCAGCGCATGCAGCTGTTCCAGCGCATCGACGCCATCCTTGGCCAGCAATACCTGGTAGCCTTCGCGCTCGAACAAACGCTGCATCACGCGGCGCACCGTCAGTGAATCGTCGACCACCATCACGCGCACGGCTGGCACGGCCAGTGCGCTGGAAGCGGCATGTTGTTCGCTGCTGGCCAGCGCATATTGCGACAGCAGTTCCGGATGATGTTCCAGGTGCTGCGCCAGCGCCACCGGATTGAGGATCAGCACGATATCGCCCGTGCCCAGCACCGTGGCGCCGGCGATGCCCGGCATGCGCGCCAGCTGCGGCCCCACATGCTTGACCACGACTTCGCGGTTGCCCACCACGTCATCGACTTGCAAGGCCAGCCGGTCATTGCCATTGCGCAGCAACAGCACGGGTGCATAACGCTGCGTGGACTGCGCCGTCGGCGTCTCGCCTAGCATGGCCGACAGGTGGTGCAGCGCCAGCGACTGCCCGTGCGACTCGACGCACCCGGCCGCCCGCACCTGCTCCAGCTGCGCGCCTTTCAGGTGCAACACCTGCTCCACCAGCACCGATGGCAAGGCATACGTCTTGCCGTTCGCCGCCAGCAGCACCACTTGCGTAACGGCCAGGGTCAGCGGCAAGTGGATGGTAAAACGCATGCCCAGTCCCGCCTGCGTCAACGTTTCCACGCGCCCGCCCAGGGCCAATGCCTCGGAACGCACGATGTCCATGCCAACACCGCGTCCGGCCAGTTCCGTCAGGCTGTCGGCGGTGGAAAAACCGGGCTTGAAAATCAGCTCGGCCGCCTGCGCGTCGGTCAAAGGCGCATCCGTCGCCACCAGGCCGGCGCCGTGCGCCTTGGCGCGGATGCGTTCCAGGTCCAGCCCCGCGCCATCGTCAGAAAAAGCGATCGCCACTTCATTGCCCTGCTGGCTGACCTGTATCAGCAGCTCGCCCGTCTCGTTCTTGCCTCCGGCCAGGCGGGCATCGCGCGGCTCGATGCCGTGCACGATGGCGTTGCGCAGCAGGTGCTCGAAGGGCGCCGCCATGCGTTCGAGCACGCTGCGGTCGATTTCCACGCCACCGCCCCGGATATCGAGATTGACGCGCTTGTCGACTTCCTTGGCGCTTTGCCGCGCCACGCGGAACAGGCGTTCGGCAATGCTGGCAAACGGCACCATGCGGATCTGCATCAGGTCGCGCTGCAGCTCGCGCGTCAGGCGCGCCTGCAGCACCAGGTCGTCCGTCACTGCATCGACGCTGTGGCTGAGGTTTTCATGGAACGAGGCCACGTCGTTGACGCTTTCAGCCATCATGCGCGTGAGTTCCTGCAAGCGCGTAAAGCGGTCGAATTCGAGCGGATCGAAATCGCGCTCGCTGCCGACGGCCATGCGCGAGGCGATCTGCGATTCGGCCTGCATTTCCACTTCGCGCAGCTGTCGGCGCAGGCGCGCCAGGTTGTCGGAAAACTCGGACAGCGAAGCGCCCAGCACGCCCACTTCATTTTCCATCTTCGAGCGCGTAATCGACACTTCGCCAGCCTGGTTCACCAGACGGTCGAGGATATCGGCGCGCACGCGCACCAGCGCCGCCTTCGGTTCGGCCGCCGGCGTGTCTTCCATGCCTGGCAAAGGCAGCAAGGGCTGCTGCAACTGTTCGAACAGGTGCAGCGCATGGTCGTAATGGGCCAGCAATTCATCGAAAGCCTGCGGCGTGGCGGTACCTGCGTGCAGCATGTTTTCGATATGCGTCTCGATTTCATGCGCATGCTGGCCCAGGCGCATGGCGCCGGCCATGCGCGCGCTGCCTTTGACGGTATGCAGGGTGCGCAGCAGCATCTGCGCCTGGCCGCTGTCGTGCGGCTGCTGCTGCCAGCTGCGCAGCGCCTCGCCGATCTGCGGCAGCAGGTCGGCGCCCTCTTCCAGGAAGACGGACAGCAAATCAAGGTCGAGTTCATCGCTGATGCCGGCGCTCGCCGCCAGCAGCGCAGCCGCATCGGCCGGCATGATGGTGGGCGCCGGCGCTTCCGGCTCCACGTGCTCCAACGGCGGCGAGTGCTCGAAACCGGCGTCGAACAGGTCATCGCTGGCGCCACTGTCCTGCGTCGGCGTCGGCGCCAGCGCTGCGGGCGTGGCTGGCGTGGCTGGCGCGGCCGACTGCAGCGCATCGGCGACGATGCTCGCATACGTTGCCTCGAACAAGGTCTCGAGCTGCGCCGCAGGGATCTCGGCCAAGGCGTTGGCCTGCGCTTCGGCAGGCTGCGCCGGCATGCCGACGATGCTGGCGTAAGCGGCGGCAAACAGGGCGTCGAGCTGCTCTTCCTTGCCCGCGCCTGGTGCCGCCGTCAAGGCGCGCCACAGGGTGTTGAGCGCTTCGATCATGTCCGGCTGCGATGGCGCCAGGTCGCCCAGCGCAAACGCCTGCAGCATCTGCGCGATGCGCTGCGTGGCCTGCTCCAGCACGTCGTGCTGCGCGGCGCGCAAGCCGGCCAGTGGCGGCACCACCGTCTCGATCACCGTCTCGAGCGCGTGCGCCAGGTCGCGCAGGGATTGGAAGCCGACCGTGCCGGACGTTCCCGCCAGGGTATGCACGGCTTGCAGCGCCTCCGCGCTGACGGCGCGCTGTTCATGGCGCCATTCGCCGAAGTCGCGCGTCAGCACGCGCAGCAATTCATCCGTCTCGGCCAGGTAGATGTTGTACAAGGGAAGGCTGATGCGCAGTTCGCCGACATGCTTGAGGTGATCGTCAGGCGCTTCGTGCGCGGCGGGCGCCGTGGCGGAAGGAAAACCGATCACATTGCCATTGCTGGCAACGGGCGCGGCCGGGCGCGGCTTGCGCAGTTCGAACGGACCGCCTTCGCGCACGCGCTCGGCCGCCGCCAGCAGCATGCCGGCCTCGCGCTCGCGTCCTGCGCCGCCTTCCAGTTCGGCCACCCATTCGCTGAGCTGGTACCAGCCGTAATTGAGCAGTGTGAACAAGTCGTCGCTGGCAGGGCGCGCCTCGGCCAGCCAGGTATTCATGACACGCTCGATGGCGCCGGCGGCCTCGGCAAACTGCGCCAGGCCGATCATGCGGCTACTGCCTTTCAGTGTATGGAACGAGCGGCGCAGCATGGCCAGGTGGTCGCCGCTGGCGGCCTGCTCGCGCGGCAGGGCCAGCGTGGTATCGATAAAGGCCAGCACTTCGCGTGCTTCGGCGATGAAGATGTCGAGCATCTGCGCATCGACATCGGTCACTGCCGGCGCGGCATCCACGCCGGCAGGCGCGGCGGGCGCCAGGGCCTGGTCGAGCAAGGGCACCGGCACGACGCCGGCGGCGGCGACTTTTTCAAAGGGCAGGGCGCGAAAGGTACCGGCGGCGGCATCGAAATGGAAACGCCCGCTGGCCGCCTGCGCGTTGCGGCCCAGCATATCGATAAAAAAGCCCAGCGCGCTGACATTTTGCGCGATCTCGTCGAGCGCGTCGGCGTGCGCCTCCGCATTGGTATCCGCATTGGCGTCACCACCGGCCAGCTGCCGCACGGCCGCGTCGACCTGCAGCACGGCGGCGCGCGCGTCGTCCTGTCCCAGCCCGGCCAACTGCTGCTGCAACTGCCCCAGCACGGGCGCGACGCCATCCAGGGACCCCGCTACGCCACGCGAGGCATCCGCGTAGTACGCGTTGAGCACCTTTTCCACCTGGCGCAGGCCCGTCTTCATGTCCTCGGCCAGCGCGGCGACGGTCTGTCCCTGTTCGATCTGGCGCGACAGCTCGCCCGCCGTGACGGGCGGCGGCGCTTCGCCAGCCAGCAGCGCCTGCAGGCGCGCGGCGATGGTTTCCGCATTGCCGGCGAAATCGTCGGGCAGGCGGCGCACCTGCTCCAGGCCCGTGTCGGCAAACAGCAGCGCCATGCCGATTTCATTCGCCAAGGCCGCACTGCGCCCGCTGGCCACGGCTTGCCGCGCCACGGCCGCGCATTCGCGCAGCAGGCTGGCCAGGGCCGGCTGCTTCAAGATGTCGGTCTGCGCCGCCACCTGCTGCAAGGACTGTTCGAATGCTTCGCCCAGGGCAGGATCCAGGTCGGCTTGCGCCAGACGGCTCCAACTGGCGCGCGCCTGCGCCAATGCCGTGCGCGCGCCTTGCAAGGCATCCTGGTCGACCTGGCCGTAGCGCCGCGCTTCCACGTCGGCGGGCACCAGCCCCTCCAGCGCAAAAGCGGCACGCAGCTGGCGCGCCTCCGGCGTCGGCTCGGCGGCGGAGGCGATGAAGAACAAGGCGTCGCGCAGCATCGATGCAGGCAGGCTGGCCGTGCCCTGCGCCAGGCGGCGCAATTGCAGATTGATCAGGCCGAACAACTGTTTGACGTTGAGCGTGCCCATGCCCTCGCCGCTGGCCGCCAGTCCTGCAAACGCCTGCATGGCGAACCAGAAGGTACGCGCCGGCGCTTCTTGCTGCGCGGCCGCCACCAGGGTCAGGGTGGCGTGCAGGTCGCCCGCATGCTGGCGCCGCGCCGCGTCATCCTGCGCCTTCAGGAAAGGCAGCAAGGACTTTTCAAAGCGCCCGCGCCAGGCCGGATAATCGGTCACCAGGGGAGCGTCCGCCAGCGCAATGGCATGGCCTTCCAGCATAGCCGAGGGCGGGAAAAACAGGTCGGCCGGGTGACTGCGCTCGGCGCCCAGCATGGTTTGCAGGTCGCGGTAGTAGGGGAACAAACGCGTCGGCTGCGGCGGCGTGCCGGCCACCAGGTCTTCCAGGTATTCGATCAGGGCCTGATACAGCCCGGCGACGATCTGCGCATGGTCGAGCGTGTATTCCAGGCTGCCGTCGCGAAAGCGCGTCAATGCCTGTTCGGCGCCATCCGTCAGCAGGCTGGCACCGGCCACGTCCACCATCACCAGCGCGCCATGCGCCTGGTGCAAGTGCGAGCGTGCATGCTGCAGTGCCGTGGCGCGTTCCTCGCGCTCGCGGCCACCCGCTTCGAACAGCGCCGTTTTCGAGCGGCCCAGCGCTTCGCGGATTTCCAGCATCACCCACGACAGGGGTTCGCTGTCGAACGGCTTGGACTGCTGCGGACTATCAGGTGTGCTCATGCATGCCTCGGTAAAGAAATCGTAGCGCAAAAAATCGGTACGCACAACACGCCGCGCCTGGAATGGCGCGCCGTTCAGGCGGCGACGCGGAAGCGCGACACCGAGTTTTTCAGTTCCTGCGCCAGCATCGACAACTTGTGGATCGACTGCGCCGTTTGCTGCGTGCCGTCCTGGGTCTGCTCCGTCACGCTCAGGATATGCTGGATATTCAAGGCCACGCCGCTGGCCGAGCTGGCCTGCGTGCCGGTGGCAAACGAGATGCCCTGGATCAGTTCAGCCAGGTGTTTCGACACCTGGCTGATATCGTTCAAGGCAGCGCCGGCCGCGTCGGACAGGTGTGCGCCCTCGACCACGCCCTGCGTGGATTTTTCCATCGCCCGCGTCGCATCCTGGGTGTCGGCCTGGATGGTGCGCACCAGCGCACCGATTTGCTTGGCGGCGGCGGCCGAGCGTTCGGCCAGGCGCTGCACTTCCTCGGCGACGACCGAGAAGCCGCGCCCCGCCTCGCCGGCCGAGGCGGCCTGGATGGCGGCGTTCAGCGCCAGCACGTTGGTCTGCTCGGTGATGTCGGAAATGAGCTCGGTGATTTCGCCGATTTCCTGCGACGATTCGCCCAGGCGCTTGATGCGCTTGGAGGTATCCTGGATCTGCTCGCGGATTTCATGCATGCCCTTGATGGCGTTTTCCACCGCCGTCGCCCCCTGCTGCGCCGCCGCCACCGACTGGCGCGCTACGTCGGCCGAGACACTGGCCGACTTCGACACGTCGGTAATCGCATTGGCCATTTTGACCACGGTGGCGCTGACGCCCTGAATTTCGCGCGACTGCTGCTGTGAAGCGATCAGCAGCTTGCTGGAGATGCCTTGCGCCTGCGTCGAGGCGCGGTTGACCTGCTCGGCCGTCGCCGTCACGCGCCCCACCAGGCCGCGCAATTCCTCGACCGTGTAGTTGACGGAATCGGCGATGGCGCCTGTGATATCCTCCGACACGGTGGCCTGCACCGTCAGGTCGCCGTCGGCGACCTTCTGCAATTCGTTCATCAAGCGCAGGATGGCCGCCTGGTTCTGCTCATTCTTGGCCTTGGCCTGCGCTTCCTTTTCCTGCGACAGCAGGCGCAGGATTTCCGCCTCCTGGCGCCGCCGCTCGGCGTCGCGCGTGCGGTTGACGGAGTCCTGCAGCAGCACGCGGCCAATGCCGGCCGCCGCGATCAGGGTCAGCAACACGCCGCCGACCATCATCCAGAAAACCATGCCCAGCGTTTCCTGGTTCACATGGTACATCTGCTGCAGCAGGGTCAAGCGCTGGCGCAGGTCTTCGTTCTCGTTGAAGATCAGCTGTTCGGCGCTCTTGGCCGAACTGAATTTATCCAGCCGGTCGAGTATCGACGAGACCATTTTCTGGTAAGTGTCGAAACTGGCTTTCAGCGCCACCAGCCGGTCGCGCAATTCGGCGTCGCGCGTGGGTGCCAATTGCAACGCCACGCTGCCATTGAGCAAGCCTTCGACGGCAGTACGGAAATACGTCGTGTCGCGCCCCAGCGAAAATGCCGTTTCCGAGCTGATGCTGCCCGACGACAGAAACTCGCTGGCACTGCGGCTCATGCGCTGGCTCAGCATCATCAGGCGGCCGATGACGGCCAGGTCGCGCGCGTTGCCGCCGTGCTGTACCTTGAGCGCCGCGATTTCTTCCGTCTGCGCCAGCAACGCCGGCGACAGCGCGTTCAATTGCTGCAAGGTCTTGTCGAATTCACCCAGCTCCGTCTTCAGGCGCAAGATGGTGCTGGCTGCGCGGTCGCTGCTGGCCCACTTCTTGCGCGCGTCGGCCACCGCCGCCAGCAGGCCGGAACGCGACTCGCCGATATCGCGCCCGTGATACGTCCCGCCGCGCAGCATGAGGCGGAAATCCTGGTTCAGTTCATTGCGGCTTTCCTCGAGCTGGCGGAAGGCTTCCGGATTGCCTTGCACGGCATTCGGCGCAGCCTTGCCGATGCGCTGAGAATGCATCAGCGCGTCGCTGGCCAGCTGCGTCTGCGCCGAGGCGATATTGCCGCTGCGCGTGTTGAGGCCGACGAACAGCAGGCTGGCGGCCAGGCTCAGGGCCATCACCGTCGACAGGATGCTTAATTGCTTTTGCAGCGGCAAATGGCCAATCAGCGGCAGCTTCAAGTCGCTGACCGGCGCGCTGGCCAGCGACTTGCGCCGTCCCAGCGCGTCGCGCAAGCGTAGCGGCAGGTCGGCCGCCGATGCCGGCTCGCCAGCAAGGTGTTCCGCTTCGGGCATGCCAGCGGCCAGGATAGGGGAATGGGCGCCCATCAGCAAATATCCTTGTGTGCGGCCAGGCCGCCAAAACCGGCATCGAGGAAGCGTTCCGATTGCGCCAGCTGCGCCAGGTCCAGGCGCAGCCACTGCTGCCCTTCGCTGTCGCACAGCGCCTGCGCCGCCCAGGATGGTGGCGCATCCGGCAAGGGTACGGATTGCAGCGTGCGCAGCTGGCGCAAGCCCAGTACGCGCTCGACCAGCAAAGCGCAATTGAGGCCCAGGCGGGGAGAAAACGTGATGATGCGGCAGTGATTGCCTGCCGCGCAAGGCGGTTCGCCCATGTAGCGGGCCAGGTCGACGACCCCCGTCAGGCGCCCGCGCATGGCTGCCAGGCCCAGGTACCAGTCCTGCGCCAGCGGCACGCCCTGGATCTGCACGCCGGCGGCAATGACGATTTCACCGAGCTGCGTCAGGTCGAGCAGGCACGGCCGGCCACCGAGCATCACGCCCAGTTCCTTGCGCGCGGCCAGCGCGCCGCCGCGCGCGGCCTGTATCCGCTCGATCAATTGCAACTGATACTGGCGCAAGCGCCCCTGCCGCGC
The DNA here is from genome assembly GCF_049897325.1 of Janthinobacterium sp. DSP2-3-3. Taxonomy (NCBI): domain Bacteria; kingdom Pseudomonadati; phylum Pseudomonadota; class Betaproteobacteria; order Burkholderiales; family Oxalobacteraceae; genus Janthinobacterium; species Janthinobacterium sp. DSP2-3-3. The sequence goes on along the minus strand of NZ_JAFCWA010000004.1, from coordinate 350,729 downwards.
GCCCGTCTCGAAGGATGGCATGGCGGCAGCGGCAGGCGGGAAGGCCGCTGTGGAAACGCCGTAACCTGGCATCGTTTGCATTCTCAGGAAAGCGCAGCGATCTTGACCAGCAGCTCGGCTTCGACCACCGGCTTGACCAGGTAATCGCGCGCGCCCTGGCGCAAGCCCCAGATGCGGTCCGTTTCCTGGCTCTTGCTGGAGCAGATAATCACCGGCACGTCCTGCAGTTCGGGATCGCGCGCAATCGCGCGCGTGATCTGGAAGCCATTCGCACCGGGCATCACCACATCCATCAAGATCAGGTCGGGCTTGGACTGCTTCAGTTGCGCCAACGCGTCGGCACCGTCCTGCGCCGTGACGACGGCATAACCGGCACGCACCAGCATCTCGCTCAGGTAATAGCGTTCTGTCGGCGAGTCATCGACGATCAGAATTGTATGTATGGCCATCTGCTTCCTTGCTGCGTTGTCAATCAATAAACCACTTACTCAAAATGCCTGGCCAGGTGCAGCCGCACGGCCTCCAGCAGCGCCTCGCGCGCCAGCGGCTTGACCAGGCAAGCACTGGCGCCTGCCATGGCGCCGCGCGCACGGTCGAACAAACCCTCCTTCGACGACAGCATCAGCACCGGCGTGGCATGAAAGGCCGCACTGGCCTTGATCAGCGCACACGTGCGGTAGCCGTCCAGGCGCGGCATCAGAATGTCGCACACGATCAGCGCCGGCTGGCAGTCGGCGATCTTGGCCAAGGCCTCGAAGCCGTTTTCCGCCACCACGACGCGATAACCTGCCTCGCCCAGTATCTTCGCGGCCGCGCTGCGTATCGTCGCGCTGTCGTCGATGACGAGTATCGTGGCGCTGACGCACTCGGCATCGGACGGTGCCTCGGGCAGGATGGGATGCGTCATATGATTATTCGACAATCTTTCATACCATAGCACAGGCTGCCGCGATACCAGCGTGCTGGCAGCACCATGCCACGGATCTGGAGGAATTAAAGCGCCACCATCTCGAAATCATCCTTGCGCGCACCACATTCAGGACATGTCCAGTTCATCGGAACATCGGCCCAACGCGTGCCGGGAGCGATGTCTTCGTCGGGCAGACCGGCCGCTTCATCATAAACCCAGCCGCAAATTAGACACATCCACGTTTGGAATTGCTGCGTTGTTTCGTTGCTACTCACGTTCTGCCACCCTTCAATCAAGTAAAATGCTGAATTAGGTATCTTAATCTACCCGCCGTGCAAAACCAAACTTCTCCCCTCATATTAAGCTTCGGCGTGTCCGATCCGGTCGGTGCGATCGGCATCCAGGCCGACCTGGCCACGTTTTCAGCCTTCGGCTGCCATGGCCTGTCGGTCACCACGGGCCTGTTGATCAGCGATACAGCGCGCGTGGAAGACGTGCAGGCGGTCGACCCGGACTGGGTTTCCGACCAGGCGCGCGTGCTGCTGGAAGACATGTCCGTCGCGGCCATCAAGATCGGCGCCCTGGGCAGCGTGGAAAACGTGACAGCCATCGCAGAAATCGTCTCCGACTATCCGAACGTGCCGCTGATCCTCGATCCCTTCATTTCCGCGCTGCCGGAACAGGGCATGGACGACGAAGACATTCTCACCGCCGTGCGCCAGCTCTTGATCCCGCAAACGACCTTGCTGGTGCTCTCGCCGGTGGAACTGGAGCGCCTGGCCGAAACCTGGCGCGACGCCGATCCGGACGACACCCTGCAAAACGATGTCGATTACCTGGTAGCCCTGGGCTGCGAATACGTGCTCGTCACCGGCATGCCGGCCGACGCCAGCAAGTCCGGCACGGCAGAAGGCAAGTTGCGCGCCAATACCCTGTTCGGCGAAGACGGCGTGGTACGCCACGACGTATGGCAGCACCTACCCGGCATCTTCAACGGCGCCGGCAGCACCTTGTCGGCAGCGGCCACCGCCCTGCTGGCCCTGGCGGAAAACGAAGATGATGTGCCACAGGTGGTCGTGGCGGCGCAGGAATTCACTGCCGGCGCACTGGCTCACGCACGGCGCCACGGCATGGGCAAGCTGGTGCCGAACCGGCTGTTCCGGCAGCAGCGCCAGCGCGACGGCCAATAATTCTGTAGTAGACCAGACAGACCAGACGACACAGACAACGATCCACTTTCAAGGCACGATTATCATGACGACGACTTCACAGAACGACATCCTGTTTGCCCGCGCACAAAAAACCACGCCAGGCGGCGTCAACTCGCCCGTGCGCGCCTTCCGTTCCGTCGGTGGCACGCCGCGCTTCATCACGCGCGCCGAAGGCCCGTACTTCTGGGATGCCGATGGCAAGCGCTATATCGACTACATCGGCTCGTGGGGCCCGGCCATTGTCGGCCACGCCCACCCCGAGGTGGTCAAGGCAGTGCAGGATGCGGCCGCGCTGGGCCTGTCGTTCGGCGCGCCAACCGAAGGCGAAGTGCTGATGGCCGAGGAAATCACACGTCTGGTGCCGTCGATCGAGCAGGTGCGCCTGGTGTCGTCGGGCACGGAAGCGACCATGAGCGCCCTGCGCCTGGCGCGCGGCGCCACGGGACGCGACAAGATCGTCAAGTTCGAAGGCTGCTACCACGGCCACGCCGATTCACTGCTGGTAAAGGCGGGCAGCGGCTTGCTCACCTTCGGCAACCCGACCTCGGCCGGCGTGCCGGAAGATTTTGTGAAGCACACCCTGGTGCTCGACTATAACAACGTGGAGCAATTGAAGGACGCCTTCGACAGCTTCGGCGCGGAGATCGCCTGCGTGATCGTCGAGCCCGTGGCTGGCAACATGAACCTGGTGAAAGCCACGCCGCAATTCCTGCAGGCGATGCGCGATCTGTGCACGCAGCACGGTGCCCTGCTCATTTTTGATGAAGTCATGTGTGGCTTGCGCGTGGCCCTGGGCGGCGCGCAGGCGCTATACGGCATCAAACCCGATCTCACCGCGCTGGGCAAGGTGATTGGCGGCGGCATGCCGGTGGCGGCCTTCGGCGGCAGCGCGGCGCTGATGCACCACATGGCGCCCTTGGGCGCCGTCTATCAGGCGGGCACCCTATCGGGCAATCCGGTCGCCGTGGCGGCCGGCATGGCCACCTTGAAACTGATCCAGCAGCCAGGCTTCTACGAGCAACTGGGCGCCACCGCCAAGCGCCTGGCCGAAGGCTTGACGACCGCCGCAAAAGAGGCGGGCGTGGTTTTCTGCGCCGACTACATCGGCGGCATGTTCGGCATTTATTTCAGCGTCACGCCACCGACCAGCTACGCGGAAATGATGGCGGGCGACCGCAGCAAGTTCAACGCCTTCTTCCACGCCATGCTGGACGAAGGCGTGTACTTTGCGCCAGCCGCCTTCGAGGCGGGCTTCGTCTCGGCTCAGCACGATGATGCCGTCATCGACGCCACCATCGCCGCGGCGCGCAAGGTGTTTGCCAAGCTGGCGTAAGGTACACACCTGACAAAACCTACTGCGCGTCGCGCTTTGCGGCCGGCGATGCTCACCGTACTTCAGTACGGTTGCGCTTCTCGGCCACAAATCACTGCCGCTCGCTACGGTTTTGTCAGGTGTCGTTACACTGTAGCACTTTGTAGCTGCGCCGCTACCAATTCCGGCAGGCTGGCCATGTCGCTGAACACGACATGCGCGCCGGCCGCCTTCAGGCGCGCTTCCTGGCCCGGCGCGATATGCCCGCCGCCGATGAATCCCAGCACCGTCATGCCTGCCGCCACGGCGGCCGTCACGCCCGTGACGCTGTCTTCCAGCACCAGGCATTGACCTGGCGGCACGCCAAAGGCGGCAGCCGCCGCCAGGTAGACGCCCGGATGCGGCTTGGCATGGCCCACCAGGTCCGGCGTGAAAACACGACGGTCAAACAGCGGCGCCATGCCCGTGCGTTCGAGCGCCGACAGCACGCGTGCGCTGACGCTGTTCGAGGCCACGGCCTTGGGCAGGGGAATGGCGGCCAGCGCCTGCGCCACGCCGGGCACGGCGCGCAGCTGCGCATCGCAGGCCGCATCGACGGCGTTGCCGATGGCCATGATGTCATCGGCCGGCAATTGCGGCAAGCCCAGCTCCTTGTAGATATCCTGCATCAGCGGCACCAGGCGCTGGCCCAGGCGCGGCTCGATCAAGCCTTGCAGGGTGACGCCCTGGGGGAGGTTGGGCAGGCGCGGCGCCAGCAATTCCAGCAGCGCTTGCAGGGCCACGGCTTCGCTGTCGATCAGCACGCCATCGCAGTCGCTGATCAGGTGGGTGAAACGCGGAAGGGAAGGAACGGTGTCAGGCATGTATTCTCCAGTAGGGGCGGCGCACACCGTGCGCACCGCCAGCATAAAACAGGGGGACGTGGCGCGCTACGCCTGGCCGGCCACATCCCGATACTGTGCGTTGCGTGCCGGGCATCGGCGGCATGAAGTAATTTCTTTTATATAACTTCAATGGCATACTCTCCTTGCCCTGATCGTTTGAATCAGGCTCAACAGGATCGATACCATGACTCGCAATCACTTTTTGCAAGACCGATTATCCCTGATTTCCACAATTGCCGCGTTTGCCTTCGTGACGGCTGCGCTGCCAGCACGGGCGGCGGACGACGATGCTGCCGTCCTCAAGCTCGTGCGCCAGCACGTGGCGGCGCAAGCCAGTTTTGACGTACCGGCCCTGACAGCCTTGACGGCCGACAATTACGCCGAAGTCTCGCCACTGGGCGACGTCGACACGCGCGAAAAGATGCTGGCGTTTTATGCGCCAGAGAAAAAATCCGCCGCCCCCGTCATCATGGTGGAAGAACCGTTCATGCGCGTCGCGGGCGATACCGCCGTGCTGATCGCCAGGCTGGCGGTGACGGTGCAGATGGGCGGACAGCAGCGCGCCATGGCCCTGCGCGCCAGCTATGTGGCGAAAAAGGAGGGAGCGGTGTGGAAACTGCTGTCCGCGCAATACACGGGCATCGCGCCGAAAAAACCGGCTCCTTGAAAAAACGGGCCTGCTGGCCCGTTTGCTTATTTCAGCCAGCCGCGATGGCGGAAGTACAGGAAGGGCGCGATGGCGCTGGTGATCATCAGGCCCCAGGCCCAAGGATAACCGAACGACCATTCCAGTTCCGGCATCAGCTTGAAGTTCATGCCGTACACGCTGGCGATCAGGGTCGGCGGCAGGAAGGCCACGCTGGCCACCGAGAATATCTTGATGATCTTGTTCTGGTTGATGTTGATGAAACCGACAGTGGCGTCCATCAGGAAGTTGATCTTGTCAAACAGGAACGAGGTATGGCCGTCGAGCGATTCGATATCACGCAAAATCTGCCGCGCTTCCTCGAATTGTTCGGAATTTAACAGACGGCCGCGCATCAAAAAGCTGACGGCGCGGCGCGTATCCATCATGTTGCGACGGATGCGGCCATTCAAATCTTCCTCGTGGGCAATCGCATTCAGCGCTTCGGCCGCGTGCGCATCGGTAAATTCCTTTTGCAGCACGCGCGTGCTGACCTCTTCCAGATTCTGGTAGATGCCTTCGAGCACGTCAGCCGAATATTCGGCGTCGGTGGCGTACAAGTCGAGCAGCACATCCATGTAGTCGGCGATCGAACCTGGCCGCGAACGGGCGCGCATGCGCACCAGGCGGAACACGGGCAAATCGTCCGTATGCATGGAAAACAGAATCTTGCGGGCCAGAATGAAGGCCACAGTGATGACGCGCGAGGGACCGTCGTCTTCTTCGCGCAAGAAGTCCGTGCGCAGATGCAAGTCGCCGTTTTCCGCTTCGTAATAGCGGGCCGATGCTTCAATATCCTTGACTTCGTCTTCACCCGGCAGGGTGACGTTGTAGATGGCCTTGACCCAGGCCCGTTCATCATCGGTGGGGTCGGTCAGGTCGACCCACACCGGTTCGGCATTTTCGAGGTCTGCGCGGCTGTCGATCGGCACCTGGTTGAGCCGGCCATTCTGTAATACAAAGACATTGATCATGCGCGCTCTCAGCCGGATGTTGGGTTATCGTGATGTGCTGGCGCTGGCGCCAAAAGTGAAAACAGCGCAAGTGTACCCGCAAAGGCCTTTTCACGACCACCCCCGGCAGCGCTTTTTCGCGGAAAAAGTGCGGCGTTGCACCAACGGCGCCGATTAAGATGCTGTTCCGCAATAATGCCAATCAGGCAGCTTTGATTTTATGCAAAGAAAGCTGGCCGCCATCAAGGCAATTCGGCCGCTCCCATGCGGCGCAGGATGACACCCGTGCGCCGGTTCAGATAGCCCGTATCGCGGTGACGGTCGTAAAAGCGCGGGTTTGGCAGCATCACGGCCAGTTTCGCCGCCTGTCCGGCGCTCAAGCCCGCCGCGCTGACCCGGTAATAGTGGCGCGCGGCCGCTTCGGCACCAAAGATGCCCGTGCCAAATTCCACCACGTTCAAATAAATCTCGAAAATACGCTGCTTTTCCATCAGGCTTTCCAGCATATACGTGATGATCAACTCCTGGCCCTTGCGCACATAGCTGCGCGAACCGGACAGGAACAGATTCTTCGCCAACTGCTGCGTGATGGTGGAGCCGCCCGCCACGACCTTCTGCTTCTTGCTATTTTTTTCATATGCCTTTTGCAAGGCTTCCCAGTCCACGCCTTCATGTTCGGAGAAATTCGCGTCTTCCGAGGCGATGATGGCCCGTTTCAGATTGTTCGAGATGCGGTTGTAAGGCACCCAGCTCTGCTTGATCGTGGCGTTCGGATTCTTGTCCTGCAAGACAGACAACTGTTCGCGCATAAAGGCCGTGCTGGACGGGTTATGGTCGATCCACCACCAGATTTGCAGGAAGAAATACAGTTGCACGACGATGAAGGCCAGCACGGGCACGATGAACAGCCACTTGATCCAGCCGTAGCGGCTAGCGCCTTTGCGCGCGCCCTTCTTGCCGCCGCTCACAGGCTGCCCCGCAATTGCACCAACAAGTCCTGCGTCTGCGGCCGCACGCCGCGCCACACGTAAAACGCTACTGCCGCCTGCTCCACCAGCATGCCCAGGCCGTCGCGCACCTGCGCGCCATGCTGCGCGGCAAAGTCCATGAAGACGGTGGCTTGCGCGCCATACATCATGTCCAGCGCCAGGGTGTGGCTGCCGAAGATACTCGGCGGCACCGGCGGCAAGTCGCCCGCCAGGCTGGCCGAGGTGGCATTGATGACGATATCGAACTGGCCGTCCGCCTGCGCGAAGCTACCTGCGCGCAGCTGGACAGCGTGACTCGCCGCATCGGCAAACTGCGCCACCAGCGCCTCGGCCGTGGCCACGGTGCGGTTGGCAATGAACACTTGCTGCGGCGCCTGTTCCAGCAAGGGCAGCACCACGCCGCGCGCCGCGCCGCCCGCGCCCAGCAGCAGGATGCGCTTGCCGGCGATGGCCACGCCCGCGTTGCGCACGATGTCAGCCACCAGGCCCGCGCCATCGGTATTGTCGCCAAGAATGGTCTCGCCATCGAAACGCAGGGTATTGACGGCACCGGCCGCCCTGGCCCGCGGCGTCAAGACAGTGGCCAGCGCACACGCTTCGAGCTTGAACGGCACCGTCACGTTCGCGCCCTTGCCGCCCTCGGCGGCAAACGTGCGGGCCGCCAGGGCAAAGCCATCGAGCGGCGCCAGCCGGCGTTCATAGACCATGGCCAGGCCCGTCTGCAGGGCAAACGCGGCGTGTATCAGGGGGGACTTGCTGTGGGCGATAGGATTGCCGAATACACAATATTGATCAGGATTAATATTTTTCTTGCTCAATTGCTGCCGCCAGTCAGGTTAGCTTCCATTTTTTCTTCGCGGGTAAATTTGAAACGGGTGATGACGACCCATAGGTCATCTTTATCACTCGACAACATATTCGGTGGGAAACGGCCGAAAGGCGCCGCGCGGCGCACGATGGCCAGGGCCGCCGCATCCAACGCCGGGTTGCCCGAGCTTTTCTCCACGCGGGCGCCGCCTTCCTTCTGGTAAATCGTGCCGTCCTGGAAGATGGGAATGTAGACGACCAGTTCGCCATACATCTTGCGGCCATTCTTTTGCGGGAAATTCAGGGTGCCGATTTCCTCGATGCGCTTTTGCAAGGTCTTGTAATACATGGCATAGCCGACCTCCTGCGTGCTGGGGGTAATGAAGGTCTTGCGGGGACGCTTGTTCTGGTCTTCCACGGTCTGGCTGATCTCGGCCGCCATGCGCGCGATGGCCTTGCTACTTTCCATCAAGTCCGAGCCCGATGCCAGGGGATTGGGTTTGTCCTTTTCCGTGACGGGCGCGGCGCTGTAAGGCGTCGGCTTGGCCGCCTGCGTCAGCAGCTCCTGCTGTTTTTGTTCCAGTTCGGCAATGCGCCGGGCGTTGGCCTTGACGCTGTCGCCCTCTTCCACCTTGCGCATGTCAGGCAAGGGCGACTTGGCCCGGCCCTTGTCGGCCTGACCACCACCGTCGAGGTTGGCTTGCGCCAGGGCCTCGGCCTTCAGGGGTGTATTGGCATGCTTGGCGTTGACCAGGATCACTTCCAGGCCGGGATCCGTGGCCACGGCCCGCTGCGGGGCCGGGGCGACAAAATGCATCGCCAGCAAGGCGCCGTGCGCCAGCAGCGATACCGCCACGGCAATCATCAGGAAACGATACTCTCGGAAAGACTTCACGCGCAACCCAGTTCTTTACAACACAAGATACAAGATGCCTGAATTCTACGTCAAAGGGCGATGCCGGCAACAGTTTTCAGCACCGCCTTGTGGCTTGGATGCCTTACTTGACCTCGGGCTCGCTGACCACGTCTTCGCTGGCCAGTTCCGCCACTTCCGCATCGGCGTCGCTGACCTGGTTGGCCGCTTCCGGCGATGCTTCAGCCGTCACGTCGCCATCTTCAGGGGACGCATCGCCCGCCTCTTCCTCGTAGTCCAGCTCGGCATCGGCCGCCGCATCGGGCACGGTGGCGATTTCCAGCAGGCGCGCTTCAATGCTCAGGTCGACTTCATCCCAGCGCAGCAAGTCCAGTTTCACCTGGGCGCCGCGCGCCACCGATGGCATGCCTGGCAGCTTGATGACCAGCGGAATGTCGACCAGGCGCAGGATTTCATCTTTCAAGACCACGGCATCGACCTGGCGCGCGTTTTCCTGGTGCAGCCAGCGCAAGCACCAATAGCGTTCCATGTTCGACTGGAAATCGCCATATGCGGCATATGCGGCGTCAAACGCCGAGACGATGGCGAACAGATTCGCATCGCGCGGCTTGAACGGGGCCACCAGCGGCGCCGTCACGCCATGCTCGGCGCAGGCAATGATTTGCCACTGGTTCACCAGGTCCGTGTAGCGGCGCAAGGGGGAAGTACTCCATGCGTATTGATCCACGCCCAGACCCTGGTGCGGCGCCGCATGGGTGACCATGCGCACCTGCATCTTTGCCGCCCAGCTATTGCCACTGCCGCCACCCTGGCTGCGGTAGATGCCGGGCACGCCATGGTCGTGCAGCATCTTGCCCCAGGTACTGTTGGCAAAAATCATCAGTTCGGCGACGATCTTGTCGAGCGGCGCGCCACGCTTGCGGCGCGCCACGCTGACGATATCATTTTCCACATAGAAATTGAAATCGACACGGTTATTCTGTTCCGGCTTCAGGCCGAACGCTTCGCGCTTCTTCATGCGGCCTTGCTCCAGCTGCTGTGCCCATTGCCACAGCACGGCAAAATCGGCCTTGTGCGGGTACTCGCCTTCGCCACTGGCCAGGGTTTCCTCGTTGACCAGGTCATCGAGCTGGTTGTGGCGCAAATTGCTGGCAATCGGCACCAGCTCGGCGCGCGTCTGCGTGCTGATCACGGCCCAGTCGGCTTTCGGGTCCAGCGTCGCGTACAGCGACAGTGCCGGGCACGTCGTACCTTCAGCGAGCGTGAACGCATTCACGATTTCGTCCGGCAGCATGGTGATCTTGTCGCCCGGCATGTAGACGGTCGACATGCGCTGGCGCGCCATCTTGTCGATCACGTCGTCCGGGCGGATGCCCAGGCCGGGCGCGGCGATGTGGATGCCCACTTTCACGGTGCCATCGGGCAACGGTTGCACGGAGAAAGCATCGTCGATCTCGGTGGTGGTCACGTCGTCGATAGAGAAGGCGGCCACATCGGCCAGCGGCAGCTTGGCCGTCACGGCGGGTACGGGCACGCTCGGGAAGCCGGCGCCCTTGGGGAAATTTTCAAAGAGGAATTTCGACAGGTGCAAGTCTTTCGGTGAAGCAATACCACCGACAGCCAGCATCAAACGCGGCGGCGTCGTGTGCAATTCCGTGCACGCCGCTTCCAGCGCCTTGTATTCGATAGTGTTCTTGTCGGGCTTGAACAGCAGTTGCAGCACCATCGTCTGCATCGAGGCAGGCAAGCGGTTCTGTTTCAGCTCTTCCACATACGCGGCTTGCACCAGCGCCTGCTGCTTTTTCTTTTCGATGCCGGCCAGCGCCGCCTTCAAGGACGCTTCCGGCGCCGCCTTGTAGCGGCCGCGCCCCTTCTTGTAGAAATATACGGGCGCCGAATGGAGGGCCAGGATCAGCCCAGCCGCTTCCGGCGGCAACGGGGCGTGGCCGAAATACTCGGCGCCCAGCTCGGCAAAGCCGAACTCGTCTTCGCCCGCTACTTCCCACAGGAAATCGAGATCGATCTCGGCAGCAACAGCTTTGGCTTGCTCGAGCAGCTCGGCCGGGGCCGGCTTTTCATACTGCAGCAGCACATCCTTGATCTTGACCTTGGTGCGCTTGCCGCTGGCCATTTCCACTTGATACGCTTCACCCGCTTGCGACAGGACCGTGCCGACCTTGAAATCGCCGGATTCTTCAAAAAATAGATTCATTGTTATGCTTTGTTTATTAATGTGTCGGTTGCAACGGTACGAGTGGTGGACGTCAACTCGAGCACCGCCGGCAAAAATACTTCTGTTACCAGCAGCAAGCCCTGGTAACGCTGATACAGGCAGCGGCGGGCAAAAAACAGCGCCGGCTCGTCGGCGCGCTGCCTTTCCCGTGCCAGCGCCGCCTGCGCCCGCTGCACCAGCGGGTGGCCGGCGCGCAAGCGGGCAAATTCCAGTGTGCCGCGCCGCACCATGCGGTCGCCAAACAGGGTCGTGCCCAGCGAACGTTCGCCCAGCGCGGAAAACAAGGGCCAGTCCGTGGCCGTCGCCTGCATGGGCACGACGGTATGACCAAACACGGCCGGTTTATTATCACAACGCAACAGCACTTCGCGTTCCCATACCCGACCCGCGCGGTGCAAGCCGATGCTGGCGGCCTCGTCGCTCAAACAGCGCGCTGTTTCCTGGTGCAAACATTGCACGCGAAATGCCTGACTATGCGCTTTCAGCTTGGCCGTCAGCGAACCGCCGCCCGTCAGCCAGTGACGCAAGGCCGGTGGCGCATTGATGGCGTTGACGTGCGCATGCCATTGCGCCTGGCGCAGCGAACCCGGCCTCACCGGGCGGCGTCCGTCGGGATGCAGCAAAATGCGAGCACGGGCGACAGGTAGGCGGCAAATTCGCTGATGCCATGGTCGCTGCCGTCGATGACGCACTGCTGCGCCCCCTGATAATGCGCCAGCATGTCGCGGTAGTCGAGTACTTCATCACCGGTGGCGGCAATCAGGAAATAGCGTTGCGGCTCAGTAATCTTCTCTACAGCAAAGGTTCCCAGCTCGGCTATGTATGCGCGCTTGAACTCGAATGGCTTGTCAGAATGAAACTCTGTCGTCACCCCCACATGCTGTTCCAGGTCGATCAGGGGCACGATGGCGGGATTGAGCAGCACGGCGCGGCAACCCAGTTGCTCGGCCAGCCAAGTGGCGTAATAGCCGCCCAGCGAGGAGCCGATAATCGTCAGTTCGGCGGGCGCCACATCCTTGACCAGCGACAAGGCCAGTGCGATGGCCAGCTTGGGCGAGGCCGGCAATTGCGGGCACAGCCACTCTGCTTCGCGGCCCAGCGCCTGCATTTGCGCGGCCAGCAGGCGCGACTTCATCGACAGGGGTGACGAGCGAAATCCATGCAGGTACAGAATCATCGGCCCAGCGCCTCCAGCAATTTCTGGTGCACGCCGCCAAAGCCGCCGTTGCTCATGACCACGATCTGGTCGCCGGGACGGGCGCTAGCGGCCACGGCGGCAACCAAGGTATCGATGTCTTCATAGGCACTGGCAATCTTGCCCAGCGGCGCCAACGCGTCGCCCAGGCTCCAGCCCAGCGCGGCATGGCTGCCGAAACCGAAGACCAGGTCGGCGTCCTTCAGGCTGCCGGGCAGCGCATCTTTCATGGCGCCCAGCTTCATGGTGTTCGAACGCGGTTCCAGCACGGCCAGGATGCGTCCCTTATTATCAACTGTCTTGCCGATTTTTTGCCGCAGCCCGCCCACCGTGGTGGCAATGGCCGTCGGGTGATGCGCGAAATCGTCATATACGGTAATGTCGTTGACCACGCCGCGCACTTCCATGCGGCGCTTGACACTGTCAAACGTGGCCAGCGCGGCGCAGGCCTGGGCAATGGGCACGCCCACGTGACGTGCGGCGGCGATGGCCGCCAGCGCATTGCTGCGGTTGTGCTTGCCCGTGAGCGCCCACGCCACATGGCCTTCCTGCCGGCCATTGAAATACACGTCGAAACTGCCATCGGCCTGCTCTTGCAGTTGCCAGTTGGCATCCTGACCAAAACTTTCCTTTTCGCTCCAGCAACCACGCGCCAGCACGCGCTGTAGCGACGCTTCGTCGCCGTTGAACACCAGGCGGCCGATACCGGGCACGGTGCGCACCAGATGGTGGAATTGCGTCTCGATCGCGTGCAAATCGGGGAAGATGTCGGCGTGATCATATTCCAGGTTATTCATGATGGCCGTCTTCGCGTGGTAATGCACGAACTTGCTGCGCTTGTCGAAGAAAGCCGTATCGTATTCATCGGCTTCGATGACGAAGAAGTCAGAATCGGCGCTCTTGCCGTCGATCTTGCCGCTGAGGCGGGCGGAAATGCCAAAGTTCATCGGCACGCCGCCGATCAGGAAGCCCGGCGCGTAGCCCGCATCTTCGAGTATCCAGGCCAGCATGGCCGAGGTGGTCGTCTTGCCATGCGTGCCGGCCACGGCCAGCACCCACTTGTTGCGCAAGATATGTTCGCCGATCCACTGCGGACCAGACACATACGGCAGGCTGCGGTTTAGAATTTCTTCCACCAGCGGATTGCCGCGCGAGACCACATTGCCAATCACATACAAATCCGGGTTCAGCTGGGTTTGTTCCGGATCAAAACCCTGGATCAGTTCGATTCCCTGCGATTCCAGCTGGGTGCTCATCGGCGGATACACGTTGGCATCGCAACCAGTGACTTTATGGCCGGCTTCCTTGGCCAGCACGGCCAGGCCGCCCATGAAGGTACCGCAAATGCCGAGAATATGAATATGCATGTGTTCAGTGCGAAAGGTGCACGCTTAAGTAAGTAAGACGGTGAGATAAAAAAGAGCAAGTGTGGGATTTTACCTGACGCCATGACTTTTTCCGCTTCGGAGTATCATCTCGCTCATGACGAACGATGCATTTGACGATAGCGCGCAGTTGCGCCTGGAAATTGCCGCCGCTGCCGCGCGCCTGGTGGCGCAGGATGGCGCCGACTATGGCAGCGCCAAGCGCAAGGCGGCGCGGCAGGTCCTCGGCGACGCGCCGAACCGGCCCACGAATCGGCCAAATATACTGCCCGATAACGACATGATCGAGGAACAGCTGCGGCAATACAATGCCCTGTTCCTCGCCGACAGCCAGCCTGCGCGCCTGTTCCAGCTGCGCACGATAGCGCTGCAGGTCATGGAAGCGTTGCAACAATTTCATCCCCTGCTCAGCGGCCCCGTGCTGAACGGCACGGCCGGCCCGCACGACGAGATCTATGTGCAGCTGTTTGCCGAGAGCGCCAAGGACATCCACATCTTCCTGCTCAATAAAAATGTCGTGCTCGACATGTCGGAAAGCCCGCATTTCAAGGGAGCGCGTTATGATGCGGTCGAGACAGCCAATTTCTTATGGAAAAACGAAGGCGTGCACGCAGCCATGTATGAGCTCGACGATATGCGCGGCGCGCTGAAAGCCAAGGCGGACGGCAAAGTGCTGCGCACCGACATCGCGGGGCTGCGCAGCCTGCTGGCCGCCAGCCTCGCCGATGGCGTGCCGGCTGCCGACTAACATTGATATAGATAAAGTTATGACAAAAAAGAATTGGATCGCCTGCGCCATCGTTGCGCTGATGTTTGGCGGCATGGGCGCCTACGTCGGTTTGGGCAAGGAAAAAGTGAAAGCAGCGGGGAAAGAAGCGGGGCCGCAGACGACCACCATCGCGCCAGGCGCGACGGGGCCCGTCAACGAGCTGTATGCGCTGTCCCTGCCGGACGCGGCAGGCACCACGCAAGCCTTATCACAATGGAAAGGCAAGAATTTGCTGGTCAATTTCTGGGCCCCATGGTGTCCGCCATGCGTGGAAGAAATGCCGGAGTTATCCGAAGTGCAAGGCCACTACGCGGCGAAAAACCTGCAAGTGATCGGCATCGGTATCGATTCGGCCAGCAATATTGCCACTTTTGCCAGCAAGTTCAAGATCGCCTATCCCGTGTATGTATCCGGCCTGAGCGGCACCGATCTATCGCGCCATTTTGGCAATGCCACGGGCGGTTTGCCCTTTACGGTGCTGATCGGCGCCGATGGCGAAGTCAAAAAGACCTATCTGGGCCGCTTAAAATTTGATCAGTTGCGCGCCGATCTGGATAAATTGTAAATTCGGAGCGTGCTTTTTTCTCTTGCCAATGCGTATCTTTGGCGGCAAAATGCGGAACTTTCGCTAAAACGGTCTTCCATACATGGCAAAAAACCTCCTTCTGCTCAACGGTCCCAACCTGAATTTGCTGGGAACGCGCGAGCCTGAGGTCTACGGCGCCAGCACCTTGGCCGATATCGAACAGGCAGCAATGGCGCAAGCCATGGCGGCCGGTGCCGACCTGGTCTGCTTTCAAAGCAACCATGAAGGCGCGCTGATCGACCGCATCCATGCCGCGCGAGCGGAAGGGATCGATGCCATCGTCATCAATCCGGGCGGCCTGACCCATACCAGCGTTGCCTTGCGCGATGCGCTGGCCGGGGTCGCCATTCCGTTCGTGGAAGTGCATATCTCGAATATTTATCAACGCGAAACGTTTCGACATCACTCATTTCTCAGCGCGATCGCGCAGGGGACGATCTGCGGCCTGGGTATCGATGGATATCGGTTTGCCATCGACTTTGCGCTTAAAAAACGTTAATCTACGCGATCTGCACGCATTTAGCGCGGCGATAGGTTCTGGACATCACCGCATCACTCATAAAACAAACTACATTCCTAGGGGTTTTACATGGATCTACGAAAACTCAAGACCTTGATCGACCTGGTCGCCGAATCGGATATCGCAGAGCTGGAAGTTACCGAAGGCGAAAGCAAGGTTCGCATCGTCAAATCGTCGGCCATGCCGCAAAACCAGATGGTCATGATGCAGCCGCAAGGCATGCAAGCCCACTATCAGCCGGCCGCGCCAGCCGCCGCTCCCGCTGCGGCGTCTGCCGTCGTGGTGGCCGCCGAGCCAACGGGCTATGTGGTCAAGTCGCCGATGGTCGGTACCTTCTACCGCTCCTCCGCTCCTGGCACCGCCGCATACGTTGAAGTGGGCGCTACCGTCAAGGAAGGTGATACCCTGTGCATCATCGAAGCGATGAAGCTCCTGAATGAAATCGACACCGATAAAGCCGGTGTCGTGACCCAGATCCTGGTCGAAAACGGCCAACCGGTCGAATTCGGTCAACCCTTGTTTGTGATCGGCTAAAACCCAGTCCACACGGCCGGCAACGGCCGTTTGCAGTTTTAGCCCCTCACACTTGTTGTTTCGCCGGCTCGCCGGCTCTCACAGACATACGCGAACCTACCATGTTTGAAAAAATCCTGATTGCCAACCGTGGTGAAATTGCCCTCCGTATTCAGCGCGCCTGCCGCGAAATGGGCATTAAAACGGTTGTAGTCCACTCCGAAGCCGACAAGGACGCGAAATACGTCAAGCTGGCCGACGAATCCGTTTGTATCGGCCCGGCACAGTCATCCCTGAGCTACCTGAACATGCCCGCCATCATCAGCGCCGCTGAAGTGACGGATGCACAAGCGATTCACCCTGGCTATGGCTTCCTGTCGGAAAACGCCGACTTTGCCGAACGCGTCGAGAAATCGGGCTTCGTCTTCATCGGCCCCCGCTCCGAATCGATCCGTTTGATGGGCGACAAAGTGTCGGCCAAGCAAACCATGATCAAGGCTGGCGTACCGTGCGTCCCCGGCTCGGAAGGCGCCTTGCCGGACGATCCGAAAGCGATCGTGCAAATTGCCCGCAAGGTCGGCTACCCGGTCATCATCAAGGCTGCCGGCGGCGGTGGCGGACGCGGCATGCGCGTGGTGCACACGGAAGCTGCCCTGATCAACGCCGTGGCGATGACCAAGACGGAAGCCGGCACGGCTTTCGGCAACCCTGAAGTGTATATGGAGAAGTACCTGGAAAATCCGCGCCACGTGGAAATCCAGATCCTGGCCGACGAACACAAGAACGCCGTCTGGTTGGGCGAGCGCGATTGCTCCATGCAGCGCCGCCACCAGAAAGTCATCGAAGAAGCGCCAGCGCCGGGCATCCCGCGCAAGCTGATCGAGAAAATTGGCGACCGTTGCGCCGAAGCCTGCCGCAAAATCGGCTACCGCGGCGCCGGCACGTTCGAATTCCTGTACGAAAACGGCGAGTTCTATTTCATTGAAATGAATACCCGCGTGCAAGTCGAGCATCCCGTCACCGAGATGATTACCGGCATCGATATCGTACAAGAACAGATCCGCATCGCCGCCGGCGAAAAACTGCGTTTCCGCCAGCGCGACGTCTTGCTGTCGGGCCACGCCATCGAGTGCCGCATCAATGCCGAAGATCCCTTCAAGTTCACGCCATCGCCAGGCAAGATCGTGTCGTGGCATGCACCGGGCGGCCCTGGCATCCGCGTCGACTCGCACGCTTACGCCGGCTACTACGTGCCGCCGCACTACGACTCGATGATCGGCAAAGTGATCGCTTACGGCGCCACGCGCGAGCAAGCGATCCGCCGCATGCAGATCGCCCTGTCCGAAATGGTGGTCGAAGGCATCAACACGAATATCGCCCTGCACCGCGAATTGATGATCGATGCGCGCTTCATCGAAGGCGGCACCAACATTCACTATCTGGAACAGAAACTGGCCGACATGCCGGACCTGGGCAAGAATCTGAATGGCGGCAGCCCCAGCATCGCCAAGAAGTCCGAAATCAAGGCGGGCGCATGAGCTGGACGGAAATCGTCATCGAAATCGCCCGTGACAACGCCGAGGCCATGTCCGACGCGTTGATGGAAGCGGGCGCTCTGTCGGTCTCTGTGGAAGACGCCGATGAAGGCACGGATGCCGAGCAGCCCTTGTTTGGCGAGCCCGGCATGGAACCGAAGGAAGCGGCGTGGGAACGCAGCCGCGTGGTGGCGCTGACCGACGTCGACGCCGACCAGGCCGCCATCGTGGCCGCAGCCGCCGCAGCTGTCGGCATGGCAACGGTACCGGCATTTACCATGCGCCCCGTGGAAGAGCAGGATTGGGTGCGCCTGACCCAGTCGCAATTCGCGCCGATTCACATCGGCAAGAATATCTGGGTCGTACCCAGCTGGCACGAGGCACCGGATCCTGATGGCCTGATCCTGGAACTGGACCCGGGCCTGGCCTTCGGCACGGGCAGCCATCCGACCACGCGCCTGTGCATGGAGTGGTTGGAAGCCAATCCCGCCCCTGGCAAGAGCGTGCTCGACTACGGTTGCGGCTCCGGCATCCTGGCCATGGTGGCCAAGAAACTCGGTGCGCAAACTGTCGTCGGCGTCGATATCGACCCGCAAGCCATCGAATCGGCTGGCGAGAATGCCGAACGCAACCAGTGCGAGATCGAATATTTCTTGCCAGACACGTTTGCCACTTCGGCACACGCCACGGCGAAATTTGACATCGTCGTCGCCAACATCCTGTCGAGCCCATTGAAGCTGATGGCGCCGATGCTGTCGGGTCGCGTCGCCGACGGCGGCGCCCTGATCCTGTCCGGCGTGCTGGCACGCCAGGCGGAAGAAGTGGCCGCTGCCTACGCACCGTTCATCGAACTGGGTGTCTGGGCCGAGCAAGATGGCTGGGTGGCCCTGCATGGCCGCCTGGGCAGTACGCAAGCACCTGCGCCCCGCGCGGAAGGTGCATAAGCACAGCAATGGCCCTCGCCACCAAATGCCCCCATTGCAACACGATATTTCGGGTCGCTGCTGACCAGTTGAAGTTACGTGGGGGCATCGTACGCTGTGGCACGTGCAGGGAAGTGTTTGACGGCAATGCTGCGCTGGTCGATCCAGCTGCCGCATCGCCGTTGTTAACGTCTGACCCCGGCGCTGCCGCCCCGCTGTCGACCACGTATCCGGCCGACAACAGCCTGCCGTCCGCCACGGACGACGAACCCATCTATTCTCTCGACTTCGATACCTCGTTCGACCCGTTCGGCATCCTGCCGGAAACGGCGCAGCTCAAGGAAGACGACGGCGACCACATCGAGCTGGACCTCGACGTCACCCTGCCCGCCGAGGCGCCGGTCGACGCGCCTGTCGCCACCCCTGTCATTGCACCGGCCGAGCCGCCCGAAGCGCCGCTGCCCCAGCCGATGGCGCCCTTCAAGCGCCGCCAAGTCGATGACGCACCCGCCTTCGCCACGTATTTGCGCGACAGCCGCCGCGAGCCGAACCTGGAAACGGTGGTCACCCCAGTAGCCCCAGTATTGCCTGCCGCCGACAAAGTCAGCCTGCACAAGCCCGTGCCCGTCGCGCCCGCACCCGCGCGCCTGGAACCGACCTTGGCCGACCACTCGTTTGACCACTCGTTTGAAGCCATGCCCGCCCCTGTTAGGCCCGAGCCAGCGATTGAGGGCGAGGCCGAGGAAACGGCAGTGGCGCCGGCCGACGACGAACCGGCCTTTGTGACCCGGGGACGGCGCCGCGAACAGAGCGGCAAGGCCCTGCGCATGGCCATGGCCATCGGCTCGGCGGTGCTGCTGCTCTTGCTATTGCTGCAAGTGATGACCACCTTCCGCAATCCGCTGGCGGCACAATTGCCGCAGTGGAAGCCAACCCTGGTCGCACTGTGCAAGCTCAGTGGCTGCCAGGTCGACTTGCCGGCGCAGATCGAGGCGCTGGCCATCGAACAGGGTGAATTGCAAACCCTCAAGGAACAGACCTTTTCCTACGTCTCGCTGCTGCGCAACCAGAGCCGCAGCGTGCAAGCCTGGCCCAGCATCGAACTGATACTCAACGATGCCAACGACAAGCCGCTCTTGCGCCGCGTGATCGCGCCGCGCGACTACCTGCCGGCCCATATCGACGTGAGCAAGGGTTTTGCACCGCGCTCGGAACAAACCATCAAACTGTACTTTGCATTAGACCAGCTCACGGCGTCTGGCTACCATATCGCCATCTTTTATCCTTAACGGACACTATCATGACCAAAACATCGCTGATCTGCGGCTCGCTTGCCACCGACACCATCATGCAATTCCCCGGCCGCTTCGGCGAATCCCTGCTGGCCGACCAGTTGCACAAGGTGAATGTCTCCTTCCTTGTGCCCACCATGCGCACGGAGTTCGGCGGCTGCTCGGGCAATATCGCCTACAGCCTGAAAATGCTGGGCGGCGACCCGCGCATCGTCGGCGTCATGGGCCAGGATAGCGCCGCCTACCTGGAGCGCCTGCAAAAGCTGGGCATTTCCACCGCCACCATCCTGATCAAGGCCGACAGCTACAACGCGCAGTGCTTCGTCACGGCTGATGCGGACAATAACCAGATCAATGCCTTCCACCCGGGCGCCATGTCGTTTGCGCATGAAAACCCGATTGCCAATGCGGGGCCGGCCAGAGTGGCCATCATTTCGCCGGACGGCGACCAGGGCATGCTCAAGCACGCCGCCGACCTGGCCGAGCTGGGCATCCCCTTCATGTTCGACCCAGGTCAGCAGTTGCCACGTTTCAATGGCGACCAGTTGATCGACTTCATCAACAAAGCCACGTATGTATCGGCCAACGACTATGAAATGGAAATGTTGATGGAACGCACGGGCTTGACCCTGCC
This sequence comes from Janthinobacterium sp. DSP2-3-3, assembly GCF_049897325.1. Classification (NCBI taxonomy): domain Bacteria; kingdom Pseudomonadati; phylum Pseudomonadota; class Betaproteobacteria; order Burkholderiales; family Oxalobacteraceae; genus Janthinobacterium; species Janthinobacterium sp. DSP2-3-3. The sequence continues at coordinate 330,519 of NZ_JAFCWA010000004.1, read as the reverse complement.
GGACATCGCCAGCCGCCTGGAAGCGCTGATCGTCACGCGCGGCGAAAAGGGTTCGGAAATTTATGCGGACGGCAAGCGCATCGACATTCCTGTCGTGACCGCCAAGGAAGTGCTGGACCCAACCGGTTGCGGCGACGCCTACCGTGCTGGCTTGCTGTTCGGCATCACCAACGACCTGGGCTGGGAAACCAGCGGCCGCCTGGCCAGCCTGCTGGGCGCCATCAAGATCGCCACCCAGGGCGCGCAAAACCATGTATTTACGCCGGCCAGCATCGCCGAGCAGTTTGAAGCGGCATTTGGATACCGCTATTAATATGTAGTCCGGTCGGCTTGCGCGCCAGCGCCAGGCCGGCCTCCCCGCTTTACCTCAACACGATAATCATCCCCACCAGCACTTGCGCGATCTGCAACAGGATCAGCGCCACCAGCAGCGACAGGTCCAGGCTGCCAACCAGCGGCACGACCTTGCGGATAGGACGCAGCAGCGGCTCGTTCAGGGCACGTACAAACGGCGCCAGCGGCGCATGCGGGTTGACCCAGCTGAAGATGGCTTCGATGATCAGCAAGGCCATGAAACCGTAGAGTATCCATTGCAGGAAGCGTTGCAGCGACTTGAGCAGCACCGCTTCGACGGGAGCGCCGGAAATAAACAGAACCGAGCTGGCCAGCAGCACGATCAGGAAGGCGCCGATCAGGCTGGCCCAGTCATACCCGCCCACGCCCGGCACTACGCGGCGCAGGGGGCGCACCAGCCAGTCGGACAATTGAAACGTGAATTGCGCCACCGACGAGGGAGGCCGCACGCGCACCGCCTGCATCCAGAAGCGCAGCAGCAACACGCCGCCCAGCAAGGTGGCAATGGTATCAACGACCAATGTAAGGATAACGATCAGCACGACTAATTCTCCAAAAAAAAACCGCTGTGTGATTGAGTCACACAGCGGCGTGTTGCCTCATCCAGGCACCCGTATCGTTGGAATTACGATGGGCGGGTGCTGGTTGGGAATGGCCAGGCTGCAGCCGGTGCCAACACGGTTTTTGCTACAGGTGCGATGGGTGCCGATGGCTTGGCGACAGGAGCTGCCTTCTTCGGCGCGGCTTTTTTAGGCGCGGCCTTCTTGGCGGCTGGCTTGGCGGCCACGGCGGCTGTTGCCGCTGGAGCTGCTGCCGGCACTGCTGCTGGTGCGGCTGCCACGACTGGCGCTGCGGCTGGCTTGGCGGCAGGTTTCGCTGCTGCTTTCGCTGCCGGCTTGGCCGCCGGTTTGACGGCTGCTTTTACTGCTGGCTTGGCTGCTACCTTGGCCGCTGGCTTGGCTGCCGGTTTCGCTGCAGGTTTCGCTGCAATCTTGGCGGCAGGTTTCGCTGCAGCTTTGGCTACCGGCTTGGCTGCTACTTTGGCGGCTGGCTTGGCGGCAACTTTCGCTGCCGGCTTTGCTGCTACCTTGGCTGCGGGCTTGGCTGCCACTTTTGCTGCTGGCTTCGCTGCTGCCTTGGCTACCGGTTTGGCAGCTGGTTTCGCTGCCGCTTTTTTCGCTGCAGGCTTGGCCGCTGGCTTCGCTACTGCTTTGGCGGCAGGTTTCGCTGCGGCTTTCGCTGCTGGCTTGGCTGCTGCTTTGGCTGCCGGCTTGGCAACGACCTTTTTCGCTGCTGGCTTCGCTGCTGCTTTGGCAGCTGGCTTGGCTGCCGCTTTTGCTGCTGGCTTCGCTGCTGGCTTCGCTGCTACCTTGGCTGCCGGCTTGGCTGCAGCTTTTGCTGCTGGCTTCGCTGCTGCCTTGGCGGCCGGCTTGGCTGCTGCCTTGGCGACAACTTTTTTCGCTGCTGGCTTGGCTGCCGCCTTGGCGACCGGTTTCGCTGCTGCCTTGGCTGCAGGTTTCGCTGCGGCTTTTTTCACTGCAGGCTTGGCTGCTGCCTTGGCGGCAGGCTTCGCTACGGCTTTTGCTGCAGGCTTGGCAACGGCTTTTTTCGCCACCGGCTTCGCTGCTGCCTTGGCGACAGGTTTCGCTGCTACCTTGGCTGCTGGCTTGGCCGCTGGTTTTGCTGCGGCTTTCGCTACTGGCTTGGCAGCCACTTTTGCTGCAGGCTTGGCTGCGGCTTTGGCGACTGGTTTGGCGGCTGGTTTGGCTGCGGCTTTGGCAGCTGGTTTAGCGGCAACCGTCTTGGCTGCGGCTGCCGGCTTCTTCGCGGCAGGAGCAGCCTTGGCGGCTGGTTTCTTTACTTCTGATTTCTTAGCGGCTGTTGCCATTTGTCTCTCCTTCATCTGAGATGAGAAATTTAAGCTACAAGATTTAAACCCGTCCGACCCACCACAGGGATAGGCCAGGCGAATTATTCATCGGCACAAACGGTCGTTTGCGCTAATGAATTCGGCACCAGCTGAACTGCTGCAACTCCTCACGTTTGCAGCACTTCAGCCATCGTCGGTGCCACCCTGCTTTATCTCGCAGCTGGTGGCAAAGTCTGAATTCGGTCATTCGTTTTCGATGCCGTGCGTTTTTCGCTCCTCGCATCGCGCTCGCGACAACACCCATGCGTCAAATAAAAAACCGCCATGCCTGAAAAAATTCGGGCACGGCGGCAGACGAAAACGGTGTGGTTTTGTGCATATCCGTGTAAATCTGTATCCCTGTTTTGCGAGGTTTTTTCGCTACCGCGCTGGTTAAAAAACCCCGCATTCTAACGCTCGCATTTGCAATCTCATAAAGTACACGAAAACCTTGTCAATGCGCAACCGGCACGACACGTTTTCGACCGCTTTTTTGCACGTTACGCGTGCTATCGCACAATCGCGCGGCAAATGCTGCCGCCAGCGTCTCCGGAAACGATTTTTTTGGCCGCCAATGCGGCCGTTCGCGGCATCCAAAAAACCTGGCGCAAGCCTCTTCGCATCGCTGAATGAAGCACGCATTTTTTCCGTCCCGCTGGCGGCACTTTTAACCTCCAGCGGCGGCGGCATTTTTCACCGCCATGCACGCCAAAAAAAAAAGCGCCGTCACGATGACGGCGCTTTTGGCGTTGGCGGGAAAAACGCTTATTCCCAGTTCAGCGCACCACCGGTCTGGTATTCGGTCACGCGCGTCTCGAAGAAGTTGCGTTCCTTCTTCATATCGATCATTTCGCTCATCCAAGGGAATGGGTTTTCCTCTTGCGCGAACAGCGGCTCGATGCCGATCTGCTGCGCGCGGCGGTTGGCGATGAAGCGCAAATAGCCCTTGAACATCGGCGCATTCAGACCCAGCACGCCGCGCGGCATGGTGTCTTCCGCATACGCGTATTCCAGGTCGACGGCGCGCAGGAACAGCACTTTGATTTCTTCGCGGAATTCGGCCGTCCAAAGCTGCGGATTTTCCATCTTGATCGTGTTGATCAAGTCGATGCCGAAGTTGCAGTGCATCGATTCGTCGCGCAGAATGTACTGGTACTGTTCCGCCGCGCCCATCATCTTGTTCTGGCGGCCCAGCGCCAGGATCTGCGTGAAGCCGACGTAGAAGAACAGGCCTTCCATCAGGCAGGCAAACACAATCAGGGACTTCAGCAGCTTCTGGTCGTTTTCGGTCGTGCCCGTGGTGAAGGTCGGATCGGTCAGCATGTCGATGAACGGGATCAGGAACTCATCCTTGTCGCGGATCGACTTGACTTCGTTGTAGGCGTTGAAAATCTCGCCTTCATCCAGGCCCAGCGACTCGACGATGTACTGGTAGGCGTGCGTATGGATCGCTTCCTCGAACGCCTGGCGCAGCAGGTACTGGCGGCATTCCGGCGCCGTGATGTGGCGATAAGTGCCCAGCACGATATTGTTTGCTGCCAGCGAGTCGGCCGTCACGAAGAAGCCCAGGTTGCGCTTGACCAGACGGCGCTCGTCTTCCGTCAGGCCGTTCGGGTTTTTCCACAGCTCGATATCGCGCTGCATGTTCACTTCCTGCGGCATCCAGTGGTTGGCGCAACCGGCCAGGTATTTGTCCCACGCCCATTTGTACTTGAACGGCACCAGTTGGTTGACGTCCGTCTTGCCGTTGATGATGCGCTTGTCGTCGGCATTCACGCGGCGCGCCACTTGTTCGGCATTGGCTTCGGACGGCTCGGCGCCCGCTGGCGCGTTCAATTCGGCATTTCCCAACGGCGCTTGCTGCGCCGGACGCGGCACTGCTGCCGACGTGTTTTCATCATCCCAGGACAACGACATAATCTTCTTCCTTTCCATGCCGGCAAGCCGGCGATCCGCAACAGGCCCGTTGAATCGGACAATACGGACATTAACAACATTGAATCAGCCCAGCAGCGCTGGGCTGACAACTTTAAATTTTTTAAAAACCGTCGCGAGCAAGCCCGATATCGGGTTGAGTAGCGGAGCCGTACTTTAGTACGGTGAGCAACACAGAACCCGAGAGGGGGCTGCGCAGCAGGTTTTTACTGGCAGGCTTCGCACTCTTCGAAACCGTCATCACCCGGACGCAGGTAGCAGGCTTCACCATCGGCGTCGTCTGCTGCCGCAGCCACCACGGGTGCCACCACGGCGGCAGCGGCTGCCGCCATGACCGCTGCCTGGGCGCTCTGTGCGCTGGCCGACATGCCGCCATCGACTGCCACGGCGTTCAGGGCGCCCGTCTTGGAGGTCGATTTCTCCATGTGGGTAGCGGCGATGGTACGCAGGTAGTAGGTGGTTTTCAGACCGCGCAGCCATGCCAGCTTGTAGGTCTCGTCCAGCTTCTTGCCGGAAGCACCCGCCATGTAGATGTTCAGCGACTGGGCCTGATCGATCCACTTCTGGCGACGCGAAGCCGCTTCCACCAGCCAGCTTGGCGACACTTCAAAGGCCGTAGCGTAGATGTCGCGCAGGTCTTGCGGGATGCGGTCGATCTTTACCAGGGAGCCGTCGAAGTACTTCAGGTCGGAGATCATGACTTCATCCCACAAGTCGCGTGCCTTCAGGTCACGCACCAGATAGCCGTTGATCTCGGTGAATTCGCCCGACAGGTTCGATTTCACGTACAGGTTCTGGAACGTCGGCTCGATACAGGCCGACACGCCGATGATGTTCGAAATCGTCGCCGTCGGGGCGATCGCCACGCAGTTCGAGTTGCGCATGCCGAACTTGGCGATGCGTTCGCGCACCGGCGTCCAGTCCATGGCCGACGAGGAATCGACTTCCAGGTAGCCGCCGCGCTCTTCCGCCAGCAGTTTCACCGAGTCTTGCGGCAGGATGCCACGGTCCCACAGCGAACCGGCATACGATTCATAGCGGCCGCGCTCTTCGGCCAGTTCCGTCGACGCCAGGTAGGCGTAGTAGCAGACCGCTTCCATCGAGGTGTCGGCGAAGCTGACCGCTGCGTCCGAGGCGAACGGGATGCGCATCATGTGCAGGCAATCCTGGAAGCCCATGACGCCCATGCCGACCGGACGATGGCGCATGTTCGAATTGCGGGCCTTCTCGACGGCGTAGTAATTGATGTCGATGACGTTGTCGAGCATGCGCATGGCGGTGCGGATGGTCTTGGCCAGCTTGACGTGATCGAGCTTGCCTTCCTTCATGTGCGCCGGCATGTTCACGGAACCGAGGTTGCAGACGGCGATTTCGTCAGGCCCCGTGTTCAGCGTGATTTCGGTGCACAGATTCGAGCTGTGGACGACGCCGACGTGCGACTGCGGGCTGCGGATGTTGCAAGGATCCTTGAACGTGATCCATGGGTGGCCCGTTTCAAACAGCATCGACAGCATCTTGCGCCACAGGTCCAGCGCCTGGACTTTCTTGAACGAGCGGATTTCGCCGGCGGCTGCCTTGGCTTCGTAGCCCAGGTAAGCCTTTTCAAAGGCTTTGCCCACCAAGTCGTGCAAGTCTGGCGTTTCGCTCGGCGAGAACAGGGTCCACTCGCCTTTTTCCATGACGCGCTTCATGAACATGTCGGGAATCCAGTTCGCCGTGTTCATGTCGTGCGTGCGGCGGCGGTCGTCGCCCGTGTTCTTGCGCAGGTCGAGGAATTCCTCGATGTCCATGTGCCAGGTTTCCAGGTAGGCGCAGACGGCGCCCTTGCGCTTGCCGCCCTGGTTGACTGCCACGGCCGTGTCGTTAACCACTTTCAGGAACGGCACCACGCCTTGCGACTTGCCGTTGGTGCCCTTGATGTGGGCGCCCAGGGCGCGCACTGGCGTCCAGTCGTTGCCCAGGCCGCCGGCGTACTTGGCCAGCAGCGCGTTGTCCTTGATGGCGTCGTAGATGCCTTCCAGGTCGTCCGAGACGGTGCTCAGGTAGCACGACGACAGCTGCGAGCGCAGGGTGCCCGAGTTGAACAGGGTAGGGGTCGAGCTCATGAAGTCGAACGAGGACAGCAGATTGTAGAACTCGATGGTGCGCGCTTCGCGGTCCGCTTCGTTCAGCGACAGGCCCATGGCCACACGCATGTAGAACGCTTGCGGCATTTCGATGCGGACGTCATGGATGTGCAGGAAGTAGCGGTCATACAGGGTTTGCAGACCGATGTAGCCGAATTGCAAGTCGCGGTCGGCAACGATGGCTTTGGCCAGGCGTTCCAGGTCGAAGCTGGCGAGTACCGGGTTCAGCAGCTCGTTGGCGATGCCCTTGGCGATATATTGCGGGAAATACGTCAGGTACTCGGCAGCAGCGGCCGCTTGCGGCACTTCCTTGCCGAACACTTCCTTGCGCACCGTGTGCAGCAGGATGCGGGCCGTGACCTGGCTGTAGGCCGGATCTTTTTCCATCAGCGCGCGCGCCGCCAGGATGGCCGACTTGTGCAGCTCTTCGACGGGCACGCCGTCGTACAGGTTCTTCACCGTTTCAGCCAGGATGGCGTCGGCATCGACGTGCTTTTCCAGGCCGGCGCAGGCGGCGTTGATCAGGTCGCGCACTTCCTGCATGTCCAGCAGACGGCGCACGCCATTATCAAGCACGTTCAGTTGGGGTGCGGTCACTTGCGCGGAAGCGCCCAGCGCTTCCTTCTGCAGGCGACGCTCTTCCATGTGCTTGGCACGGTACAGCACGTAGGCACGCGCCACGTCGTGCTCGCCCGAACGCATCAGCGACAGTTCCACCTGGTCTTGCACGTCTTCGATATGGAAGGTGCCGCCACCCGGATGGCGGCGTACCAGCGCGGCGACGACGCCATCGGTCAGTTGTTCCACCAGGTCGCGGATGCGTGCCGAGGCGGCACCCTGGCCGCCGTTAACGGCCAAAAACGCCTTGGTCATGGCGATGGCGATCTTCGAAGGCTCAAATGCCACCACCGCGCCGTTGCGGCGGATGATGCGATAGTCGCCCAATGCCGCGCCCTTGCTCGCCACGCTATTGGCCGCGCCTGGCGCTGGCGATACTGGCGTTGGATGGATGGAAATATCTTGTGGTGATTGCATTGAAGCTCCCGTTGTCAGCTAAAGTCAGCCTGCAGTTTTGCTGCCGCGTGTGTTGTTGAATAGAACGCCCGATGGTCAGGGTTTCTTCAGGTGTTTGTTGCTAAATAGTAAATAATTTACAACCAAAAATCATGCGGCCAACCTGTACAGCCCGGCTGGCGCGAAACACGATCAAGGGTGGTGAAACGCCAGTTCCCGTTGCCATATCAACAAGCAGGGTAGCTTTGGTAATAATTCTGAAAACGTCTGTGATGGCACTACATATAGTCTTTAAATCCAAGTTATGCACTAATTGTAGTGCCCATCGAAAGGCGATGCAATAGTTTTCCGGCATCCGCCAGCGTAATTTTTTGTATTTTCATATACGATTTCGGTTGACTTTTCAGGGCTTGGATGGAAAGCCCAATCCCCGCGTAGTAAGCGCTAACGCAGGCTGCCCGCGCACAGTTTCCAACCAGCATTCTTGATAAAAATGCCAGTCAAAAAACGGTCCCGGATCCGTTTTCCTCCCCGGTGCAATATGCTCGTGGCCGCGCACCTGGGACAAGCCATAGCGCGCCACCAGCGCCGCCGTCAGCGCCGCCAGCACGCGATATTGCTGCGGCTGGAAGGGGACAAAGTCCGCGCCTTCCATTTCGATACCGATGGAATAGCTATTGCACTGCGGGCGTCCTTCGAAGGTGGATGCGCCAGCATGCCAGGCACGTTGATCAGCAGAAACATATTGCAACAGCGCACCATCGCGCCGCACAAAAAAGTGCGCCGACACCTGCAAGCCACGCAGGTCGGCGAAAGAAGGATCGGCATTATAATCTACCCGACCGGTAAACAAGTCCGACACATGTGGTCCGCCAAAGTGGCCGCCCGGCAAGCTGATGTTATGGATCACCAGCAAGTCGACTTGCGCACCGTCCGGGCGCGCATCCTGGTACGGCGAGTCATAGCGCAGCGCGCCGTCACACCAGCCGTCTTCATCTATCGTCCATGCTGTCATCAAGGTAGCGCTTCCTGTATCGTCAATTTCTGCATGCGGTAACGCAACTGGCGCACGCTCAGCCCCAGCTGGCGCGCCGCCCGTACGCGGTGATAGCACGCCTGCACCAGCGCCTGCATGATCATGTCGCGCTCGACCTGGCGCAAATACACATCCAGCGGCACGCCGCACACGGCCATGCCCGGCAGGCACAGTTGCCGTTCCGGCAAGGCCGGCCCCGCCTGCAACGGGGTGATGCCCGCCGCCGACTGCAGCCCCAGCCCATCGAGCGCGATCACGCCGCCATCTGCAAAAGCCAGCGCCCGTTCCAGCATATTTTCAAGTTCGCGCACATTGCCGGGAAACGCATACGCGGTCAGGGCCGCCAGCACCGGCGGCGCCAGGCTCACGGCCTGGCCCGGTGCCAGACGCGCCAGGATTGCCTCACATAATACCTGCAGATCGCCGCGCCGCTCCCGCAGCGGCGGCAGCGCCAACTCGATGACATTGAGCCGGAAAAACAGATCCTGGCGAAACGTGCCGGCGGCCACGCCGCGCGCCAGGCCATGCTGGCTGGCGCACAGGATGCGCACGTCAACGGCTTCGTCGCTACTGCCGCCCAGCTTGCGCACGCGGCGCTCCTGCAGCACGCGCAACAGCTTCACCTGCATGGCCAGCGGCAGATCATCGACTTCATCAAGCAACAAACTGCCGCCATGGGCTGCCTGGAAGAATCCCTGACGTTCGTGCAGCGCGCCCGTATAGGCGCCCGGCCGGCAGCCGAAGAATTCGGCTTCCATCAGCGCTTCGGGAATGGCACCGCAGTTGACGGCGATAAACGGGGCGCTGGCGCGCGCCCCCTGCGCGTGGATGGCGCGTGCCGCCAATTCCTTGCCCGTGCCTGATTCGCCGCGGATGGCCACCGGCGCGCCGCAGCGGGCGATGCGGCCGATCTGCGAGCGCAGTGCCTGCATGGGCAGCGAATTGCCACCTAGTTGCGGCGCCGACGGCAGGCCGCTGGCCGCCGTGTTGCCGGCGGCGGTCGCGGTCTGCGGGTTGGGACTGGGCATAGGGGAGCGCGCCTTTCTGCGAGGGCGGTGGCAAACCGCTTGCTGCAGATGCTACGCCGGACTGCTGCCGGAGGACGTTACGATACGGATGAGCAACGCGGCGCGCGCTTCCCCTTACAGCGTGGCGTGCGCGTGGCTGCAGTAATCGTGCCCCTTGGCCTGCACATTTTCGGAGACCGGATAGTACACGCCGCAATGGGCGCAACACAGCATCAGCTCGGCATCCGGCAATTCCTGCGGCCGGCCCGGCGGCGCAAACGGCTGCGACCGCTGTTGCTGCGCGCGAGCGCGCTGCTGCATGCCCCGGATCTTGCTGCGAATAGCAAACAGCACCAGGAACACCAGCGCCAGCCAGAATAAAACACGTGTCATGCGTATCCTCGGTGTAAAACCACTTCCAGTACAAAACGGCTGCCGACATAGGCCAGCAGCAAGGTGGCGAAACCGGCCAGGGTGAAGCTCAAGGCCGTCTTGCCGCGCCAGCCGCGATAGCGGCGCCCTGCCAGCAGGGCGGCAAACAATAGCCACGACAGCATGGTGAACACGGATTTGTGATCCCAGTTGAGCGCCTTGCCAAATAATTGCTCGGAAAAGACGATGCCCGACAGCACGGTCAAGCTGAGCAGGATAAAACCCAGACCGATCATGCGGAACAGCAACTTTTCCATCGTCAGCAGCGCTGGCAACTGGTCCAGCGCGCTGCCGATGAAGCCACGGCTTTCGCTGCGCGTATGCAGGCGCGATTCCTGCAGCGCCATGAGCACGGCGTGAAAGGCAGCAATCGTCAAGGTGCTGTAGGCCAGCACCGCCACGGCAATATGCCAGCCGAAGACGGCGGACTTGCCCTCCATGCTGACCTGGCTGCCAGGAAAGGCCCAGGCCAGGCCGATGGCGATGACGGCGCTGGGCATGACCATGCGGCGCAATCCGTCCAGGCTGAAATTGCGGTTCTCGATCCAGTAGGCGCCCACCGAGACCCACAGCGCGGCCGACAGCATGGCGGAAAAACCGAAACGCAAAGTGCCAGGCGCCATCAGGTCGAACCACAGGGTGGCGGCATGCGCCAGCCAGCCGACACCGGTCAGGCCGGCAATGAGCCGGGCACGGGACGAGGGAAGCACCGCGCACGCCACGTACAACAAAGCGGCGATAAAAAAGAAATAGATCTGCATAGTTTAAGTTTACACCATAGCCGACAAGCGCGATTCAAGCGACAGCCCGGGTGACAGGCATTCCGCCGCCAACCAATGCTGCAAGCCTGCCATGATATCGCGCCTGAGGCGCAACGGGGTGGCGCACCCTCAAGATTTCGGTAATCTTTCGCGCCGCCGCGTGCCACCTGCCTATATATTAGTATGCCGCAAAAAAATGATGGCCCGCTTAAGCGAGCCATCGGGCACTGCCAATATCTGGTTTACTTCACGTTCAGGCTCTTTTTCGCCTGCTCCAGCAAGTCCGTCTTGACCCAGTCCTTGGCCACGGGCGGTTTGCTCATGCGGCCCACGCCCGTTTTCACCATCACATCGGTGGTCACCTGAATATGTTCGGGCGAAATGTCATAGGAATACGGCGAATTGCTGATCGCGTCGTCGAAGTCATCCTTCGTGATCTGGCCGCGGAACACGACTTCCCGCACATACTTTTCCGCCGTCGCCTTATTGTCGATAAAGGTCTTGGTGGCTTCGACGAAGCAGCGCATGAATTTTTCCGCCACGGGGCGACGATCCTTGTAAAACTTTTCCGTCATCACCATGGTGCGCACGGGTTCGCCGATCGGCGTGTCGTACGGTTTGATGACTTCGGTGCCGAATCCCTTATTGATCGCCTGCGACGATTGCGGCTCCGACTGCATCATGGCGTCGATATTCTTGCCCATCAGCGCCTGGTTCAAGTCGGCGTAGGCCAGGAACACCAGTTGCACGTCCTTGCCCTTGGTTTCGGAATATGTCAGGCCCGCTTGCGACAGCTCGGCCAGCAGCAGCACTTCTTGGATACCGCCGCGCGTCACACCCACGCGCTTGCCCTTCAAATCCTTGACGCTGGCGATCTTTTGCCCCATGCCGCCCACCAGGCGCGCACCGCCCTTGGCAAAGCCGGCCACCACATAGATGGGCGCACCGCCGGCGCGGCCGGAAATGGCCGCTTCGGATGCCGTCGCACCCACGTCAAGCTCGCCCGCGATAATGGCCTGCATGACATCAAGGCCCTTGGCAAAGATATGCTCTTCGACCTTGATGCCGCACTTGGGCGCGATTTCCTTGATGTACGACACGGCGCCGTAATGGGCGAATTTCAAATTGCCCAAGCGCACGACTTCCTGCGCCTGCGCCTGGACGGCACCCACGCTGAAGGCCAGCATGAGGGCGGCGGCGATACCGGTTTTCAAGGTTGATTTTGTCTGCATCGGGTTCTCCTGTGGTGGTTGGTGTGTGCCCGCAAGGGCATAAAACACAGCTTTTTTTTATTATGGGGAGATAGTACCGTGTGTTAGAGCCAGGGCAACATTTTTTTGCCGGCAGCCACGCTGCCGGCATTGTTACAACAGCCGGCTTACTGGCCCGCCAGTGCCACCACCGGATCGAGTCCTGACGCCTTGCGCGCCGGCATGAAGCCAAACACCAGCCCCGTCACCACGGCGCAGGCAAACGCGCCACCGATGGCGCTCAGCGAAAAGATCACCGGTACGTCCCATACCAGCAGCAAGCCGGCCACCGTCACGCCGACCACGATGCCGGCCACGCCGCCCACTACCGACACCAGCACGGCTTCGGTAAGGAACTGGCGCAGGATGTCGCGCCGGCGCGCGCCCGTCGCCATGCGGATGCCGATTTCGCGCGTGCGCTCGCGCACCGTCATCAGCATCACATTCATGACGCCGATGCCGCCCACCACCAGAGAGACTGCGGCGATCAGGCTGAGCATCATCGTCATGTTGTCCTGCGTCTTGGCTTCGGCGGCGATCGACGCGGCCGCGTTGCTGATGCCATAGTCGCGGATGCGGTGGCGCTCGAACATGGTGGCGTCGACCGCCGCCTCCACCTCCGTCACGCGCTTGACGTCGGTCACCGCCAGCACCGTGTACGTCGGTTCGCGCTGGCCGAAGACACGGATGCCGGCCGTGGAAAACGGCAGCAGCAGCACGTCGTCTTCATCCTTCTCGCCCGTCAGCGCGCCCTTCGCGCTCATCACGCCGATCACCTGGAACGGCACATTGCCGATCAGGATGCTCTGCCCCACGGGATTGGCCACGTCGGGCATCAGTTTTTCGGCCAGGTGCGCGCCCAGCACGGCCACGGTGGCCATCTCGCGCTCGTCTTCTTCGGTAAAGAAGCCGCCCTTGGCCACCGGCCAGGTCTGGATCTGCGGCAGGGCCGGCCCCGTGCCGCGCACATACGTCTGCACGTCGAGGTTGCCGTGGCGTATCACCTTGTTGCCCGTGACATTCGGCAGCACGTGGGAAATGCCAGGCACTTCCTCCAGCGCTTCCAGATCGGCCAAGGTAATGCTGCGCCCGGGAATGCGCGAGCTTTCACCGATCGACGACATATACAAGAGGTTCGAGCCGAACGCGCCCAGCTGCGCCATCACTTGCTGGCGCGTGCCCAGGCCGATGGCCAGCATGACGATCACGGAAGCGACGCCGATGACGATGCCGAGCAGGGTCAATCCCGTGCGGAAGCGGTTGATCCACAGCACGCGCCAGGCGGCGCGCGCCGCGTCGAGCAATTCCGTGCCCAGCGACGCGCCTGTATCGTGGGCGGCGCGCGACATGTCCAGCGGCGGCAGGGCCGTCGACGTAGCGGGGATGGCGATGGCGCCCGAATCTGCGATGATTTCGCCATCGCTGATCTCGATCACGCGGCGCGCCTGGGCCGCCACCTTGCGGTCATGCGTAATGAGGATGATGGTGTGGCCCGCGTCGGCCAGTTCGCCCAGCAGGGCCATGACTTCGGCGCCGCTGCTGCTATCTAACGCCCCCGTCGGTTCATCGGCAAGGATGATGCGCCCGCCATTCATCAGCGCGCGCGCGATCGACACGCGCTGCTGCTGCCCGCCCGATAATTGATTCGGCCGGTGGTCGAGCCGGTCGCCCAGGCCCAGGCGCTTGAGCAGCGCTTCGGAACGCGCGTGGCGGGCCGCGGCCGGCATGCCCGCGTACAGGGCCGGCACTTCCACATTTTCGCGCGCCGATTCGGTGGCGATCAGGTGATAGCCCTGGAAGACGAAGCCGAACGCTACACGCCGCAGCCACGCCAGTTCATCGGGATTCAGGCTGGCCACGTCCTGGCCGGCGAAGCGGTAGGTGCCGTCGCTGGGACGGTCAAGGCAGCCGAGCAGATGCATCAGCGTCGATTTGCCGGAACCGGACGCGCCCACGATGGCGACGAATTCGCCGGCGCCAATCGACAAGGTCAGGCCGCGCAGCACTTCCACGGCCGGCGCGCCGTCATGGCCGCCGTAGCGCTTGCGGATGCCCTGCAGGGAAATCAAAGGCGTCAGGGGCGGCGGCTGGTCCGGCCGTCCTGATTGCCCCAGTGACGCGGCCTCGCTCATGGCACTCATAACTGGAACCTGCTGGCGCCGCTGCCGGCCGGCTGCTCACCCGTGACCAGCAATTCACCTTCGCGCAAGCCTTGCAGCACTTCCGCGCTGAGACGGTTGCGCACGCCCACGGTGACGGCGCGCGTATCGACCTTGCCGTCCGCATCCATCACGCGGGCCGTAAACTGCCCCGGCTTGGCGCCTTCCTCAGTCGATGGTTTCAGCGCCGGCAAGGGCACGGCCAGCACATTGTTTGCCGCGGCCGTGACAAACACCACCTGCGCCGTCATCTGCGGCATCAATTCGCCATCGGCGTTATCCACGTCGAACAGCACGGTATACAGAATCACCTTACTGGTCGACGGCGCCAGGGCCGTGCCGGCGGCAGAACCACCGGGTACCGGCGGCGCCGGCAGCACTTGCCGCACCTTGCCGCTCCAGCGCCGCTGGTCGCCGCCCAGGGTAGTGAAATACACGGGCATGTCCGGGCGCACGCGGCGCACGTCCGCTTCCGACACTTCCGTCCACACCGTCATGGCCGACAGATCGGCGATGCGCAGGATGTTCGGCGTCTGGTACGTGGCGTTCAGGGTTTGCCCTTCTTTCGCGTCCAGGCCCACGACCTTGCCGGCCATCGGCGCGTAGATGCGCGTATAGCCGAGGCGCGCCTCGTCCGCCTTCAGGCTGGCCTGGGTCTGATCGATCTGCGCCTTCAGGTGGTCGATCTTGGCGCTAGCCGAGGCCAGGGTGGCTTCGGCCGTTTCCAGGTCGGCCAGCGGCGTCGAGTCGAACTTGGCCATCTGCTTCTGGCGCACGTGCTGCTGGCCCGCGAGGCGGTGCTGCGCCTGCTGGTCGGCCAGTTGCGCGCGCAAGCCCGCCAGCGCGGCGCGGCCCGCATCGACCGTGGCTTGCTGCACGCTGGGGTCGATCTCGGCCAGCAACTGGCCTTTTTCCACGGCGCTGCCGGGCTGCACGTGCAGGCGCGTGATCTGGCCCGACACCTGCGCCCCCACGTCGACATAGGTTTGCGGCTGCAGGGTGCCGATGGCCGTGACGCTGGCTTCGATATTGCCGCGCTTGACGGGGGCCGTGTCGAACACGGTGGTCGGGCCGCGCGTGGCCCACAGGGCACCGGCGCCAAACAGCGCAAGCAAGACCGCACCGCCCAGGATGCGGGTGCGGCGGGAAGGCAGGCGGGCCGCCATCAGGAAGCCGCCTTGGATGAAGTCAAAACGAAATTACAAACGTCAAACGGTGTCGCCAGGCATGAAAAATACATCGGTCTATCCTTGAAAATGGCGGTGAACATCACCGCAAGAACGTCACAAGACCTGCCAGCGCGGCGACGGCTGCCAGCAGGGAACTACGCAACAACAATCGGGGTGCATACGGCAGCAGCAGGGCCACCAGCAACGCTCCCGCCCCGATGAATCCCAGCCAGGCGACCACGCCGACGGTAGCGCTCCAGCCGGCCACGCAAGGCCAGATGGCCAGCGCCAGCAGGATGGCTCCGGCCAGTTGCAGCGCGCGCCGCACGTTCGGCGCCGCGTCCCTGCCCCAGACTTGGCCATGATGGCGGTCCATCGCCAGCGAGAGGCTGGCCATGCCCGCGTACGACAGGCCCAGCGCACAGAGGATGGTATTGATCATGACTGTCCTTCCGTAGTGACTTGCAGGCTGGTCGTGGGCGCAGCGCTTTCCTTGGCCGCAGCCTTCCTGGCCGGTTTTTCCTTGCGCTTGTGGACTTTCCACGCGCCCCAGGCGGCCAGCAGGCCGAAGGCCATGCTGCCCAGTTCCACGCCGGCGCTTTCCCAGTCGCCGCGCGCGACCTGCGCCACCAGATTGTCGCCGGTGCTCAGGACATTCAGGACCGGCAGCAGCAGGCACAGGGCGGCCAGCAGGCACAATTGCTCGATCCACGCCCTCTTTTCCCCGCGCAGACAGGCATGCACCAGCATCAGGAACCAGACGCCGAAGAAGGCGCGCACTTCCCAGCCGGCGCGGTGCTCGAGGCCGACAGGGATCAAACGGTTAGCCCACAGGAAGCCCACGCAGGCGATGGCCAGGCCGGCAATCGCCGCCACGTTCAGGCATTCGATGACGCGGTACACGCGCCGCGTGTAGGCGCCGAACTCGCCGCCGGACTTCTGGCGCCGCTTGACCAGGAACAGGATGGCGCCCGTGCCCATCATGGCCGTGCCGGCCAAGCCGCAGAAGAAGTACAGCCAGCGCATCGGCGTGCCGCCAAAGCCGACCATGTGCAGGTTCGACATGACGGAGCGCGTCAAGCCGGCGCCGCCCGTATCCGACTCGCCCGGCCGGCGCACGGCGACCTGCTCGCCCGTGGCCAGCGCATAGCAGGCCCTGCCCGAATTGGCGCTGATCCGTTCCAGCAAATCCGCGTCTTCATTCCAGCCATACATACACACGCGCATGGAGGCGTCATTCGGATTGTCCAGCACCACGGCGCGGATTTCCTGGCCGATGGCCTGCTCGGCGCGCAGCGCGAACGATTCCAGCGCGGGAATGGCCAGCGGCTGTCCCGAGCGCGCAGGCTTGCCCGCATCGTTCCAATCGGCCAAAAAGGCCTTCTTGGAATTGTCCATGCCGTACTGCGCCACCACGGGGGCCGGCACATAGTCATCGCTGAAAAATGCCAGGCCCGTGTAGGCGATCATGAACTGGAACGGTAACGTCAGCACGGCCACCGCGTTGTGCGCGTCGAGCCACGAACGCTGGCCCTTGGCCGGGCGGAAGGTAAAGAAATCCTTGAAGATGCGCTTGTGCGTGATGACGCCGCTCACCAGCGCCACCAGCATGATCATGGTGGTGATGGCGACGATCCACACGCCGATGCGTCCCGCGTGCAGCTCGTAGTGGAAATCGACGAAATGGTGACCGCCGATGGTTTCGCGTTCCGTTACCTCACGCGCATGTTTGACGATGGCTCCCGTCAGCGGGTCGAGGTCCGCCGAGCCATAGCCGCCGCTGGGCTGGAACCAGTAAGCGGACAGGCCGTGGCCGGGACGCTGCACGGGCCAGATTTCCCACATGTCCGCCTTCGGGTGCTCCTTCGCCATGAAATCGAGCGCCAGTTCCAGGCGGTGCGCGCGGTCCGTGACCTTCGGCAGCGGCGGATCGTTCGCGTGCGCCGCCTCTTCCAGGGCGTGTTCGGGCGTCATCCAGTGGCCGATCGGGTCGTCGAAGACGGCCAGGGTACCGGTCAGGAAAATGGCGAACAGCAGCCAGGAAATCCACAGGCCGCTCCATGTATGCAGCCAGGCCATGGCCTGGCGCAAGCCGCCCTGCTGTGGCGTCTTGACCACTTTATCTACCTTGACGGCGTTCATGCGGCACCTCGCGACAGCAGCATGCCGATGCCGCCGCAGACGATGGCCGGCAGCAGCATCCCGAGCCAGGCGCGGCGCAGGTCTTGCACGGCAAAGACCCAGATCACGGCGCAGGTGTAGACGACGAAGGCGCTCAGGGTGGCCGTCAGCACGGCTTCGGCGCGCGACAGCGGCAGCACGGCCGACAGCAGCACGGCCACGCTGGACGTCAGCGCATAGCCGCCAAAGACGGCGGCGAGCACGCGCGAAAACAACATCATGTTGGCCGATTTCATCGTTGCGGCACCCCAGACAACTGCTGTTGCGCCGGGTGGCAGACCATATACATCAGATGCATCACACTGCGTCCTTCCATCAAAGTTAATTATGGCGGCGGCACGCAGCGGCATGAAACCGCGCAACGTGGCGCCTTGAATGGGTACTTGAAATTATGTCTCTCAACTACAGGTGCCGCGAGAATCGAAAACGGGCAGTCCGATTGAAAAATATTTTTATCGAGGCGGGCTACGTGGCCGGTTCCACCGTCACCCAGTAACGCGTGCGGCTGCGCACCTGCACCGGCAGCGAATTGGGCAGCATGTTCAGGATGCGCTGGGTATCGGCCAGCGGGAATACACCCGACAGGCGCAGTTGGGCCACTGCCGGCGCGCAGTCGATCACGCCGGGGCGGTAACGGGCCAGGTCGGCCAGGAAATCGCCCAGGGTCACGTCGTCGACGATCAGTTGCCCGCGCGACCAGGCGCCCGCATACGCATCGATGGCGTGCGGCGCGTCCGGCGCATGACGGGAAAATGCCGCGCCGCGGCCGGCCGTCAGCAGCAAAGGCGCGCCAGCACCGTCGCGCGGACGGATTTCAACGACGCTTTCAAACACCTCCACGGTGCTGTAGCCATCCTGCTGGCGCACGGCAAAGCGCGTGCCCAGCGCGCGCACCCGGCCTTCGCGCGTGGCCACCACCAGCGGCGCGTCGCTGCCGATGCCGTGGCCGCTGGTAACGAGGATTTCGCCAGCCAGCAACTCAATCAGGCGACGGCTGCCATCGAAACGTACGTTTGCGGCCGATGCCGTATTCAGGCGGAGCACACTGCCATCGTCCAGCACCACCTCGCGCCGTTCGCCCGTGGCCGTGCGGTAGTCGGCGCGCAGGGCGCGCACACCATCCCAGGCGCCCGTCTGCGCGGCCAGCAAGCCGCCGCCAACCGCCACGCTCAGCCACGCCAGCAGCTGGCGCCGCTTGCCATTGACGGCTTGCTGCTGCGTGCCGGCCAGCGCCTGCGCGGCCGCACCGCCGTGCAAGCCCTTGAACCGCTGCGACACCGCGTCGATATGCTGCCAGGCCCGCTCATGCTCGGGGTCCAGCGTGCGCCAGTGCTGCCAGGCGGCGTGTTCCGCTTCGCTGGCCTCGTCCGACATCAGCACGGTCAGCCACTCGGCCGCCTGCTGCTGCACTTCCTCGTCGATGGCTGCCGGAGCCGTAGGTTCTGCCACCGTGCTCATGCCGACAGGGAGAAAAACACCTGGCGGTTGGCACGCGTCAAATATTGCTTGACCGAGCTGGCCGACACGTTCAGGCGCGCGGCGATCTCGGCATAGCTGAGACCTTCCAGCTGCGCCAGCAAAAACGCCGTGCGCACGGGTGTCGGCAAGCCGTCGAGGGCCGCATCGATTTCCTGCAAGGCTTCCAGCGCCAGCAAACGTGCTTCCGGCGCGGGCGCCGCCTCGGGCGGCAGACAAGCCAGCGCCTCCAGGTAGGCGTCTTCCAGCACTTGCCGGCGGTAGCGGTGCGCCACCAGGCGCCGCGCGATGGTGGCGAGAAAAGGCCGCGCTTCGCGGATCTGCGGCGGCGTGCCGTTGGTCAGCACGCTGATAAAGGTATCTTGCGCCAGGTCCGCCGCTTCGCCCGCATTGCCCAGCTTATGCCGCAGCCATCCCTGCAGCCAGCCGTGATGGCTGCTGTAGAGTGAGTGCAGGTCTTGTTGCTGTGCAAAATCGGCGGCCGACATGGCATCCCTTTCCGCTCAGGCGTGCGGCGCCTGAGAATGTAAATAAGAATTATTCTCATTTTAACTGCGCAATGCCTTTCATGCAATCGCGGCATTGACAGAAATACCAACTAATTCAAAAGCGGGCCAACCGCCAGGCGATGCAGCGCAGGACCGCCTGCCACCCGCGATGGGGTAAAATGACGCCCATCGTCCGGTTTGCGCCGCCCACTCCCAAGCTTTCATTGCAGGTTCATCATGCTAGATAATCTCACCCAACGGCTTGCCAAAGTCGTCAAGACCATGCGCGGCGAGGCGCGCCTGACCGAAGCGAACACCGCCGACATGCTGCGCGAAGTGCGCCTGGCGCTGCTCGAAGCCGACGTCGCCCTGCCCGCCGTGCGCGAATTCATCGCCAAAGTCAAAGAAAAAGCCATGGGCGAGGATGTCATTTCCTCACTCACGCCAGGCCAGGCCCTGGTCGGCGTGGTGCAGCGCGAGCTGGCCGCCCTGATGGGCGCCGACCTGGGACCGGAAGCGTCGCAGATCAGCTTTGCCCAGCAGCCGCCCGCCATCATCCTGATGGCCGGTCTGCAGGGTGTGGGTAAGACCACCACCGTCGGCAAGCTGGCGAAATACCTGAAGGAAGAAAAGAAGAAGAAAGTGCTGACCGTCTCGGCCGACGTCTACCGTCCCGCCGCGATCGCGCAGTTGCAATCGGTCACCGCCCAGGTGGGCGCCGACTTCTTCCCGTCTTCCAGCACAGACAAGCCGGTCGATATTGCCCTGGCCGCGCTGGATTGGGCGAAAAAACACTACCACGACGTACTGATCATCGATACTGCGGGCCGCCTGGGTATCGACGAAGAGATGATGCGCGAAATCGCCGCCGTCCACAGCGCCGTGAAACCGATCGAAACCCTGTTTGTCGTCGACGCCATGCTGGGCCAGGATGCCATCAACACGGCGAAAGCCTTCAACGATGCGCTGCCGCTGACCGGTATCGTGCTGACCAAGCTCGATGGCGACGCGCGCGGCGGTGCGGCCCTGTCGGTGCGCCACATCACGGGCAAACCGATCAAGTTTGCCGGTGTCTCGGAAAAACTCGACGGCCTGGAAGCGTTCGATCCGACCCGCATGGCCAACCGCATCCTGGGCATGGGCGACATCCTCGCGCTGGTGGAAGAGGCGCGCAAGGGCGTCGACAGCAAGGCAGCGGCCGACCTGGCGCAAAAAATCAAGGTCGGCGGCAAGTTCGACATGAACGACTTCAAGGCGCAGCTTGGCCAGATGAAGAAAATGGGCGGCATGGCCAACCTGATGGACAAGCTGCCGGCGCAGTTCCAGCAGGCGGCAGGCGGCAAGAACATGGATCAAGCCGATAAACAGGTGCGCCGCATGTGCGGCATCATCGATTCGATGACGCCGCAAGAGCGCGCCAAGCCTGAACTGATCAAGGCCACGCGCAAGCGCCGCATCGCCGCTGGCGCCGGCGTGCAAGTGCAGGAAGTCAACCGCATGTTGACGCAATTCGAGCAAATGCAGACGATGATGAAGAAATTGTCGGGCGGCGGCATGATGAAGATGATGCGCTCCATGAAGGGCATGATGCCTGGGATGAGGTAAGGCTTCAAAATCCGCGATGAGGAAAGGCTTCAAAATCCGCTGCGCGGTGGTCTTTGCGGCCGGCGATGCTCAGCGCACTAGAGTGCGCTTGCGCTTCTCGGCCACAAATCATCCCCGCTCGCTGTGATTTTGAAGGCCTTTTTTACGCCGCGTATCCAAGCGCAATACGCTGAAAACACTGTTATAAAATCATGCCGGATTGCATTTTCATGCGTCCGGTATCGTTTCTTCCCTGCCCCGCAGCGCCCCTCCCCGCATAGCCAGCAACCATGCCCTTCACGGGCAAAAACGCCGTTCTGCGCCCCCAAGCGGTGCGCCCGGGCGACAGCATCGCCATTTCCCTGCTTTTTCCTCGTGAAAACGTGAAAAACACTTGCATACAAGGTAAATCCACACCAATATTAGCCGTGCGATTAATTGCGCAATTTCCCATGTGTTTGTTAAGGAGGCTCGAAGATGGCAACAGCCAAAAAAACCCCAGTAGCAGCGCCAGCCAAAGCAGCAGCAGCAGCCAAGCCTGCAGCCGCCAAGAAAGCAGCACCCGCAGCCAAAGCAGCAGCTAAACCAGCAGCGGCGAAGAAAGCGGCAGCACCGGCAACACCACGCAAGCCAAACGCAGCATTCATGAAAGCAATGACGCCATCGAAAGAGCTGGCCGCCGTTGTTGGCGCAGCACCACTGCCGCGCACGGAAGTGACCAAAAAGGTATGGGATTACATCAAAAAACTCGATTTGCAAGATCCGGCCAACCGCCGCATGATCAATGCGGACGACAAGCTGAAAGCTGTTTTCGGCGGCAAAGCCCAAGTCTCCATGTTTGAAATGACGAAACTGATCTCCGATCATTTGAAATAATCAGATACGCGCAGGGCGTTCCGCGCCGTGTGAGTGCCCCGCCGCATCACTGCGAGCGGGGCATTTTTTTGCTTGCCCATCACCCGGCCGGTTTGAATTCCCACTGGCGCCACGCGGCGCGCACTGCATTCGGATACTCGGCCCGCCCCCGGCTGCCGTTATACCGCCCCAGCGCCAAGTATAAATCGCCTCGTTCCATATCCAGGTACATGCGCAAGATCGCGCAGCCATAGCGCAGATTTGTCTGCATGTGGAACAGCTTGCTGCGGTCGCTGTCGCCGATGACGCCCGTCCAGAACGGCATCACCTGCATGTAGCCGCGTGCGCCGGCCAGCGAGACGGCATATTTGCGGTAGGCCGACTCCACCTGGATCAAGCCCAAGACCAGGGCCGGCTCCAGGCCCGCGCGACGCGCTTCGTACCATACCGTTTCCAGGAATTCCGTGCGCAACTGCGCGTCCGGCAGCTTGCGCTGCAGGCGCGTGGACATCTGCGCCAGCCATTGCTGGTAGCGCTGCAAGTCGGCGGACGTGGCAAATTTGGGCTGCGGCGGGCGTTCGTCGCGGATCGCGTGCGACAGGGCCAGGCGCACGGAGTCGGCCAGCGCCTCCTCTTTCTGGTTACCGGCCTGCGCCGGGAAAGCGCTGGCAAGGCAGGCGGCCAGCGCGAGCGCGCCAGCCGTTTTACTTACCGATATGCGCTTCACTGCGCCATTTTGCCCTGGATGAAGGCGACGATCTCGTCCGGCGCCACGCCGGTGGCTTCCACGTCGCGGCGGCCCTGGTATTCCAGCTTGCCTTCTTTCAAGCCGCGCTCGCCGATGACGATGCGGTGCGGCACGCCGATCAGTTCCCAGTCGGCAAACATGGCGCCAGGACGCAGGCCGCGGTCATCGACGATGACATCGACGCCAGCGCCTTGCAGGGCCGCGTACAGCTTCTCCGTCTCTTCCTTGACCAGTTCGCTGCGGTCCATGCCCATCGGGCACAGCACGACCTCGAATGGCGCAATCGACGCTGGCCAGATGATGCCCTTGTCATCGAAGTTCTGTTCGATGGCGGCGCCCAGGATGCGCGTCACGCCGATGCCGTAGCAACCCATCTGCAGCGGCGCAGGCTTGCCGTTTTCGTCGAGGAAGGTGGCTTTCATGCTTTCCGAGTACGCCGTGCCCAGCTGGAACACGTGGCCCACTTCGATGCCGCGCTCGATGGCCAGCAGGCCTTGGCCGTCCGGCGAAGCGTCGCCGGCGACGACATTGCGCAAGTCGGCCACGATGGCTGGCTCGGCCACGTCACGGCCCCAGTTGGCGCCCGTGTAGTGGAAACCGGCGTCATTCGCGCCGCAGACGAAGTCGCTCATGTGGGCGACCGTGCGGTCCGCCACCACGGTGACCGGTGCTTTCGTGCCGATCGGGCCCAGGTAGCCGGGAATCGTGCCGTAGATTTCCAGGATTTCCGCTTCGGTCGAGAAACGGTGACCGGCCAGGCCGGCAACCTTGCCTACCTTGATGTCGTTCAATTCATGGTCGCCGCGCAGCAGCAGCATGAAATGCTGTTGCGTGACTTTCTCGTCCTTGCCCGTGGTTTCCACCGTCAGGGCGATGGTTTTCACGGTCTGCGACAAATCAATACCTAACAGGGCCGCCACGGTTTCGCACTTGACTGTGTCCGGCGTGGCCGTTTTGGTCAGTGCCTGGGCGGCGGCAGGACGCTCGCCCGCTGGCGGCAGCGCTTCGGCCGCTTCCATGTTGGCGGCGTAGTCGGACGTCGGGCAATACACGAGCGCGTCTTCACCCGTGTGGGCGATGACGTGGAATTCATGCGAACCGGAACCGCCGATGGCGCCGTTGTCGGCGGCCACGGCGCGGAATTGCAGGCCAAAACGCGTGAAGATGCGCGTGTAGGCGTCAAACATGACCTTGTACGACGCTTGCATGCCGGCCAGGTCGCGGTCGAAGGAATAGGCGTCCTTCATGGTGAATTCGCGGCCGCGCATCAGGCCAAAGCGGGGACGGCGCTCGTCGCGGAACTTGGTCTGGATATGATAAAAGTTCAGCGGCAACTGGCGGTAGGACTTGATTTCCGTGCGCACGACGTCGGTGATGACTTCTTCCGATGTCGGCTGGATCGCGTATTCGCGGCCGTGGCGGTCTTTCACGCGCATCAGTTCGTCACCCATCTTGGTCCAGCGGCCCGTCTCCTGCCACAGTTCGGCTGGCTGCACGAGCGGCATCAGCAGTTCGATGCCGGCGGCTTTGTTCATCTCGTCACGGATGATGGCTTCCACCTTGCGTATCACGCGCAAGCCCATCGGCATGTAGGTATAAATGCCGGAACCGAGGCGTTTGATCATGCCTGCACGCATCATCAATTGGTGGCTGACGATTTCCGCGTCAGAAGGTGCATCTTTAAGTGTGGAAATAAAAAAACGGGAGGCGCGCATAACGGTGAATTCTTTTTAAAAAGAGAGGGTTATAATCAACCTAATTTTAAAGGATTAGCTGGCTGATGCGTCCATACTTTACACAAATGCGCTCAATTGGTGCGATTCCGGCGCTTTTCGCACCCCGAAAAGGTCACCGGCTTGCGAAGTTGTGGGTAATTATGTAAAAAAAGACGCACTGTCGCAGAAAGTTTGAGGTGCATTATGCTCGACCGTGAAGGGTTTCGGCCCAACGTCGGCATCATCCTGCTAAACGCCCAGAACGAGGTGTGGTGGGGCAAGCGGGTGCGCGAGCACTCATGGCAGTTTCCGCAAGGCGGTATCAAATATGGCGAAACACCGGAACAAGCCATGTTTCGCGAACTTGAAGAGGAAATCGGACTCAGACAGGAACACGTCAAAATTGTCGGCCGCACCCGCGACTGGCTGCGCTATGAAGTGCCAGACCACTTCATCAAGCGCGAGATTCGCGGCCATTACCGTGGCCAGAAGCAGATTTGGTTTCTGCTGAGAATGTGCGCGCGCGATAACGACGTCAATCTGCGCCTGACCGACCATCCCGAGTTCGACGCCTGGCGCTGGCATGAATATTGGGTCCCGCTCGATGTCGTGATTGAATTTAAACGCGATGTGTACCAGCGCGCCTTGCAGGAGCTGTCCCGCTTCCTGACCTGGCCCGTGCATGGCAATGCACAGCAAGCGCACCGCCATACCTCGCGCTACCTGCGCCAACCCCACGCGCCACGCGCGCAGGATGGCGCGGCACTGGCCCAGCCTTGCGACGGCATTGCCGCCGAAGGATGTACGCCGGAGCTGATCTTGCCGGGCAAGGGGTAATCCGCCGCAATGAATGCAATTTCCCACGCAAAAGGGGCAGCCTGACCAGGCTGCCCCTTTTTTCATGCCGGCAGGAACACCCTGCCGGACCAGTCAACTTACTTGGCCGCAGGCGCTGGTGCTGGCGGTACATCCAGGGTGATCGCTTTCAAACCCAGGATATTGCTGCTGTAGTGGCGGATCTTGTTGGCCAGGGCTGGGTCGCTGTTCAGCTTTTGACCATACGAGGGTACCATTTCCACCATCTTGGCTTGCCATTCCGGTGTCGCCAGGCGGCTCTTGAAGGCCGTTTGCAGCACCTTGATCATGATAGGCGGCGCGGTCGAGGCACCGGGCGAGGCGCCCAGCAAGGCAACGATGCTGCCATCGGCGGCACCGACGACTTCCGTGCCGAACTGCAGCAAGCCGCCTTTGACGGGGTCATCCTTGACGATCTGCACGCGCTGGCCAGCGTTTTGCAGGGTCCAGTCTTCCATCTTGGCGTTTGGCAAGTATTCACGCAGGGTTTTCAAACGGTCTTCCGGCGTGTTCATGACCTGTTCAATCAGGTATTTCGTCAGTGGAATATTGTCGTAGCCAGCTTGCAACATCGGTTTCACATTGCCCGTACCGATCGAGGCAGGCAAGTCGATCCACGAACCGTTTTTCAAGAACTTGGTCGAGAAGGTGGCAAACGGGCCAAACAGCAGGGCTTTCTTGCCATCGATGATGCGCGTATCGAGATGCGGCACGGACATCGGCGGCGAACCGACGGATGCCTTGCCGTAGACCTTGGCCGCATGCGCCGCCACCAGTTGCGGATTGGTGGTGACCAGCCATTGGCCGCCCACCGGCACGCCGCCGTAGCCCTTGGCTTCAGGAATGCCCGATTTTTCCAGCAGCGGCAGCGAACCGCCACCGGCGCCGATGAAGACGAACTTGGCGCGCACGGTTTTTTCCTTACCGGCGTTCAAGTCTTTCACCGTCACGTTCCACACGCCATCGGCGCCGCGCTGGATGTCTTCCACTTGGTGACGCAGGTGCAGGACCATGCCATGGCTGTCCGTCAGGTATTTCACCAGGCCGCGCGTGAGGTTGCCGAAATTGACGTCGGTACCGATTTCCATGCGCGTCGCGGCCACTTTCTGCCCCTTGTCGCGGCCTTGCATGACCAGCGGCGCCCATTGCGCGATCTGCGCCTGGTCTTCCGAGTACAGCATGCCTTTGAACAAGTTTTGCTTTTGCAGCGCCTCATAGCGCTTGTGCAAGAAAGCAATATTGGCGTCGCCCCAGACAAAGGCCATGTGCGGCACATTGTTGATGAAGGTTTGCGGTGCGCCCAAGTGCTTGTTGGCTACCTGATAAGCCCAGAACTGCTTGGAAATTTCGAATTGCTCGTTGATGTCGACGGCTTTCTTGGTCTCGATGCTGCCGTCGGCCGCTTCCGGCGTGTAGTTCAGTTCGGCAAATGCCGAATGGCCCGTGCCCGCGTTGTTCATCGCGTCCGAGCTTTCGGCGGCCACGGCATCGAGGCGCTCAACCATTTCCATCGTCAGCGAGGGATCGAGTTCCTTGAGCATGCTGCCCAGGGTGGCGCTCATGGTGCCGGCGCCGATCAGCAGCACGTCGACCGGTTTTTCGGACGAGGCCGGAGGGGTCTTGTCACATGCCGCCAGGATCAGGCACGACATCAAAAGTAATAGCGATTTACGCATACGTAACTCCGTTTATGAATACTGAAGGATGATTCTTGCGCGCCACCGTGGCGGCAGCATCGCGGCTATCGGCTGATCTGACGAAAGACAGGCAGCACTCCGGCGCCGAGACGGCCGGACAGGTCAATGTCGATGGTGATAGGCATGCTGCCGCGCTCCGGGATAAGCCAGGAGCGAGATCTGGTGGCAAAGGTGCAGGCAATGGACAGCGCGGACTGCGTTGTCGGCTGAAAAACCGGCAATAAAATCGCCGTCATGTCCAGTGCAAATATCAAGAGCGGCGATTTTATCACCGTTATTTGGCACCGCCAGGCTGCGGCGGTAGTGGATAATACTTACTGCAGGGTATTAAATGACGGTGAATATCAGGTCATGAAAGCGGGCGCCAGACGGCAAAAAGGGCATCCTCGATGCCCTTTGCGTATGTACGCGGTACAATGCCGGCTGCCCTTTAGCCATAGTTCTTCAGCCATGTTCAACCCCTCTTCCGACGATGTGCGCCGCTTCTTTTGCGACACTTTGCGCAAGCACCGCGCCCATGACATCCTCACGCCGATGGAAGCCATCGCGCTCGACTGGATTCTCGAACACCCCGAGTATGAAAACGAGCTCTCCGATGTCGAAGCGGCACTGGCGCGCGACTATTCCGTCGAAGGCGGACAAGCCAATCCCTTCCTGCACCTATCCATGCATCTGTCGATCACAGAGCAGGTGCAGGTGGACCAGCCGCGCGGCATCCGCCCGGCCGTGCAGCAACTGACGCAACGCCTCGATTCGGCCCATGCAGCCCAGCACGAAGTGATGGAATGCCTGGGCCAGATGATCTGGGCTTCGCAGCGCTCGGGCTTGCCGCCCGATACGGATGCGTATATCGATTGCGTCCGCCGCCGCTAACATGGCTACACTGCCGAAGGCTGCAGTACAGCTGCCTTCGGCGCCTTGCACAACAACCCCAGCACCACCTGCAACGCCATGGCGACGGCGCCGACGATGAAGACCACGTCGCCAAAGGTACGTATCCAGCGCAGATTCTGCAACAGCGGCTGCTGCATGAATTCCTCGCTGCGCGCATACCACAGGCCTTCCGTCACGCTGGCGTGGAACTGGATAATGCCTATCGGCAACAAACTGGTAAAGATCATCAGCACCAGGCCCGCGTTCAAGCCCCAGAACGCCGTCTTCATCAACGCAGGGCTGAAGCGGTAGTCGGGCCGCAAATAGCGCAGCACCAGCAAGGTAAAGCCCAGCGCCAGGAAGCCGTACACGCCGAACAGCGCCGCATGCGCATGCACGGGAGTCGTGTTGAGGCCCTGGATGTAGTACAGCGCCACGGGTGGGTTGATCATAAAGCCCAACACACCCGCGCCCAGCATGTTCCAGAAGGCGACGGCGACAAAGCACATCATGGGCCAGCGTAACTGCTCCATCCATGGCGCGCGCTCCTTCAGGCGCCAGTTTTCCCACGCTTCATGCCCCAGCACGATCAGCGGCACCACTTCCAGCGCGCTGAAACTGGCGCCGATGGCCATCACGGGCGTGGTAGTGCCCGCAAAGTACAGGTGGTGGAAGGTACCGGGTATGCCGCCCAACATGAACAGCGAGGCCGACGCCAGGCTGGCCGCCGTGGCCATGCGCACCGACACCAGGCCCAGGGTCGAAAAGATGAAGGCCAGCGCCGTGGTGGCGAAGACTTCGAAGAACCCTTCCACCCACAGGTGCACCACCCACCAGCGCCAGTACTCCATCACCGACAGATGTGTGCGTTCGCCGTAGAACAGGCCGGCGCCATAGAACAGGCCGATGGCGCCGACGGACGCGGTCAGCAGCGCCAGCAGGTTCTTGTCGCCGCCCGGCTTGCGCAGGGCCGGCACCACGCCGCGCAGCATCAACACCAGCCACAGCAGGATGCCCACGTATTTTCCGATCTGCCACAAGCGTCCCAGGTCCACATATTCATAGCCTTGGTGACCGAGCCAGAAGTTCCACTCGGGCGGCATCACTTGCGCAATCGCCAGGTAGTTGCCGATAAACGAGCCGACGACGACGGCGACCAGGGCCCAGAACAGCACATCGATGCCCAGACGCTGCCACTTGGGGTCCTTGCCGCCATTGATCAAGGGCGCCAGGAACAGGCCGGCGGCCAGAAAGCCCGTGGCGATCCAGAACAGCGCTGCCTGGATATGCCAGGTGCGCGTGAGCGCATACGGGAACCAGCGCGAGACGTCGATGCCGTAGAACTGCTGTCCTTCCACCGTGTAATGCGCCGTGAAGCCGCCGATGAAGACCTGGAAGATGAACAGCGCCACGACCAGGAACAGATATTTTCCCAGTCCGCGCTGCGAAGGCGTCAGCGCGAAAGTGGTGAGCGGATCGCGCGGACCGGGGGCCGGCAGCGCTTCGTCGTGGTTGCGCAAAAAGGCCCAGCCCCAGACGAGGAAGCCCACGCCGGCCAGCAGCACCACCACGCTGGCGACCGACCAGACGAGGTTTTCGCCGCTGGGCTGGTTGCCAATCAACGGTTCATGCGGCCAGTTGTTCGTATAGGTCACTTTCTGGCCCGGACGCTCGGTGGCGGCGGCCCACGCGGTCCAGAAGAAGAACTGCGTCATCTGCGCGCGTCGCGCGGCACTGGGCAGGGTATTTTCCTTCATGGCGAAATGCTCGCGGCTGGCGTGCAGCGCGGGCGCATCGGAAAACAGCTGGTCGTAATAGTGCGCCGTGTTGGCGATGGCTTGCACGCGGCGCGGCGACAGGCGCAGCACTTGTGCATCATCGACGCGGTTGCCGCGGTATTCCATCTTGAGCGCTTCGCGCAGCGCCGCCTGCGCGGGGCCGTCGAGCGCCGCGTATGCCTTGCCATGCTGCTCTTGCGCAGCCAGCTCCAGCCAGGCCGTCAGTTCGCGGTGCAGCCAGTCGGCCGTCCAGTCGGGCGCCTGGTAGGCGCCGTGGCCCCAGATGGAGCCCAGCTGCATGCCGCCGACCGATTGCCAGGCCGTCTGGCCATCGAGGATGCCCTCGCGGTCGAACAGCTGCCGGCCATCCTGCGCCAGCACTTGCGCGGGGATGGGCGGCGCCTGCCGGTAGACTTCGACGCCGTAGTAGCCGAGTAGCGAAAACGTCACGATCAGCACACCGATCAGGGTGAACCAGAGTTTTTTGTAGGGACCCATGGGTCTTTCCTTTGTCAGTGCACCACGGCCGGCGCAAAGCGCTCGAACAGGATATTGTTTTCAGTATGGATGTGCGCCATCAGGTCTGCACGGAAGGTGCGCAAGCCCGTGTACAGCGCGCGCCAGGTGGTGCAGGCGCCAGCCGGCGCGGTGATATCGTTCGTCATTGCCTCCATGGCGCGCAAGGCCACGCCATGCTCGTCATGCTCCATGCGCATCACGTTGATGGGCGCGCCGGCGCGGGGGCCCTGGCCGCGCACGATCATCGGGAACAGCACGTCTTCTTCCTTGCGCATATGGCTTTCCAGCTCCTGCGCCATGGCCGACAGGTGTTCCGCCAGCCCGTGCGGACAGTCGGCGCGGTCGCCATGCACCTGCTCGACCTTGCGCGCCAGGCGTATCAGCTCGGGCAGCTGCTCACGGTGCACGGCGTGGTAACGCGCCAAGAGGTGCTCCACCAGCTCGGTGGCCGAGGCCTCCTGCCAGTCACGCTCGCCGCTGGTATCTGCGCGCCCTGCCAGCAGCCGCAGTTCCGCGACGATGGGCGCCGTGTCCACGCCGGCCGCTTCGGCCGCCGCGCGCAGGGTCTTGTTGCCGCCGCAGCAGAAATCCAGGCGGTGCGCATCGAACAGGCGCGTGGCGCCGGGGATGCGGCGGGCCAGCTGGCCCAGGGATAGCTCGATCATTTCCATAACAGTTCCTTGAGGATGAATAGGTAGATTTATTGCACCGCGCCCGCGTGGTAGACGCCGGGTACGGGTTCTCCAGTCACTTCAAGCACGCCCACGGCGCCCTTGCCGGCGCGCGACAGCGCATGGTCGACCAGCAGATAGCTGCCCGGATGCTGTACCTTGAGTTCGACGATGGTCGCGCCGCCCGGTGCCACGAGCGTGGTTTGCACGTCGTGTTTCGGGCTGCTGATCGAGCCCTCGCTGTACACCTTGTCGAAAATCTCGCCGATGATGTGGAAGGACGAAATCTTGTTCGGGCCACCGACGCCGAAATAGATGCGCACCGTCTCGCCGACTTTCGCCTGTAATTTATGCGTCTTGCTCAGGGCGCCCACTTCGCCGTTGAAGACGTAGTAGTCGGGCAGTTCATTGGCCATTTTTTCCAGGTTCGGTTCCTGGTGCACGGGCGCACCGTGCGGACGGCCCGTGTACATCTCGCCCTGCATCACGTAATACTCGCGGTCCACCTTCGACAGGCCGCCTTCCGGTTCGACCAGGATCATGCCGTACATGCCGGCAGCGATATGCTGCGGCACCAAGGGCGTGGCACAGTGATACACGTACAGGCCAGGATTGAGCGCCTTGAAGGTGACTGTTTTTTCCTGACCCGGCGCCACCTGCGTGTGTTGTCCGCCGCCATGGCCGCCCGTCACGGCGTGCAGGTCGATCGAGTGGATCATCTTGCTGTCTTTGGCGTTGAACAGGGTCAGTTCCACCGTGTCGCCCACCTTCGCGCGCAGCATCGGGCCGGGCACCTGGCGATTGAAAGTCCAATACGTAAAACTGGTGCCGTCATCGAGCTTGCCCGGCAATTCCACCGTCTCCATGCGGTATTTCAAGGTTTGCGGCGCGCGCGCGCCGATGGCGGCGGGTACCTGCGCCGGGTTGGCGGCCACGCTGACGGCCGAGGGATCGGGGCCGCGCATCGGCGACGGCGCGGGCGTGTACAGGGCCAGTGCCGCAGCCTGGCTGGACTCGTTGGCAGCGGAGCCGGCGCCAGCAGCCTTCGGAGCTGCGGCTTCGGCCAGCGAAGTGCCGCTCACTTCCAGCTTGCCTTCCATGCCGATCTGGCGGTGGCCGGGAATCGAGCAGTAATAGGTGAACGTGCCGGCGCGCGTGACCGTGAAGCGCACTGTAGTGCTGCCGCTATTGGCGCTGAATTTGCTTGAGGCCACGTTGAG
The DNA here is from genome assembly GCF_049897325.1 of Janthinobacterium sp. DSP2-3-3. NCBI lineage: Bacteria > Pseudomonadati > Pseudomonadota > Betaproteobacteria > Burkholderiales > Oxalobacteraceae > Janthinobacterium > Janthinobacterium sp. DSP2-3-3. The sequence goes on along the minus strand of NZ_JAFCWA010000004.1, from coordinate 298,707 downwards.
CTGCGGGATCAGCAGGTCGTGCTCGGCGCCTTCGCCGCTTTTCAGCACGAGTTCCACCGTGTCACCCACCTTGGCTGTCAGCACGGGATTGACCTGGCCCTTGGCGTCGATGAATACCATCTTGCCGTCAACGATATTGGTTTGCAGTTCATAGCGTTTGACCGCGGCGGTGGCGGGTTTGGTGACAGTGGCGGCAGCACTGGCCGGCAGGCTCGCCTGGGCTTGCACGGACAGGGGCATGGCCAGGACGCAGACGGCGGCGGCAATGGCGCGGAGGGAGGGAGTCGTTTTCATCAAGCTTTCCTTGGTCTTGTATGCCGGTTCGGCACTCTTACCTACGCAAACGACGTGCCAGGGAAAACTTGTTTTAAATCAACGATTTGAAAAATGCAGGGTCGTTATGACCCTTGTTTGCCGTGGTTCCATGTACCCTGCATGGTACTTATGACCACCACTGCCATCCACCTATTGCTACTCACCGATCTGGTCGCCAACCTGCCCGTGGCCGTGCGCCTGCAGCGCCTGGTTGGCAGCCTGCGCGCGCACTTCGGCTGCGAGGCCGTGGCCTTGCTCAAGCTCGATGGCGAGCACCTGCGCCCCGTGGCGATGGCCGGCCTGGCCAGCGACGCGCTGGGACGCCGCTTCGCCATCGCCGACCATCCGCGCCTGGCCGCCATCCTGCAACGGCGCGGCGTGCTGTGCTTCCATCACGACAGTTCCCTGCCCGATCCCTACGATGGTCTGATCGCCGAACGGGCCGGCGAGCCCTTGCCCGTGCACGACTGCATGGGCATGGCGCTCGACCTGGAAGGCGAACGCTGGGGCGTGATCACGCTCGACGCCCTGCAGGTGGGCACCTTCGACGCGCGCGCGCAGCGCGACCTGGGCGAGCTGGCCTGCGCCATCGAGGCGGCCGTGCGCGTGACCCGCCTGGAAACGGAAATCCGCGCCCTGCGCCTGTCGGGCGGCGCCATGCTGGCCGATGCGCAAGCGCCGCGCGAGGAACACGATTTTGTCGGCCAGAGCAGCGCCATCACGCAGTTGCTGCATGAATTGCAGGTGGTGGCCGAATCGGACTTGCCCGTGCTGCTGCTGGGCGAAACGGGTGTCGGCAAGGAACTATGCGCACACCGCCTGCACCGCCTGTCACGCCGCGCCGGCAAGCCGCTGATCCACGTCAATTGCGCAGCCTTGCCGGAATCCCTGGCCGAGAGCGAATTGTTCGGCCATGTACGCGGCGCGTTTTCCGGCGCCGTCAGCGACCGGCCAGGCCGATTCGAAGCGGCCGAAGGGGGCACGCTATTTCTCGATGAAGTGGGCGAGTTGCCGCTGTCGATACAGGCCAAGCTTCTGCGTACCCTGCAAAATGGCGAAATCCAGCGCCTGGGCGCGGACCGGCCACGCCGGGTCAACGTGCGCGTGATCGCCGCCACCAACCGCAGCTTGCGCGAGCATGTGCGCGACGGCACGTTCCGCGCCGACCTGTATCACCGTTTATCGGTCTATCCCGTGCCGATTCCGCCGCTGCGCGAGCGGGGCAATGACGTGCTGCTGCTGGCCGGCGGTTTCCTTGAGCTCAACCGTGCGCGCCTGGGGCTGCGCAGCCTGCGCCTGTCGGCCGCCGCCGAAAACGCGCTCTGCCACTACCGCTGGCCCGGCAACGTGCGCGAACTCGAACATGTGATCAGCCGGGCCGCGCTGAAAGCCGTCATCCGCGGCGCGAACCGCAAGGACATCGTGACCCTGGAAACGGATATGCTCGATCTCGATGCGCTGGAAGCGCCGGCGGGCACGGACGCGCTACTGCCAGCGCCGGCCACATGCGGCACGCCGGCGGCGCCGCTGCTATCCATGCATCAGATCGTCGAAGCGAGCCAGCGCCAAGCCATCCGGCAAGCGCTGGTCCTGCATCAGGATAATTGGGCCGCCGCCGCGCGCCATCTGGGGATGGACGCCAGCAATTTGCACAAGCTGGCGCGCCGCGTCGGGCTGAAAGCCTGACGCGGCGATGCAACTCAGCGGTGGATCACCAGGGTGGTTGGCAGGCTGTGGAAGTAGGCGGCCAGATCCTTGATGTCCTGGTTGCTCAGCGGTTTCACCTGGCCCGTCATGATGGCGTTATTGCGGCCATTGGCCTTGTCGCCGCGTTTATACGCCGTCAAGGCGTGTTCCAGGTAATCCTTGTGCTGGCCCGCCAGTTTTGGGTACGACGGGTCGATGGGCGAGCCGTAATCCTTGCCGTGGCAGGTGGCGCAGCTGTATTTTTCGGCCAGGGCCTTGCCCGTGTTGATATTGCCGGCGGCGCTGGCACCGAACGAGACGGTGGCACAAACGAGGGCGGCGAGTAGTGTTTTCATCTGGCTGATCCTCAGTTCGGCTTGGCTTGTTGCGCATAATACGCGGCGACATCGGCGATATCCTGGTCCGACAGGCTGCTGGCAATGCCCTTCATGCTAGGGTGCTTGCGATCGCCCTTCTTGTAGGCTTGCAGCGCATTCTCGATATATTTTGCCGGCTGGCCACCGATCATCGGTACCTGGAACACTTCAGGGAAGGTCGCCTTGTAACCGGGAATGCCGTGGCAACCGATACACATTTCCACCTTGGCAGTCGCTGCCTTGGCGTTTCCTACAATGTCAGCCGCTGTGACGGCATTTGCTATGCCGGCAAGCACGAGAAGTGCAAATATTTTTTTCATAGTGGCAAAGTGAACAGAGGTAATCGGAGAAACGCCAGAGCTGGTTTTTATTGATTTTATGTATTGACAATTAAGGTTGACAATTAATCTGCTGCTTGCCGATTCTAGCCAAGATATTCTTGCAAGTCCACCTATAAAACCCGCATTGTAGGCAGGCGGGCACAGGCCGTCCGCGTGGCGGTGCGCCACAGTTCTGTTTATACTCTCCCTTTCCCTACTTTGGCAGACCGCTCATGCAAGCACAGCACACCCAGCAAGGCCAACGCTTCGATGGTTCCGACAGCTATGTCGCCACCGCCGACCTGAAACTGGCCGTGAATGCGGCGCTGACCTTGCAGCGCCCCTTGCTGATCAAGGGCGAACCGGGCACGGGCAAGACCATGCTGGCCGAGGAAGTGGCGGCCGCGCTGAACATGCCGCTGATGCAATGGCATATCAAATCAACCACCAAGGCGCAGCAGGGCCTGTACGAATACGACGCGGTGTCGCGCCTGCGCGATTCGCAGCTGGGCGACGAGCGCGTGCGCGATATCCAGAACTACATCGTCAAGGGCGTGCTGTGGCAGGCATTCACGGCGCCCGAACCGGTGGTACTCTTGATCGATGAAATCGACAAGGCCGACATCGAATTCCCCAACGACTTGCTGCGCGAACTGGACCGCATGGAATTCTATGTCTACGAAACGCGCGAAATGGTCACGGCGCGCCATCGTCCACTCGTCATCATCACCTCGAACAACGAGAAGGAATTGCCGGACGCCTTCTTGCGCCGCTGCTTCTTCCATTACATCAAATTCCCGGACAAAGACACGATGGAGCAGATCGTCGCCGTCCACTACCCGCACCTGAAACAGGAATTGCTGGCGCAGGCGCTGCAAACCTTCTATGAAGTGCGCGATGTGCCGGGCCTGAAGAAAAAACCGTCGACCTCGGAATTTCTCGACTGGCTCAAGCTCCTGCTGGCCGAAGACATCCCGGCCGAAGCCCTGCGCAGCAAGGACAACAAGGCTGTCGTACCGCCGCTGCATGGCGCGCTGCTGAAAAACGAGCAAGACGTGCATCTGTTCGAGCGCCTGATGTTCATGTCGCGCACCAACCGCTAAGGAGCGCCGGTGAACGACATCAGCTCGGACAAGGTCTTCGTGCCCCTGCAACTGCACGGTATCCGCCTCGAAACGCTGGCGCCGCACCACGCGCCCGGCTTGCGCGCGGCGGCCACGGATGGCGAGCTGTGGAATCTGCGCGTCACCTCCGTGCCCGAACCGGACCAGGTGGACCAGTACATTTTCAAGGGCATCGAGATGCGCCCTTCGCGCTTCGCCTTTGCCGTCGTCGACGCGGCCAGCGGCGAGGTGCTCGGCACCACCAGCTACCACGACGTGATAGCAAGTATTGGCCGCCTGGAAATCGGCTACACCTGGTATGCGAAGCGCTGCCAGCGCAGCCACGTCAACACCACCTGCAAATTGCTGCTGCTGGCGCACGCCTTCGACACGCTCGGCTGTGCACTGGTGGGTTTTCGCACCGATAACTTCAACCATGCCTCGCAGGCGGCCATCGAACGCCTGGGCGCGAAGAAGGATGGCGTGCTGCGCCACCATGCGCTGCGCCGCGACGGCACCGTGCGCGACACGGTCATGTACAGCATCACGCGCGGCGAGTGGCCGGAAATTGCCGCCCATCTGCGCTACAAGCTGGCGCAGCGCCCTATCGCCGCCCTGCCTTGCGCAGGAGGTGAAGGGACCGAGGCAGCGACAGAGGAAGCGCCATGCTGATCGATTTCTTCTTCACGCTCAAGGATGCGAAGATTCCCGTCTCGATCAAGGAATTTTTGACGCTGCTTGAGGCGCTGCAAAAGAACGTCATCGACGCTTCGATGGACGATTTTTACTATCTGGCACGCCTGACCCTGGTCAAGGATGAAGCGCATTTCGACAAGTTCGACCGCGCGTTTGCGCAGTACTTCAAAGGCGTCAACGCGGCCTTCGAGTCGAACGCGGCGATTCCCCTCGACTGGCTGCTGAAACGCATGCAGCGCGAACTGTCCGAGGAGCAGAAGGCGCAGCTAGAAAAATTCGGCTACGACAAGCTGATGGACCGCCTGAACCAGCTGCTGAAGGAGCAGAAGGAGCGCCACGAAGGCGGCAGCAAGTGGATCGGCACGGGCGGCACGTCGCCATTCGGCAATGGCGGCACGAATCCGGAAGGCATCCGCATCGGCGGCAAGGGTGGCAACCGCACGGCCGTGAAAGTATGGGAAGCGCGCAGCTACAAGGATTACGACGGCGAGCGCGAACTGGGCACGCGCAACATCAAGGTAGCCTTGCGCCGCCTGCGCAAATTCGCGCGCGAAGGCGCGGAAGACGAACTGGCCCTGGACGCCACCATCGCCGCCACGGCCAACAATGCGGGCTACCTCGACATCCGGATGCGGCCCGAGCGCAAGAACCGCATCAAGGTGCTGATGCTGTTTGACGTGGGCGGCAGCATGGACGACCATATCGAGCGCACCGAGGAACTGTTTTCGGCGGCGAAGACGGAATTCAAGAACATGGAGTTCTTTTACTTCCATAACTGCGTCTACGACACCTTGTGGAAGAACAACCGGCGCCGCAACGCCGAGCGTTTTCCCACCTGGGACGTGCTGCGCAAGTACCCGTCCGACACCAAGCTGATTTTCGTCGGCGACGCCACCATGAGCCCCTATGAAATCCTGCAGCCGGGAGGCAGTGTCGAATACAACAACGAGGAAGCGGGATCGACGTGGCTGGCGCGCTTTACCCAGGCGTTCCCGAAATTCATCTGGCTCAATCCGGAAGCAGAAGGCCTGTGGCAATACCGCCAGTCGATCGGCGTGATGCGGCAATTGATGAACAACCGCATGTTCCCCCTGTCGATCGACGGGCTGGAACGGGGTATGCGTCTGCTCAGTAAATAAAGACGCACGACAAAAAGTCCATGGCGGCAAGTGGCCGCCATGTCGTACACTGCGACACGGCACTACCGTGCGGAGCTTCTCCGCTGCGGGCGGGTACCATACGCTGATACCAGCCCGGCCCTAACCTGCTGCATCCTGTGCGCGGCCGCCATGGCCACGACTCTGTTCGATTGCGCACATGGTGCGCGCCTTCTGCTCCGGTAGAATCGGCGCATCGCTCTGCGCAAACAATGCACCATCGCTGCACCACGACATTGCCGCGCCAGCCTCCGCGCTGCCGGCTGGTGCCAGCGCTATTTCAAAGGAATGAGCATGCAAAGTCTGATCTCGATCGCCGCCGACCTGTCCTGGCCGTTCGCCATTACCCTGGCCTGGGTGGTGGGCGAATTCGGCCACCGCTGGACTGGCCTGCCGCGCATCAGTTTTTACGGCGTGATCGGTTTCGTCCTCGCGCAGACGCAGGTGGGCATCCTGCCGCAGACGGACGCCGGCCCCATGCTGGTGCTGGCCGACGTGGCCTTCGGCCTGATCCTGTTCGAGGTCGGCTACCGCATCAACCTGCGCTGGCTGAAGAACAATCCGTGGATCGCCGTCACGGGCCTGGTCGAATCCCTGCTGACCTTTGCCGTCGTCTACTTCATCGGCATCGAATTCGGCAGCACCTCGATGACGGCGCTGCTGCTGGCGTCCCTGGCCATGTCCACCTCGCCGGCCACCATCATGCGCGTCATCAACGAGGAACGCAGCTCGGGCCAGGTGACGGAACGCATCGTCCACCTGACGGCGCTCAACTGCGTACTGGCCGTCTTCACGTTCAACATCATCGTCGGCTTCTGGATGTTCCAGAGTTCCACCGACTTGATCGAGGCGAGCAGCAGCAGCGCCGCCGTGCTGGCCGCCTCGGTGGCCGCCGGCACCGTCTTTGGCATCGTCGTGCCGGCCATGCTTCGCCGCCTGGGCAATATGGCGCAGGATGCCACCGTCGCATTTGCACTGTCGGTGATGCTGCTGGTCGCCCTGACCTACACCACCAGCCTGTCGCCGCTACTGGCCACCCTGACGTTTGGCCTGGTGGCGCGCCATCGCCGCGTGGCCTTCAGCCAGGCGCAGCGCAATTTCGGCGCGCTGGGCGAGCTGCTGACGGTGCTGCTATTCGTGTATGCCGCCTCGACCCTGGAATGGGCCAGCGTGACGGCAGGCGCGGGCCTGGCACTGGCCGTCGTTGGCGGGCGCCTGCTGACCAAAGTCGTTGGCGTGGCCGCGTTTTCGCATGTGAGCGGCATTTCCTGGCGCAAGGGCGTGCTGACAGGCGTGGCACTGACGCCCGTCTCCGTCTTCATCATCCTGCTTCTCGAGCACGCGCGCCAGCACGGCGTGAACTTCGGCGACGAATTGAACGCCCTGGCCGCCGTCACCCTGGGCCTGGAACTGGTCGGCCCCGTGTTGGTGCAGCGCGTGCTGATGCTGGCCAAAGAAACCCACGAAATCAAGGAGCGCTAAATGCCGCTGGAACCCTTTGGCCAATCGGCCGCGCTGACCTTCGGCGTCGAACTCGAACTGCAACTGGTGAACCTGTCGGACTATGACTTGACGGCCGCCAGCCCCGACCTGCTGCATCTGCTGAATAAAAAACCGTTCCCCGGCAACGTCACGCCGGAAATCACCGAGAGCATGATCGAGATTAATTCGAGCGTGCACACGCATCACGGCCCCCTGCTGGCGCAGTTGCAGGAAATCCGCGACACCTTGATCACGGCCGGCGACAAGCTCAATATCGGCATCGCGGGCGGCGGCACGCACCCGTTCCAGCAATGGTCGTCGCAAAAAATCTTTTCCAAGCCCCGTTTCCAGGAAATTTCGGAACTGTACGGCTACCTGGCCAAACAATTCACCATCTTCGGCCAGCACGTGCACATCGGCTGCGCCTCGGGCGACGATGCCATGTTCCTGCTGCATTCGTTGAACCGCTACATCCCCCACTTCATCGCCCTGTCGGCTTCCTCGCCCTACGTGCAGGGACGCGACACCCTGTTCGATTCAGCGCGCCTGAACTCCGTGTTCGCCTTCCCCATGAGCGGGCGCGCGCCGTTTACGCTGAGCTGGGACCAGTTCTCCAATCAGTACTTCGCCAAGATGGAGAACACGGGCATCATCAAGAGCATGAAGGACTTTTACTGGGACATCCGTCCCAAGCCGGAATTCGGCACCATCGAATTGCGCGTGTGCGACACGCCGCTGACGGTGGAGCGGGCCGCCGCGCTGGCCGCCTACCTGCAAGCCCTGTGCCGCTACCTGCTGGAGCGGAAAGAAACGCCGCCCGTGGAAGACGATTACCTCGTGTATAACTACAACCGCTTCCAGGCTTGCCGCTTCGGCCTCGACGGCGCCATCACGCATCCGAAAACCTACGAAACGATGTCGCTGCGCGAAGACATCATGACCACCCTGCGCAAGATGGAGCCGCACGCCGAGGCACTGGGCAGCACGCCAGCACTGAAACACCTGTCGGACGTGGCCAAGCAATGGAGCGACGCGCAATACTTGCGCAAGCAGCACAGCCTGCAGGGCAGCGCCGAGGGCATGGTCGATTCGGCTATTCGCTGCTTCCGCGGCGAGCCGATGAATTATTGAGGATGCCTGGCCAAACCTGCTGCACGACGGTTTGGCCAGGCATCGTGACTTTTACCCCAATAACGCAACCCAAAAAACCACACCCCATCCCCCCGTCATTTACAGCATCCGCCCCCGCTTGTTACAATAAGTGAGAATGATTCTTATTATTGTTTAAAAATACCAGTCCAGCCGGACCGGCCATGCAAGGGGAACGCGATGCCGCTGGCAAAGCCGCTACAACGCCAGGACATCGCGACACTGTACGCCGACCACCACGGTTGGCTGCAAGGCTGGCTGCGCAAGAAGCTGGGCAGCACGGCTTGCGCGGCCGATGTGGCGCATGACACCTTCATGCGCCTGCTCGACCGCGAAGACGCCGTCGCCGCGCGCGCGCCGCGCGCCTTGCTCGTTACCGTCGCACAGCGCGTGCTGTTCAACCATTACCGCCGCCAGAAACTCGAACAGGCTTACCTCGACGTACTGACGCAACTGCCGCCCCTGCACACACCGTCGCCGGAGGATCGGGCAATGCTGCTGGCCACCGTGTTTGAACTCGACCGCATGCTCGACGGCTTGCCGCCTCCCGTCAAACGGGCTTTTTTACTACGCCAGCTCGATGAGCTGCCGCAGGAAGATATCGCGCGCCAGCTCGGCATCTCGCTGGCCACGGTGAAACGCCATCTGCAGCGGGCCGGTAGCGCCACGCAAGCGTGGCAGCAGTTGCAAACGCAGCACGAGCATCTGCCGCCCGCCATGCACGCGACCCTGCTGCGCGCCTGCGTGCAAGCCAACGCGCCGCGCCGCCATGCCGTCAAGACGCTGGCCCTGCTGCTGGGCTGCGGCGCCTCGCTGTATGCGCTGGAACGCCGCAGCCCATGGCGCGGCTGGACAGCCGACTATCGCACCGGCGTCAACCAGCGCCGCGTGGTGACCCTGAATGATGGCACGCAGCTCACGCTCAATACCAACAGCGCCGTCAACATCGCTTATGACGGTGCACAGCGCCGTATTGAACTGCTGGCCGGCGAAATTTTCATCGCCACCGGCAAGGATGCGGTACAACGTCCCTTCTTCGTCGGCACGCCGCACGGCGGCCTGCAGGCGCTGGGCACGCGTTTCACCGTGCGCCTACACCAGCAATACGCCAGCGCCGGCGTGCTCGAAGGGGCAGTCGCCGTGCTGGCCGGCGATGGCGCACAGCGCCTGGTGCTGCGTCCCGGCGAAGGCGCGCATTTCGACGACATGGGTGTGCACCGCCAGGCGCTGGCGCCGTATGGCGGCGCCTGGCTCGATGGCATGCTGGTGGCGCGCGACATGCGCCTGGCCGATTTCCTCGCCGAGCTGTCGCGCTACAGCAACCATCCGCTGGCCTGCGCGCCGGCCATCGCCGGCTTGCGCGTCTCCGGCTCCTACCCTCTGGCCGATGTCAATGCCATCCTCGACACCGTCAGCGCCAGCCTGCGGCTGCGGCGCAATACCGTCACGCGCTTCTGGGGCCATCAAGTCGTCAGGATCGAACTGGCGGCGCGTTGAAAAAAAGTATTTTCTGCAAAGTGAGCTGTTTCGCCGTGCTCGCGTGACTTGGTAGACAGGTAGTCTCCATCTTGCGCATCCACGAAAGGTTTTATTCCATGCACCACGCTTCGCGTTCCCTCCTTACCCGCACCGTCCTGGCCTGCGCCCTGTCGCAGATCGGCATGGCCCTGGCCCTGCCGGCATCAGCTCAGGCGCAAACCCGGCAAGTGCGCAGCTACAGCATCCCCGCAGCTTCCTTGGGCGACGTGCTGACGCGCTTCGGCAGCGACAGCGCCATCCTGCTGTCGTTCTCCAGCGATGCCACGCAAGGCTTGCGCAGCGCCGGGCTGCAAGGCAGCTACAGCTTGCAGGATGGTTTCCGCGTGCTGCTGGCAGGCAGCGGCCTGCAAGCCGTACCGCAGCCGAATGGCGGCTACCTGCTGCAAAAGATCCCCTCCGGCGCGAATATTCCCTCGGCGGACAGCCGCGGCGTGGCCGTCATGAGCGGCGTCACCGTGATCGCGGCAGCCGAGCGCAACGCCGCCACTAGCGGCACGGGCAGCTATACGGGCGGCCCCGCCAGCGGCGCCACAGGCCTGGCCCTGACGCAACGCGAAACGCCGCAGTCGCTGACCATTGTCACGCGCCAGCAGATGGATGACCAAAACAGCAACGCCGTTTCCGACGTCATGAAGAACGTCAATGGCGTGAGCGTGCAAAACTACGACAGCGACCGCTGGAGCTTCCAGGCGCGCGGCTTTGCCGTCACCAATTTCCAGTACGACGGCGTGTCGGCCATCTATGACGGCGTCTACGACTGGGGCACGACGAACAGCGACATGGCCATCTACGACCGCATCGAAGTGCTGAAGGGCGCGACGGGCCTGATGAGCGGCTCGGGCGACCCGTCGGCCACCGTCAACATGGTGCGCAAGCGCCCCACCGCCAACTTCGAGGGCTCGGCAACCCTGGGCGCAGGATCGTGGGACAACTACCGCGGCGAAGTCGATGTTTCCGGCCCACTGAACGACAGCCGCACGGTGCGCGGCCGCCTGGTGGGCGCCTACCAGGACAAACACTCCTACCTGGACCGCTACAAGCAGCAAAAATCGGTCGCCTACGGCATCGTCGAGGCGGACCTGACACAAGTCACCCTGCTGACGGCAGGCTTCACGCACCAGGATTACAAGCCGCGCGGCTCCACCTGGACGGGCTTTCCTCTGCTGTTTTCCGACGGCACGCGCACGGATTTCCCCACCTCGTGGAATCCTGCCACCGACTGGAGCCGCCGCGACATGCAGAACACCACGCTGTTCACGTCGCTGGAACACAGCTTCGCCAACGCGTGGAAAGTGAAATTGAGCGCCAACCAGTTGCGCAGCAAGCATGACAGCGTGTTGAGCTCGGTCAGCGGCGGCTATCCTAACCCAGTCACAGGGGAAGGCGCCAGCTTCTACATGGGCAAATACGCGGGCGACCGCCGCCAGACCACCTTCAACGTGGACGCCAGCGGCCCGTTTACCCTGTTCGGCCGCCAGCATGAAGCGATGTTCGGCTATTCCACCTCGACGGCAAAACAGGATGGTCCCGTCTATGATTCGGTTTATCCGACCCTGGACAGCAGCTACTTCGACTGGCGTGGCCAGTATGCGGAGCCGGCGTTCGAACACCAGGGAAACGACAACGACAGCACACGCCAGAGCGGTCTGTATGGCGCCGTGCGCCTGCGCCCGAGCGATGCGCTATCGGTGATCGTCGGCACGCGGATCAGCAACTACAAGATGGACCAGAAGCGCAGCTTATTCGACAATGGCACGCCCAGCCATACGCGCATGGACGAAAGCGGCGTCATCACGCCATATGCGGGCGTCGTGTATGACCTCGACAAGACCTATTCCGTGTTCGGCAGCTACACCAGCATCTTCGCGCCGCAGAGCAACCGCGACATCAACCGCAACTTCCTCGCACCCGTGCGCGGCAAGGGTATGGAAGCGGGCGTGAAGGCGGAGTACCTCGATGGCAAGGTCAACGCCAGCGCGTCCCTGTTCCAGATCCGCCAAAGCAATGTGGCCAGCCCTGTGGGCGAAGTCAACGGTGAGTTAGTGTATAAGGCCATCGATGGCGTCACCAGCCGCGGCGCGGAAATGGAAGTAACAGGCGAGGTGCTGAAGGATGTGAAACTGAGCGCCGGCTACACGTATGCGCATGTGCGCGACAAGGATGGCAAGGCAGTGTTCGCGGAAACGATGAAAACCACGCAGCCGGCCCACCTGGCAAGAGTGCAAGGCAGCTGGCGCCTGCCGGCCAGCCTGGACAAAGTGACGGTGGGCGGCGGCCTGACCTGGCAAAGCAGTTTCCACGGCGAGGTCTGGAACCCTGCCACCAACGACAATGCGCGCCTGCAGCAGGGCAGCTATGCACTGGTCAACCTGATGGCGCGCTACGAGATCAGCAAGAACGTCACGGCCAGCCTGAACGTCAACAACCTGATGAACAAAAAATACCTGACGGGTCTGGGCCTGTTCGGAACAGGTTTTTATGGCGAACCGCGCAATGTGATGTTCACCGTGCGCACGAAGTTTTAACGCTAAGTTCTCACTAAGCACCGTACAGCGCCAGCGCCCAGGCTGGCGGGCGCAATTCCAGCGCCAGGGGCAGGTAAGCGGGGTCGAAGCGCGCCGCCAGCAGATACACATTGGCGGCGCCCTTGGACTCCCAATTCCCCGTAAATCCCTTTTCACCGGCGGCCACGCGCTTGCGGTCGAACGGCACGGCGCTCTTTGCGAATTCCTCGTGCGTCTTTCTGCCCTGCGCGTACGGCGCCAGCCAGGCCAGCGCATCGGCCAGGCGCCGCGCTTCCGGCGCGTCATACCAGTCGTCGCCATGCGCCTGCGCCATCAGGGCCGTCGTCAGCAGCGGCTCCAGGCTGTAGGTGGTGTAGTGCAGGGCGTCGCGCTGTTCGAAATCGAAGGGTACGCCGCCGGCGCCGATATTGCGCGGCACGTGCGCCAGGAAGCGCTCTTTCGCGCGCGCGATCAGCAAGGCGTCGCCCGTGACATACGCGGCGGCCGTGCCGATCTTGATGCGGTGGCTATGCCAGTTGTTGCGTGCCGTGGACGGACCGCCCACCTTGATGGGATCGCTCAAATACCCTTGCGCCAGGGTGCGGCAAAACGCCTGCACCTGCTCGCGCTCGACGCCGTTCAAGCGTTCCTGTATCAAGTCAAAACCCATCAGCAGGCTGGCCAGCTCCGTCTCGTCGACGGGACTGAACGATGGCTGATAAGCACCGCTCCAGGCCAGCAGCAACTGGCGCGCTGCTTCGAAATGCGCCAGCTCGCCCGATAATCTCCAGGCCAGCGCCTGCAGGCGCGCCTGGCGCCAGTCTTCCTGCGCCTGCTGGCTGGTCTCGCGTCCGCCTTCTCCCTTCAGCAAGCCGCCCGTGCGCACTTCGGCCATCAGGTGCACGGGTCGCGCCGCATCCTTGCGCGCCGCCTTGAGCACCTGCTCGGCAATGGCCGGCGCCACTCGCATCTTGAACGTGCGGGCGCGCGCGGCGGACGTCAGCGCAAACGCCAGCACGCTATCACGCGGGTGCGGCGCGGCGCGCAAGCCCGTCAGGGGCAGTGCCAGCAGGCCAGCCAGCAAGGTGCGCCGGCGCGTCAGGTGCGTACTCAAAACCGCGTCTCCCGCGCCGCGCGCAAAAAGTTATCGAGGATCGGGGTGCAATCGAGCAGTTCGACCCCGCCCGCCGAATGAAATTCCGGGTGCCACTGCAAGCCCATGACGAAGCGCGCCCGCTGGTAGCGGATGGCTTCGACGATATTGTCCCCTTGCGAATACGCTTCCACGGTGATGTCGCGTCCCAAATCCTTGACCGACTGATGGTGGATGGAATTGACGAGCGCCTCGCCCGCCTTCGGGAACATGCCGGCCAGTGACGAGCCTTTCGGGAAGGCGATGCTGTGGCGGTGACGGTCATACAGGTCGTTGACGTGCGAGGTGGCGCCTTCCACGTCCGAGGCGATGTCCTGGTACAAGGTGCCGCCAAAGCCCACGTTGATGAGTTGGCAGCCGCGGCAAATACCCAGCACGGGCTTGCCCGCGTCGACGAATTCGTGCAGCAATTCCAGTTCGTACAGGTCGCGCGCGCGGTCGCCGCTCCATTCGGGGCGCGTGGCCGTCTCGGAATAGGTCTGCGGCGAGACGTCGGCGCCGCCCTGCAGCACCAGACCGTCCAGGTGGCGCGCATAGTGACGCAAGGTGATGTTGCTCGGGTGTAGCAAGCCGCTGGTATTGACCGTCGGAATCATGAACACCAGCACATCGCGCGACATGACCCACTGCGCAATCGACTCTTCCAGGTATTGCAGGTTCTTGCTGCGCAGGCCAGTGGCGCCAGGTTCGGGGTGGAAAATGCGCGCCGAGATGCCGATGCGCAGCGTGCGCCGCATGAAATCGCGGCTGGCCTTGTCGCGCATGGAACGGTAGCGCGATGTGATCACGCGCCAGGCCAGCGCCAGCGGCGTGTCGTTATCCTTCAAGTAGCGCGGTGCCGCATCGCGCGCGCGGTGGTCGTCATCGGGTGCCCTGCCGACACGGTCGGGCCGCGCCGGCGTTGCAGGATCGGCGGAAGGGGGCTGCTGGGGATCTTTTTCGTCTGGCATGGCAAGGCTAACTGAAAGCGGAGACGTTTTCAATATAAACCCCTGCCCCCGAAAGCACGATTCAATTTTGTAACAAAAGCACATGCGCGGCATTTCCACGCAACACGCCGGCAGTAAAACTGCATACAGCCCGCATACAGCCCGTTTACGCCCACGGCCCCGCTTTTTAGAGAATCTTTACGCCCCCGCTGCTAATCTTGAACGTACCTCAACCACCGCTGCAAAGCCACCATGGAACCCCATTCACGCCTGCAAACGCATCAAGCGCATCAAGCACTGCCCCACCGCCATCCCCGCCTGCCCACTTTCCTCATGCATATCACGGTCGACAAGTCCTGCCTGGCCGAGCTGCGCCAGCTGGTCGTCAGGACCTGCGGCGGCATGCTGTCGTTCATGCGCGTCGAGGCGGTCGACCACGCCGAGCGCATGAAGGTATGGCTGTGCGTGACGGAGCCGGCCCTGCGCCTGACCATGGATGCCGTCATGCGCCTGCTGCCAGCGGCGGAATTTGGCCGCATCAGCCAGGGGAAATCGCTATGAACCAGTATTCCTGCGAGCAGGCGATGTCTTCGTCGCGCATCACCGCGCACTTCCAGGGCATCTGGGTGCCGATGGTCACGCCATTCCGTGATGGCGAGATCGACTTTGACGCCGCCCAGCAGCTCGCTTGCGAGCTGGCCGCCAGCGGCGTTGATGGCCTGGTGGTATGCGGTACTACGGGCGAAGCGGCCATGCTGAGCGCGGCAGAACACACCATGCTGCTCGATAGCGTGCTCGAAGCCATCGGTCCCCGCTTCCCCGTCGTGATGGGTATCGGTGGCAGCGATACGCGCAGCGTCGTCGCCACAGTGGAACGCTATCACGACCATCCGCTGGCTGGTCTGCTGATCTCGGCACCTTCATATGTACGCCCTTCGCAGGACGGCATAGTGCGCCACTTCGAGGCCATCGCCGCCGCCACCGACCAGTCCATCGTGCTGTACAACGTGCCGGCACGCACTGGCGTCAATATCGAACCGCAGACGGCGGCGCTGCTGGCGCGCGACTCGCACTTCGTCGCCATCAAGGAAGCGGGTGGCAAGCTGCAGCAACTGGGCGAACTGCTGCTCGACACGCGCCTGGATGTGCTGTGCGGCGACGATGCGCTGCTGCTGGCCAGCCTGTCCATGGGCGGCCACGGCGCCATGTCGGCCGCCGCCCAAATACGCCCCGACCTGTATGCGCAGCTGTACCACCTGGTCAGGCAGGGCCGCCACGGCGCCGCCAGCACCCTGTTCAAGACCATGCTGCCCGTCATACGACTGCTGTTTGCCGAACCCAATCCTGGTCCCGTGAAGGCGGCGCTGGCCATGCAGGGCAAGGTGCGCGACGAGCTGCGCCTGCCGATGACGCCGATGTCGTCCGCCGGCCAGGACAAGCTGGCCGAAGCACTGGAGCCATTGATGCAGCTGCCCGCATGGACAGCCAGCGACAGGGACGCGCCGCGTGAAGGCTGTTTGCTGCAACTGGTCTCCGCTTCCAACATTATGCCAGCCGTGCGCCAAGATGATCATCGCCATCACGGATGAACGCGGGGGGATGGAGAAATCCATCCTGGCCGGACGGCTGGCCGCCTCGCGCGCGCTGGCCGGGCGCAAGGTATTGCTGCTCGATGCCGATCCGCGCCAGGGAGCCATGGCGCAGGCGAGGAATATGCACGACGGCGCCATGCACGGCAGCCTGATGCAGCCGCGCCTGATGGCGCGCGCCATCAGCGCCAAGGGCTTGCAACCGGAGCTGGAGCACCTGGTGAACTGCTACCACGACATCGTCATCGACAGCGAAGGCCGCGACTCCATGGGCAGCCGTTCGGCCCTGATCGCCGCGCGCGTGCTGGTGGTGCCGCTGGACGGCGTCGTGGACGGTGCCGCGCAAGCGGGCCTGGTGCGCCGCATCGCGCACGCGCGCAGCGTCAATCCGGACCTGCGCGTCCTGCTGGCAACAGACACGCAAGCGGCGCTGGCCCATGCCCTGGCCGCACAGATTCCAGCCGCCTGCGTGGTCAGCCTGGGACAGCTGTATTGCGCCGTTTTTAACCTGCCTGCCTAGCCTGGCTGGGCAGGCAAAAAAAAGGCGGCGCATGCGCCGCCTCTCCTCTCAGTCAATTCAGTCAATTAAAACGTTTTGCTGACCGTCAGCTGCAACGCCGTCTTGCCCATGAATTTACCGTTCACGGGCGAAGCATAGGCCGACTTGCCCGCGTTCGTGCCGATCACGGCCAGCGCGCCCGTCACCACGCCGAAATCGCGCGTGACGCCCACTTTCCAGTCCGTATAGCTCAACGCATCATTGTTTTTGACCTTTTGGTGGCCCGCGTGCAGGTTGCCGGTCCAGCCGTTGCTCAAGTCGATATTCGCGCCGATGTCCAGGTAGCCGCTGTTCTTGCTATTGACGATGCCGAACAGATTGGAGACGGCGTGCGAATACTTGATATAGGCCGGGCCATACGACAGTTGACCGTAGACTTCCTGGGTGTCCGCGTTGGCCAGGCCGATATTCTTCAAGCCGTTGTCCGCATACACATACGCCAGCACGCCCACGTCATAGCCGATATCGGCCGTCAACTGGCCGCGCTTGCCCGCATACAGGTCCACTTCCACGTCACCGCTGCCGCCCGCATCCTTGGTCCACTTGATGGTGGAGGCCCAGGCGCCCGCATACAGGCCGGTCGGGTTGTTGACGTAGTCGACGCCTCCCTGCAGCGCGGGTTTCAAGCGCGTCTGCGAAATGCCGCGATAACGGTAGTCGGACACGCCGGCCACGTTGAAGCTGACTGCATTATCGGGCTTGGCCTCTTCCGCGTGGGCCAGGCTGCCCGTAAAGGCGGTGGCGACGGCAAGTGCAAGTATCATTTTATTCATGGTTTCTTCTTCTTCATGGGTGGTATGGGCCTTTGCCAACATGGCGCAGCTGGCCCGCCGCTGCAAAAATTCGCTGCAAAAATTTAAAGTAAAGCGTCCCCCCGGCGCGCGCGGCGCCTGTTTTCCAACAGGGGATTAACAGGTATTAGAGCGGCAGCAGCAAGCGGTAGCCGACGGCCGTTTCCGTCAGCAGGTGCTGCGGCTGGGCCGGATCGGCTTCCAGCTTCTGGCGCAGATGCCCCATATAAATGCGCAGGTAGTGGCCATTTTCGCTGTTCGACGGCCCCCACACTTCACGCAGCAGCTGCGGATTGGTGACCACCCTACCGGCGTTCTTCACGAGCACCGAGAGCAAGCGAAATTCCGTCGGCGTCATGTGCACCAGTTGCTTGTTGCGCGTCACCAGGCGATCCTTCAGGTCGACCCGCACATCGCCAAACTGCACTACGCCATCGTCGCTGGCGGCGGGCTGGCGCTGGCGGCGCAAGGTGGCCCGTACGCGGGCCAGCAGCTCGCCCACGCCGAACGGCTTGGTCAGGTAATCGTCGGCGCCCGCGTCCAGCGCGCGTATCTTGTCCTCTTCGTCGACCCGCGCCGACAGCACGATGATGGGCACGGCCGACCATTTGCGGATGTCGGCGATGAAGTCGATGCCATCTCCGTCAGGCAGGCCCAGGTCCAGCACGATCAGGTCGGGCCTGCGCGTGCCGGCATCAATCAGGCCTCGCTGCATGGTGGCGGACTCGAAAATCTGCCAGCCCTCGTCTTCCAGCGCGGCGCGCACGAAGCGGCGGATTTGCGGTTCATCCTCAACCAGCAAGGCGGTGGCGGAAGGTTCGTTCATGTTGGTTTTCCTGTTTCATGGTCGTTGGCGTCATCGAGCTCGATCTCTGGCGGCGCAGGGGGCGTGCCCAGCGGCAGGCTGAACACGATGGCAGCGCCCTGTCCCGGCGTATGCGGCTGCGGCTGGATGGTGCCGCCGTGGGCTTCGACAATGGCGCGGCAAATGGCCAGTCCCAGCCCGACACCCGGCTTGTTCGATTCGCGCTCGCCGCGCGTGAATTTTTCAAAAATGGCTTCTTCGCGGCCGGGCGGCAGGCCCGGGCCATCGTCAAACACCCTCACCTGCAGGAACTGGCCGTGTACCCCGGCCGCGACCGTGATGGTGCTGCCCGGCGGCGTGTATTTGGCCGCGTTTTCCAGCAGGTTGCACAGCACGCGTTCGATCAGCACGGCGTCGTAGCGCACCAGCGGCAAATCCGGCGCCAGCTGCGTCTGCACGGCATGCTGCTGCAATTGCGGGCCGCTGGCGCGCAGCGCGCTGCCCACCACTTCTTCCAGCGCCTGCCATTGCAGGTTCAGGCGCACCTGCCCGCTTTCGATGCGCGCCATGTCCAGCAAGTTCGCCACCAGGGCGCTCATGCGCACGGTTTCGGACTGCAGCGAGCGCGCCATGTCCAGCTGCGCGGGCGACAACGCAGGCCTGGACAGGGCCAGCGATTCGGCCAGGCCCACCAGTGACGTCAATGGCGTGCGCAAGTCATGCGACAGGGCTGCCAGCAGCGAATTGCGCAGCCGCTCGGACTCCATCTGCAGCAGCGCCCCCTGGGCCACGTCGATGTAGTGCACGCGCTCGAGCGCGATGGCTGCCAGCGCGGCAAAGGTATCGAGGTGCTGGCGCTGTTCCGGCACCAGCAGCCAACGCCCGCGGTCCGTGCCATCGAGTGGCAACAGCGCCAGCACGCCCCGCGTGCGCATCGGCGCGATCAGCGGCAGGTAGAAAATAGGCGAAGCCGGCAAGGTATCTGTGCCCGTCCCCGCCGCCTGCGCATGGTCGAAGGCCCACTGCGCGATGCCTATGTCCAGCGGCTCGCCGCTACTCGGAGTCTGCAGGCTGCCCTCATCATCAGGCAAAAGCAAGGTAGCGCGCGCGCGGAAAGCCCGCTCGATGGCGCTTTTCGTGATGTCGAAAATCTGCTCCGTTTGCAGCACGCCGGACAATTCACGCGAAAACTCGTACAGGGCGCGAGCGCGCGCTTCGCGGTGCGAGGCCACGCGCGCCTGGAAGCGCAGGCCGGCCGTCAGGTGGCCCGTAATCAGGCCCACGGCCAGCATCACGCCAAAGGTGATCACGTACTGAAAATCGCCCACGGCAAACGAGAAGCGCGGTGGCACGAAGATGAAATCGAAGCAGGCCACGCCCACCAGGCTGGCCAGTGCCGCCGGTCCGCGCCCCAGGCGCACGGCCACCAGCACCACCGTCAGTAGCGACAGCATGGCGATATTAGCCAGGTCCAGATAGGGTTGCAGGGGGACCGAGGCGAGGGCCGTGCCCAGGCTGATGCCAGCGGCCAATAGGTAGCGCCAATGGCGTGATGGCCGGCGCGGTGCCTCCGTGTCTTCGCCAGCCACGCGCCGGGGTGCTGCATCGGCAGCTGGCAAGCCGACCTCGATCAGGTCGATATCGGGCGCCAGGCTGGCCATGCGCACGGCCGGCGGCGCATGCCACAGACGCGCCAATGCGCCAGCGCGGCCACGGCCGACGATGACTTTCGAGATATTCGCGTTACGCGCATACTCGACCACGGCGCCGGCGATGTCGGCGGACGGCACAATGGCCGTGCGTGCGCCCAAGTCCTGCGCCAGTTTCAGCGTTTTCAGGATGCGTTCGCGCTCGCGCGCCGGCAGACGCTGCAGGCGCGGCGTTTCCACGTACAGCGCGTGCCATTCGGCATTCAGCTGGCTGGCCAGGCGCGCCGTGCTGCGAATCACGTGTTCGCCACCCGCGTACGGTCCCACGCAGGCGAGCAGCGCGGCGCCCGTCTTCCACACGGGATTGATGGATTTCTCGACGCGGTAAGCCTGCACGTCGTCCTGCACCCGGTCCGCCGTGCGGCGCAAGGCCAGTTCGCGCAGGGCGATCAGATTACCCTTGCGGAAAAAATGCTGGGATGCCCGCTCGGCCTGCTGCGGCTGGTATACCTTGCCCTGCTTCAGGCGGCGCAACAATTCATCGGCCGGAATATCGACCAGCACCACTTCGTCGGCGCGGTCGAACACCGTGTCGGGCAGGGTTTCGGCCACACGCACGCCGGTGATGCCGCCCACCACATCGTTCAGGCTTTCCAGGTGCTGCACATTCACGGTCGACAGCACGTCAATACCGGCCGCCAGCAATTCCTCGACATCCTGCCAGCGCTTCGGATGGCGCGAACCGGCCACGTTCGAGTGGGCCAGTTCATCCATCAGTATCAGCGGCGGCGCCCGCCGCAGCGCTTCGTCCAGGTCGAACTCGAACAAGGTCTTGCCCCGGTATTCGATGGCCTTCAGGGGGAGCAGCGGCAAGCCGTCAAGCTGGGCCGCCGTATCCTGGCGCCCATGCGTCTCCACCACGCCCACCAGCAGATCCTGGCCATCGGCCAGCAATTTGCGGGCGGCGGCCAGCATCGCATAGGTCTTGCCGACGCCGGCCGAGGCGCCGAAGTAAATGCGCAGCCGGCCGCGCGCGGCTTTCTTTTCCTGCGCCTGCACTTGCGCCAGCAGGGCATCTGGGTCGGGGCGTTGGCTGTCGTTGGGGAGCATGGGCATCTTTAATATTAAAACCAGGGGCAAAACCGGCGGCTCTGCCCCTGCATCATCTTACTTCGCGGCTGCATCGAGCGCCAGATTCAGTTCCAGCACATTCACCCGTGGTTCGCCGAAAAAGCCGATATACGCGGTTTTCTGCACCTTGGCGATGGCGTTTTCTACCTGCGCCAGTGGAACTGCGCGCACGCGGGCCACGCGCGGCGCCTGATACAAGGCTGCCGCCAGACTGATTTCCGGATCCAAGCCGCTGCTCGACGCCGTCACCAGGTCAACGGGAATGGCGCGCGTATTGCCGGGATCAGCTTCCTTCAGGGCGGCGATGCGCGCCTTGACAGCGTCCACCAGGGCCGGATTGCTCGGTCCCTGATTCGAGCCGCCCGAACCGGCGCCATTGTTGGCCATCGGCGCGGTGGCCGATGGACGGCCCCAGAAATACTTGGGCGAGGTGAAGGACTGGCCGATCAGCATCGAGCCAACCGGGCGGCCAGCCCGCTCGACGATGCTGCCGTTGACTTCATCGTTGAAGGCCAGCTGCCCGATGCCAGCCGTGGCAAACGGATAGACCACGCCGCAGATCACGGTCAGCGCGGCAAACAGGACCAGGGCGGGACGTACGATAGTGCTCATGATGGTTCCTTTAGACTAAATTGAGTGCGGACAGCAGCATGTCGATCAGCTTGATCCCGATGAAGGGCAGGATGATGCCGCCCAGACCGTAGATCAGCAGATTGCGACGCAACAGGCTGGCCGCGCCGATGGCCCGGTATTGCACGCCTTTTAACGCCAGCGGAATCAGCACGACGATGATCAGCGCATTGAAGATCACGGCCGACATGATGGCTGAGGCGGGGCTGGCCAGGTGCATGATGTCGAGCGCCTTCAGTTGCGGATAGGTGCCCACAAACGCCGCCGGGATGATGGCGAAGTACTTGGCGATGTCGTTCGAAATCGAGAACGTCGTCAGCGAACCGCGCGTCATCAGCATCTGCTTACCGATTTCAACGATTTCCAGCAGCTTGGTCGGATTCGAATCCAGGTCGACCATATTGCCAGCCTCTTTTGCCGCCTGCGTGCCCGAGTTCATGGCCACGGCCACGTCGGCCTGCGCCAGGGCGGGGGCATCATTGGTGCCGTCGCCCGTCATGGCCACCAGGCGGCCTTCGGACTGATAGCTGCGAATCAGCTTGAGCTTGTCTTCCGGCGTCGCTTCGGCAAGAAAATCGTCCACGCCAGCCTCGGCGGCGATGGCCGCAGCCGTCAGCTTGTTGTCGCCCGTGATCATGACGGTCTTGATGCCCATGCGGCGCAATTCCGCAAAACGCTCCTTGATGCCGCCCTTGACGATATCCTTCAATTCCACGACACCCATGACGCGGCCGTCGTCGACCACCACCAGCGGCGTGCTGCCGCGACGCGCAATATCGTCGACGGCGCGCGACACCTCAACCGGATACGGCTGGCCCAGCGCTTCCACAAACTTTTTCATGGAATCGGCCGCACCCTTGCGCAACTGGCGTACCTGCTGTTCGCCAGGAATGTCCACGCCGCTCATGCGCGTTTGCGCCGTGAAGGGCACGAAGGTGGCGTGCAGGCTGGCCATCTCGCGTTCGCGGATATTGAACTTCTGCTTGGCCAGCACGACGATGCTGCGCCCTTCCGGCGTTTCATCGGCCAGCGAGGCCAGTTGCGCCGCGTCGGCCAACTGCTGCTCCGTCACACCGGGAGCAGGTACAAAACTTGACGCCTGGCGATTACCCAGAGTGATGGTGCCCGTTTTATCGAGCAACAGCACGTCCACGTCGCCCGCCGCTTCCACGGCGCGGCCCGAGGTGGCGATCACATTGGCTTGCATCATGCGGCTCATGCCGGCCACGCCGATGGCCGACAGCAGGCCGCCAATAGTGGTCGGAATCAGGCACACCAGCAGCGCGATCAGCACGGTGATGGTGACGGGCGTGCCGCTGCCGGCCGCCGCCACGGAAAACAGCGAGTACGGCAGCAAGGTTACGGTGACGATCAGGAAGACGATCGACAGGGCCACGAGCAAAATCGTCAGGGCGATTTCATTCGGCGTCTTCTGGCGCTTGGCGCCTTCGACCATAGCGATCATGCGGTCGATGAAGGCTTCGCCAGGGTTGACGGAAACGCGCACCAGCAGCCAGTCTGACAGCACGCGGGTGCCGCCCGTGACGGCGGAAAAGTCGCCGCCCGACTCGCGGATGACGGGCGCCGATTCGCCCGTGATGGCGCTCTCGTCGACGGAGGCCACGCCGGCCGTCACTTCGCCATCGGCAGGAATGACGTCACCCGCCTCGACCAGCACCGTCATGCCCTTGCGCAAGTCGGTCGCCGGCGTGGGCAGCCAGGAGGTGCCGTACTTCGGCGTTTGCATTTTCTTTGCCATCACCGTCTGCTTCAGGGCGCGCAAGGAAGCCGCCTGGGCCTTGCTGCGGCCTTCAGCCAGCGCTTCGGCGAAGTTCGCAAACAGCACGGTAAACCACAGCCACACGGAGACGGAGACGATGAAGCCGAACGGCGCTTCACCCTGGCCGTTCAGGGCCTGTATGGCCAGCAGGGTCGTGATGATGCTGCCGACATAGACGACGAACATCACGGGGCTGCGCCACTGCGTGCGGGGGTCGAGTTTTTTGAACGCATCGACGATGGCAGGGCCAATCAATGCGGAATCGAACAAGGTCAGGCTTGTGCGTGACATGGTAGCCTCTTATTTTGTGAAAAGTTGCAGGTGTTCGACGATCGGGCCCAGGGCCAGCGCGGGAACGTAATTGAGCACGCCAACCAGCACCACCACGCCAATCAGCAAGCCGATGAACATGGGGCCGTGCGTGGGCATGGTGCCGGCATTGGCCGACAGGCGCTGCTTGGCCGCCAGCGAACCGGCCACTGCCAGCACGGGCACGATCACGCCGAAACGGCCGAACCACATGGCGATCGCCAGCATCACGTTGTAGAACGGCGTGTTGGCGGACAGCCCGGCAAACGCGCTGCCGTTGTTGTTGGCCGCCGACGTGAAGGCATACAGAATTTCCGAGAAGCCGTGCGCGCCCGGATTGGCCACGCCGATCTTGCCCGGTTCGACCATCACGGCGATCGCAGTGCCCGTCAATACCAGGGCTGGCGTCACCAGGATGGCCAGCGACACCATCTTCATTTCATAGGCCTGGATTTTCTTGCCCAGGTATTCAGGCGTGCGCCCTATCATCAGGCCGGCGATGAAGACGGCCAGGATGGCGAACATCAGCATGCCGTACAGGCCCGTGCCCACACCGCCGAACACCACTTCGCCGAATTGCATCAGCAGCAGCGGCACCATGCCACCCAGGGGCATGTAGGAGTCGTGCATGGAATTGACGGCGCCGCAGGATGCCGCCGTCGTCACCGCCGCGAACAGGGTCGAGGAGCTGATGCCGAAGCGCGTTTCCTTGCCTTCCATATTGCCGCCCGATTGCAGACTGCTGGCCTGCTGATCCACACCCAGTGCCTGCAGGTTCGGATTGGCTTGCTGCTCGGCGCTCATCACGCCGGCCGTCATGACGACAAAGATCATGGTCATCGCGGCCAGCACGGCCCAGCCCTGGCGCAGGTCACCGACCATGCGGCCAAAGGTGAAACACAGGCCGGCGGGAATGATGAAAATGGCCAGCATCTGCAGGAAGTTCGACAGCACCGTAGGATTCTCAAATGGATGCGCGGAATTGGCATTGAAAAAGCCGCCGCCATTCGTGCCCAGCAACTTGATCGATTCCTGCGAAGCGACGGGGCCCATGGCGAGCGTCTGCGTGGTCGCCACTTGCGCTTCCATTACGGGTTTACCGGCGGCATCCAGCACGGGCTGGCCATCGGCCGTCATTTTCGGCGTTTCATACGCCACCTGATCGATCAGCGTCACTTCCTTGTAGGCGGAAAAATTCTGGATCATGCCTTCGCCCATGAAGACGACGGAGAGGGCCAGCGACAGCGGCAGCAGGATGTACAGCGTCGAGCGCACCAGGTCAACCCAGAAATTGCCGATCGATTTGCCCGAACGCGAGGCGAAACCGCGCACCAGCGCGAAGATCACGGCGATGCCGGTGGCCGCCGAAAAGAAGTTCTGGCATGCCATGCCCAGCATCTGGGTCAGGTAGCTCATGGTCTGCTCGCCGCCGTAGCCCTGCCAATTGGTATTGGCGACGAAGCTGACGGTGGTATTGAACGAGGAATCGGGGCTGACGGCGCCCAGGCCCTGTGGATTGAGGGGCAAGAAGCCCTGCAGGCGCTGCAGGCCGTACACAAAGACGGCGCCCACGGTATTAAAGACGATCAGGGCGATGGCGTAGCTTTTCCAGCCCATGGCCTTGTCGGCAGGAAGGCCGGACCAGCGGTACAGCAGGTTTTCCAGCTTTTGCAGCCAGCCCAGGCCGCGCACGGGGCCATCGCCGGCCACCTTGGCCATGTACAGGCCCAGCGGATAGCCGGCGGCCAACAGTACGGCCAGGAAGGCCACCAACAACAATATCGATTGCGTCGTCATCACAGTTCCTCCGCCTTCAGCAGCGCCACCAGCAGGTACACGAGCAGGCCAGCCGAGACCACGGCGCCAAGCACATAAAACGCGTTCATTTGACGCTCCCTAATTTGTCGCAGGCGACGGCAAAGCCGGCCGCCACGACGAAAAAAACGGCAATCAAGCCGAGATACACGATATCCATTCCCACCCTCATTCAGGTTTGTTTTGATAGTGAGCAGATTAGCCAAAAGGGTCTAAAAAATTCGTAAAGACTGGAGAGGTGCTTGTAAACAAGATGTAAAAACAGGGGCTTTGCCGCATAAAATCGTCCACAATTGGCGCAAAACCACGCGCGCGGCGCACTGTTGTTGCCCTGGAGTAGCGCTATTGCTCGCTGGACAAGATAGAATGCGCGAGCGTCCGCACAAGGACGCCATGCCTGCCGCACTGCCCTCTCCCAGTGACGCTGGACGGAATATACTGTATATTTATACAGTTATCGCCGCCGTTGTCACTGCGCCCTGCAGTGCCATGGCCTGGCGTTCCAACCACTGTCTTTACTTAGCTTGAACACGTATGGCCACTAAAAAACCAGCATCCGACTACAGCGAATCATCCATCCGTGTCCTGAAAGGACTGGAACCCGTCAAGCAGCGCCCGGGGATGTACACCCGCACTGAAAATCCGCTGCACATCATTCAGGAAGTGATCGACAATGCCTCCGACGAGGCGCTGGGCGGTCATTGCACGCATATCGCCGTTACGCAAAACACGGATGGCAGCATCACCGTCGAAGACAACGGTCGCGGCATTCCCGTCGGCCTGCATCCGGAAGAAGGCGTGCCGACGGTGGAAATCGTGTTTACACGGCTGCACGCGGGCGGCAAGTTCGACAAGGGTTCGGGCGGCGCCTACGCATTCTCGGGCGGCTTGCACGGTGTCGGCGTGTCCGTCACCAATGCGCTGTCGACGCGCCTGGAAATCACCGTCTGGCGCAAGGAAAGCGATGGCAACGGCTTGCACCACATGGTGTTTGCGAATGGCGACGTGATCGAGCCCCTGAGTTCCCGCCCCGCCCCGCGCGACGGCAAGAAGTCGGGCACGCGCGTGACCGCCTGGCCCGATGCGAAGTATTTTGATTCGCCGAATATCTCGCAAACCGAGCTGCAGCGCCTGCTGCGCTCGAAAGCCGTGCTGCTGCCCGGCGTGACCGTCACGCTGACCAACGCCAAGACGGGCGATACGCAAACCTGGCAGTACGCGGAAGGCTTGCGCGGCTACCTGACCGAATCGCTGGCGCAGGTATCGAATGGCGAAACCCTAATTCCCCTGTTCGAAGGCGCGCAATACGCGGGTCCGGACTCGGAAGGATTTGCCGAAGGCGAAGGTGCGGCCTGGGTGGTGGCGTGGACGGAAGAAGGCGCCATCGTGCGCGAATCGTATGTCAACCTGATTCCCACCTCGAATGGCGGCACGCATGAATCGGGCTTGCGCGACGGCCTGTTTGGCGCAGTGAAAAACTTCGTCGAGATGCACTCGCTGCTGCCGAAAGGTGTGAAACTGCTGCCGGAAGACGTCTTTGCGCGCGCTTCCTTCGTGCTGTCGGCCAAGGTGCTGGACCCGCAATTCCAGGGCCAGATCAAGGAACGCCTGAACTCGCGCGACGCCGTGCGCCTGGTCTCGACCTTCACCAAGCCGCCGCTGGAACTGTGGCTGAACCAGCACGTCGACTACGGCAAGA
Source organism: Janthinobacterium sp. DSP2-3-3 (assembly GCF_049897325.1). Lineage (NCBI taxonomy): Bacteria > Pseudomonadati > Pseudomonadota > Betaproteobacteria > Burkholderiales > Oxalobacteraceae > Janthinobacterium > Janthinobacterium sp. DSP2-3-3. The sequence continues at coordinate 271,540 of NZ_JAFCWA010000004.1, read as the reverse complement.
AGCTGGCCGAACTGGTCATCAAGCAGGCGCAATCGCGCCAGCGCTCGCTGCAAAAAGTGGAAAAGAAAAAATCCTCGGGCGTCGCCGTCCTTCCCGGCAAACTGACGGACTGCGAATCGTCGGACATCACGCGCAATGAACTGTTCCTCGTCGAGGGCGACTCGGCGGGCGGTTCGGCCAAGATGGGCCGCGACAAGGAATTCCAGGCCATCCTGCCCCTGCGCGGCAAAGTCTTGAACTCGTGGGAGACGGACCGCGACCGCCTGTTTGCGAATAACGAGATCCACGATATTGCGGTAGCCATCGGCGTCGATCCGCACAGCGTGGGCGACTCGCCCGACCTGTCCGGCCTGCGCTACGGCAAGATCTGCATCCTGTCGGATGCGGACGTGGACGGCTCGCACATCCAGGTGCTGCTGCTGACGCTCTTCTTCAAGCACTTCCCGGCCCTGATCAACAAGGGACACATCTGCATCGCCCGTCCGCCACTTTACCGCGTAGACGCGCCGGCGCGCGGCAAGAAGCCGATGCAGAAAATCTACGCACTCGACGACGGCGAGCTGGTCGCGATCGAGGACAAGCTGCGCAAGGAAGGCGTGAAACAGGGCGCCTGGTCGATCTCGCGCTTCAAGGGCCTGGGCGAGATGAACGCCGAACAGTTGTGGGAAACGACGATGAACCCGGACACGCGCCGTTTGCTGCCCGTGACCCTGGGCGAAATCGACCACATGACTTCCTCCGCCCGCTTCAATATGTTGATGGGCAAGGGCGAAGCGGCAGGACGCCGCGCCTGGATCGAGGAACACGGCAATGAGGCTGAGGCGGATATCTGATGATCATCGGTATCGACCTGGGCACCACCAACAGCCTGGTCGCCATCTGGCGCGACGGCAAGGCTTGCATCATCCCGAACGCGCTGGGCGAACACCTGACGCCATCGTGCGTGAGCATCGACGACGACGGCAGCGTGCTGGTGGGCCGCGCCGCGCGCGAGCGCCTGCAGACGCACCCGCAACTGACGGCCGCCGTCTTCAAGCGCTACATGGGTAGTGAAAAGAAGATCAGCCTCGGCACGCAGCAATTCCGTCCGGAGGAGTTGTCGTCGATGGTGCTGCGTGCGCTGAAGGAAGATGCCGAAGCCTTCCTGGGCCACAAGGTCGAGGAAGCCATCATCACCGTACCCGCGTATTTCAGCGATGCGCAGCGCAAGGCCACGCGCATCGCCGGCCAACTGGCCGGCTTGCGGGTGGAGCGGCTGCTGAACGAACCGACGGCCGCCGCGCTGGCCTACGGCATCCGCGACAAGGAACAGGAAAGCAAATTCCTCGTCTTCGACCTGGGCGGCGGCACCTTCGACGTGTCGATCCTGGAGCTGTTCGAAGGCGTGATGGAAGTGCGCGCCTCGGCTGGCGACAATTTTCTGGGCGGCGAAGACTTCGTCACCGTGCTGGTGGACGCCTTTTTGGACGGCAGCGGCTTGCGCGATGCGGCCGGCAGCCGCCTGTTCGACCCGCGCCAGCAGCAGTTGCTGCGCGATGAAGCCGAGCGCGTCAAGCGCCTGCTGTCGGAGCAGCCATCCGTGCGCATGGCCACGCGCTACCAGGACAAGGAATATAGCTGGGAGATCAGCGAAGACAAACTGGCGCAGCTGTGCGAACCGCTGCTGGCACGCTTGCGCCTGCCCGTGGAACGGGCGCTGCGCGACGCCACCATCCGCGCCGCGGAGCTCGATGAAGTGGTGCTGGCAGGCGGCGCCACGCGCATGCCGCTGGTGCGTAAACTTGTCTCGCGCATGTTCGGCCGCTTCCCCGCCATCCACCTGGATCCGGACGAAGCCGTGGCGCTGGGCGCCGCCGTGCAGGCGGGCCTCAAGATGCGTGATGCGGCCCTGGACGAAGTGGTCATGACGGACGTGGCGCCGTATTCGCTGGGCATTTCGATTTCGCGCCAGATCGGTGCAAACCAGTATGAAGGCGGGCATTACCTGCCCATCATCGAGCGCAACTCCGTGGTGCCCGTCTCGCGCACGGAAAACATCACCACCATCTACGACAACCAGAAGGAAATCAACGTGGCAATCTTCCAGGGCGAATCGCGCCTGGTGGCCGACAACGTCTTCCTCGGCAAGATCAGCTTCCCGATTCCCGCGAAAAAGGCGGGCGAGATCGGCATCGACGTGCGCTTCACCTACGACGTCAGCGGCGTGCTGGAAGCGGAAGTGACGGTGCTGGCCACGCAGGAACGCCACAAGATGATCATCAGCGACAACGCGGGCGTGATGACGCCGGAACAGATCGAGCAGCGCTTTGCGGAATTGGCCGATCTGAAGATCCACCCGCGCGAGCAGATGGAAAACCGCACCCTGGTCACGCGCGCCGATCGCCTGTACGAACAGTCGCTGGGCGACGTGCGCCAGTACCTGGCAGCGCACACGGCCAACTTCCAGGCTGCGCTGGAAACGCAGGACCCGAACACCATCCGGCAAGCGCGTACGGCGTTTGCGGAGGTGCTCAAGGAAATAGAAAGTGACAGTTTCCTGTGACGGATAGCGAGACGCTGGATATCTGGCAAGTCCTGGGCATCGCCGAGACGCGCGATGAACGGGACATCAAGCGCGCCTATGTGCGCCAGTTAAAACTGAACCGTCCTGAAGACGGTGCGGCCGCCTTCCAGCGCCTGCGCGATGCCTATGAGTATGCGCTGTGCATCGCCGCGCAAAGCCAGGAACAGCAGGCGCCTGAAGCATCCGCCACCCCGGCCACAGCGCCCGCGCCAGCCCCGCTGGCAGCTGGCAAGATCGACTTTGGCAAAACGCCGCCAGCGGCATCGCCTGCCATGACAGCCGATCCCCGGAAAGAAGCACAGACCCTGTGGCGGGAATGGCTGGCCTCCGGCAACGGCATCAAGCTGTCGACGCTGGAAAAGCGCGAAGCGATGACCCACCTCGCCGTACGCGAGGAATTTGAACTCCTGGCCCTGCACTACTGCGCCACGGCCGCGTGTCATGACGCCACCCGTGGCCGCTTTATCGAGCACTACCAGTGGGACCAGCGGCTGCCGCAATTGCGCAAAATGGATGCGGAAGCGGCACGCGGCCTGGTCGGGCGCCACAACGCGACGGCTTCGCTGGCCTATTTGCGCAGCAGCGGAGAGTACGACGCATGCCTCGATCTGCTGATGGCCGCACCGCCGGCATCCGCATTCTGTCTGCACGATGTGCGATTGACGCGGACCCTGCTGGCACTCATCGAGGGCATACGCGCGCATCATGGCGACCTGCTGGCCTACAAGATCGATCCCGCGTCGATCGCCTGGTGGGAGCGCAAGGCGCGCGCCAAAAAATACTTCGGCGGTACCGCCATACGTTCCGCAGTGACCGGCCTCGCCATCTACGGGCTCGCGCTGTTCATGCATGAGCACTGGGGTTTCTTCGGCATCGACTCCTTTTATGCGATTTTCTTCGTGCTGTCACAGTTGCTATCCTTCTCGGCCTACGCCGCATACACCTTTTACCGCCCTGCCGCGCTGATTGAGCGGATGGCGCAATTCAGGCAGCAGCACTTCGGCGTCTATCTGCAGTACCGGCATCGGCACCTGTGGCAATTCGGCTGGGTGTATGCCTATGCCGGGCTGTCGCTGCTGCTGTTTATCAACCATCCATCGCCGATGCTGGTCTCCGGCGCCACGCTCCTGCTTGCCGTCTGCGCGCTAGTGGCCGTATCTGCTTCCTCGGTGCACTTCAAGCTGCGCGCCTATCTGCTCTTGCTGCCGATTGCCTCGCTGCTGGCCTGGATGATGCGGGAAACCGCCTTCGACGCCTTTCCTGCCGGCGCCTGTTTTGCTTTCAGCCTGTGCCTGCTGATACTGCTGGCGCGCAGCGGCGCGCAACTGTATCAGGCCCTGGGCTTGCCAAAGGCGTGGCACCACCGCTTGCGCATCACCTGGCTGCTGGGTGGCACATTGCTGTTTTTTGTCACGGCGGCGGGCGTGCTGCCGGCCGGGGTGGCCCCGGTGCTGGCCTGGCTGTGGTGCCTGGCCGGTGTGCCGCTGTACGCATTCACGATGCCCAATATTTCCCGCCACCTAGTATGGCCAGCCCTGCTGCTGGTCAAGATCACGCTGGTATCGAGTACCTCCTTTTTTGCCAATTTGCCCGATGCCCGCCTGATACTGCCGGAAGCCCTGCTGCCACTCATCGCGATGCTAATCCTGGCCAATCTGTTCTATGAAAACCAGCAAGAAAACGTCCATGCCTGAACGCACCCCCATGCCCAAGCAAGCCACTTCACCCTACCTGTCCCGAAACGGGAGCGACGTCTGATGGACGGCAGCATGCATGGTGCTGAACGCAGCCTATGGGACATCCTCGGCACGGCGCCGACGGGCGACGAGCGCGCCATCAAGCGCGCCTACGCGAAACGCCTGAAAGTGACACGGCCGGAAGACGACCAGGCCGCCTTCCAGGAACTGCGTGACGCCTATGAGTATGCGCTGCGCCATGCACCGCGCTTTGCCGCGGAGCTGGCGGAGATGCACGCCACACCAGCGACTGAACTGGCGGAGCCGGGTCCGGCGGATCCGCCTTCGGCGCTCGTTTCCCGCTTGAAGTCAGACGCAGGCCTGGCGGCACCGGTGCCAGAGCCAGTACCTGTGCAAGAGCCGGCAGCCGAACTGTGGGGCGTCATCGCCGACGCGGCGCAGGAGACACACGCGGCGCAGGAAACGCCTGCGGAGCTGTGGGGCGTCCCCGACGAACCAGCGCAGGAACGCACGCCGCCATCGGAATTATGGGGCGTGGTCGCCATCGATCCCGTACAGGAAGCCGCCAGCCTGTGGCAGGCATTTCTGGTGCATGCACGGCGCCGCAACGCGGCCGCCCTGCTGCCTACTTTCCTTGAGCGCGAAGAATTGCTCAACCTCGACGTGCGCGAGGAATTCGACCTGTGCGCGCTGCGCTATTGCGCCAGCGCCGGCTATGACTTGGCGCTGCGCCAGGCCCTGTTCGAGCAGCTGGGCTGGGACCACGATTTTTCCTATCTGGCGCGTAGCCATGTGGATCTGGTGCGCAGCGCCGTACAGCGCTACCGGGCGGACCGCTCGTTCGCCCATTTCAGCGACAACCGCGACAACTATCCCGGCCTGGATTGCATCATGTCGCAACAGCCACCTGGCGCCTACGCGCGCCAGCTGTTCGACCAAAAATTCACGCTGCAGCTGCGCCAGTTGCTGCAGGCGATACGCTGGCAGCACAGCGAGATGCTGGCTTACAAGCTCGATGCCGACCTGTTCGAGCAATGGGAACACGCCGCCCATGCCAAGCGCTACTTCAAGCAGACGGCGCTCGCTTCGTGCGGCCTGGGCTTCGTGCTGCACTTCATGCTCTCGGGCGTGCTCGATGCGGCGGGCTTCACGCTCGGCGACACGGCTGCCTATGCCAGCCTGCTGGGCTTCCAGGCGCTGGCCTTTGCCCTGCTGGCCATGCATGCCTTGCGCTGGCCGGCGCCGCTGTTCACGCGCCTGGAAGCGCTGCAGGAGTCGCTGCAGGAACACCTGCCCGTGCTATGGGCGCGGCGCGGCTTGCGGCAACTGGGCTGGATCGTGCCCTATCTGCTGCTGGTGCTGCTGCTCTTCCTGCCCGAGCGCAGCGAGACTATGCGCCTCGTGACCACGGCCGGTTTGTGCGCGTCGGCCCTGCTCGCGTATGCGATGAACCGCCAACTGCTGCATGGCATGCTGTTGCTCCTGTGCCTGGGCCTATCGCTGTTCGCCGCCATGTTCATGAGCGGCAAAGGCCAGTCGGCGCTGGCCGTCGGCGATGCCATGCCATTGATGTTTTGCCTGGCGGCGCTGGCCCTGCGCAGCGCCAGCGGTCTGTATGGCGATTGCGGCTGGCCAGAGGCGCTCTTGCCCCGCCTGCGCGCCGCATGGCTGATCGGCTGTGCGGGCTTGCTGTCGCTACTGTATGTACAGCAATTGCCGGCCGCCCTCGTCGGCGCCATGCTGTTTCTCTGGTCGTGCGCCGGCTTGCTGTTTTCCCCCACAGATTTCCGCTGGAAGACGCTCTGGCCGCTGGTGCTGGTCCCATCCATCGGCATTTTTTTGCTGGCCGGTCAGGCTCCTTCCATCCGCGCCATGCCTATGATGCATAACAGCGTCGAACTGGCCGTGGCCGTGGTGTATCTCACCTTGCACTACATGTATCTGACGTACGGCAAGTCCTTTTCCAAATCCCGGCTGTCATAATCAGCTCTACGAACTCAACCGCAACCACTCAACACCGAAACAAGCGCCATGTCCACACAAACCAATTTATTTGACGATGCCCAGCCTGAGCCGATCGAGCCGGATGAACCGGTATTCGACGGCGAAGCGCTGACCCTCTCTACCTTCGCCGAGCGCGCCTATCTCGATTACGCCATCTCGGTCGTCAAGGGCCGCGCCCTGCCCGACGTGTGCGATGGCCAGAAACCCGTGCAGCGCCGCATCCTGTATGCGATGAATGAGCTGGGGCTCAATTCCACGGCGAAGCCGCGCAAATCGGCGGCCGTGGTCGGCGACGTACTGGGCAAGCTGCATCCGCACGGCGACCAGTCCGTGTACGACGCGCTGGTGCGCATGGCGCAGGATTTCTCGCTGCGCTACCCGCTGATCGATGGCCAGGGCAATTTCGGCTCGCGCGATGGCGATGGCGCGGCGGCCATGCGTTACACGGAAGCGCGTTTGACGCCGATCGCCAAGCTGCTGATGGATGAAATCGGCATGGGCACGGTGGACTTCCAGCCCAACTACGACGGTTCGACGGAAGAACCGAAGCTGCTGCCAGCGCGCCTGCCGATGGTGCTGCTGAATGGCGCCTCCGGCATCGCCGTCGGCCTGGCCACGGAAATCGCCTCGCACAACCTGACGGAAGTGGCGAAAGCGGCAGTGGCCATGATCCGCGATCCAAAGATGACGCACGCCGAGCTGATGGCCTTGATTCCCGGCCCGGACTTCCCCGGCGGCGGCCAGATCATCACGCCGCCCTCGCAAATCCAGGACATGTATGCGAGCGGCCGTGGCAGCATGAAAGTGCGCGCGCGCTGGAAGATCGAAGAGCTGGCGCGCGGCCAGTGGCAAGCCGTCGTGACGGAACTGCCGCCGGGTACGTCGTCGCAAAAGGTGCTGGAAGAAATCGAGGAATTGACCAATCCGAAGATCAAGCTGGGCAAGAAGGCGCTGTCGCCGGACCAGGTAGCTCTGAAAGCGCTGATCCTCAATTCGCTCGACACCATCCGCGATGAATCGGGCCGCGCCGCGCCCGTGCGCCTGGTGTTCGAGCCGAAGTCGAAGAACCAGGACCAGACGGAATTCATGCTGATGCTGCTGGCGCACACCTCGCTGGAATCGTCGACCTCGATCAACCTGGTGATGATAGGCGGCGATGGCCGTCCGCGTCAGAAAGGCCTGGGTGACATCCTGCGCGAGTGGATCGATTTCCGCTTCGAGACCGTCACCCGCCGCACCGGCTACAAACTGGGCAAGGTCAAGGACCGCATTCATATCCTGGAGGGACGCGAAGCAATCCTGCTCAATATCGACAAGGTGATCCAGATCATCCGCAATTCGGATGAACCGAAAACGGCCCTGATCGAGGCCTTCAAGCTGTCCGAACGCCAGGCCGACGACATCCTGGAAATCCGCTTGCGCCAGCTGGCGCGCCTGGAAACGATCAAGATCCAGCAAGAGCTAGCCGAGCTGCGCAAGGAAGAAAAGTCGCTGCAAGACCTGCTCGACAACCCCGGCTCGATGAAGCGCGCCATCATCCGTGAAATCGAAGCGGACGCCAAGCAGTTCGGCGACGCGCGCCGTACCCTGATCGAGGAAGCGCAAAAGGCCGTGGCCGAACAGAAGGTGGTCGATGAACCGGTCACCGTCATCATTTCGGAAAAAGGCTGGGTGCGCGCACGCACCGGTATCGGCCATGATGCGGCGCAGTTCACCTTCAAGGCGGGCGACACGCTGCATGGCGCCTTCGAGTGCCGCACGGTCGATACCCTGCTGGGCTTCGGCAACAACGGCAAGATTTATTCCGTGCCGGTGTCCGCCCTGCCCAATGCGCGTGGCGACGGCGTGCCGATCACCACCTTGTGCGACCTGAGCGGCGGCACGCCCGGTAACGCCGTACGCATCCTGCATTACTTTGCGGGCAATGGCGCCACCAATTTGCTGCTGGCGTCGAGCGCTGGCTACGGCTTCATCGCCAAGGCGGGCGACATGAGCAGCCGCCTGAAAGGTGGCAAGGCCTTCATCACCCTGGACGACGGCGACGTGCCCCTGGCCCCGAAGGTCATCCCCGAGGCGGCCAGCGCCCTGGCCTGTTTGACGGAAGGCGCGCGCCTGCTGGTATTCGGCCTCGATGAAATGAAAACGCTATCCAAGGGCGGCACCGGCGTCAAGCTGATCGACCTGGACGCCAAGGACAAGCTGCTGGCCGTGCAGCCGATCACCCAGCGCGGCGTGGTGGTCTCGGGCATCGGCCGGGCATCGAAGCCGCAGGATGCATCGCTCGGCGCCACGGCCCTGGTCGAGCACTTCGGCAAGCGTGCGAAGAAGGGCAAGCTGCTGGCGGCCAAGCTGAAACCGGTCTCGATGGCGGCCATCGGCTGATCGTCATCGATCCATACGAAAAGACAGGTTCGCCTGTCTTTTTTTCGTCCATCGCCGCCTACCGGCAACAGGAAAAATACATTTACAGATAATTTTACATATATTCCCCGCACTCCCGTTATCCCTGCAGGTATGCCACCGGCATGCCGCCATAGACAGGAGAGCCGGTATGAGCAACAACGTTTCAAGCAAGCTGCCATGCAGCGCCTGACCGCTGCCGAACGGCTGGTAGCGGCCATGGCGGCCGAAGGCTTGCCGTATAAAAGCATCGCCAGAGAACTCGGCAAGTCGCCGGCGACCGTCCGCAACCAGCTGCATGCGATTTACCAAAAACTCGGCGTGGGCAACCGCACGGCGCTCGCCTGCAAACTGCGCGGCAAGCCTTAACGGCGCGACAGGCGCAGCACGTCGGGCGTCGCCTCGACGATGTCGATCACCTCTTGCGGCCCCGGCGCGCCAGCCAGTGCATACCGCCCCATGCCCAAGGGCTGCAGCCGGGTAAGCGGACCGGCACGGGGGCGGTCATCGGCGCCGGGCGACAGGCTGGTCATGCTCGCCTCGCCTCCTTCCATGCTCCCGGTACCGACGCCAAACTCCAGCACCTTGCGCCCCTTGCGGCTGGGAGGAAAGGCGAATGTGGCCGTGGGCCGGTACACCTCGATACCGTCTGCATCCTCCTCGAAGGAATGCGTCCAGCTACCGCTGGGCAATGCCATTGTCATGCCGTGCATGGCGCCTCCCGTTAAACACATTGACGTCAGAAACACGATACCACGCCGCCCAGGCTTTCATAGCCGCTCACGGAGGGCGACCAGGCCGTACCGTTCCACGCCTTGTGGAACAGGGCGCCATTCGTGCCTGTGACAAACACGTCGAGGCGGTTCGGCGCCCAAGCCGTGGCGCGCGGACGCGAGGTGCACACGCCGCCCAGGTTTTCAGCTCCCGTCAGGGATGGCGACCAGGCGGATCCATTCCACGCCTTGTGGTACAGGGCGCTATCGGTGCCGATGACAAACAGGTCGAGACGGTTGGCCGCCCACGACACGGCTTCCACCTCGCCCACGCAGATCCCGCCCAGGCGCTCGAAGCCATCGATGGAAGGTCCCCATGTCGCGCCATCCCACCATTTATGGTACAGGGCGCCGTCGGTACCCGTGACAAACACGTCGAGCCGGTTCGGCCCCCACGCCACCGCCTTCGGCGACGAGGTGCAGATGCCGCCCAGGCGCTCGTAGCCCGTCGGCGACGGTCCCCATGCCGTGCCGTTCCACCACTTGTGGTACAGCGCATGGTCGGAACCAATGACGAACACGTCCAGGCGGTTCGGCCCCCATGCCACGGCTTCCGGCTGGCCCAGGCAGATGCCGCCCATGGCTTCGTAACCCATCAACGATGGTCCCCAGGCGGTACCGTTCCACCACTTGTGATACAGGCCGCGATCCGTGCCGACGACAAACACGTCGAGACGGTTCGGTCCCCAGGCCACGGCGCGCGGGTCGCCCACGCACAAGCCACCCATCGCTTCATAGCCGGTCAGCGACGGCCCCCAGGCCGTGCCATTCCACCATTTGTGGAACAAGCCGCTGTCGCTGCCCGTGACGAACACATCGAGCCGATCCGGCGCCCACGACACCACCTGCGGCGCACTGGTACAGATGCCACCCTGCCCCTCGTAGCCGGTGACGGACGGCGCCCAGGCCGTGCCATTCCAGGCCTTGTGGCATAGCGCGCGGTCCGTGTCCAGCACGAAGACGTCGAGGCGATTCGCGCCCCAGGCCACGACGGGCGAGGAACTCTGGCGCGGCGTGGCGCCAGTGCCTCCCGTTCCGGTGCCGATGCTGGCGCGCGGACCATCGAGACAGGCCTGCATGCGCGCCACCTGGCCCGCGGTGAACATGAACATGGCGGAATCGTCGACGTAATCCATGTAGTTCATGAACAAGTCGCCATTCGGCCCGTTACTGCAGGACACCTGGGGAAACGAGGGCTGGCCCATATTCGGCCCGCCCTGGTTCGGCGTGTCGGCCACATTGTCCGTGCCCGAGCACCCCGTGCCGTCATCGCCCCAGATATGGTTCAAATTCAGCCAGTGGCCGATTTCATGCGTGGCCGTGCGTCCCAGGTGAAACGGTGGCGCGGCCGTGCCGGTGGTGCCGAAGGCCGATTGCAGAATCACCACGCCGTCGGTGGCGGCCGGGCCGCCGGGAAACTGCGCGTAGCCCAGCAAGCCGCCGCCCAGCTGGCAAACCCAGACATTCAGGTAGCTGTCGGCCGGCCAGGCGTCCATGCCGCCCATCGCCTGCGACTTGACGGCATCGTCGGCGCCAAAGGAGGCCAGCGTCGTCTGGCGCCGCTCGATGCCGCTGGTAGCCGCGCCATGCGGATCGATCGTGGCCAGCGCAAACTCCACGCGCGCATCGGCCGTCAGCGGCAGGAACGGTGCCGGTGTGCTGTTCACATCCGGATTGACGCGCCGGAAATCCCGGTTCAGCACATCGAGCTGGCTGGCGATCTGCGCATCCGAAATATTCTGCGCGGCCGTATTCCACACCACGTGCACCACCACCGGTATCTGCGTCACGCCGGAACGTCCGGCAATGCCGCTGTCGCCCTCATAGAGCCCGGCCAGGTTTTCGATATCGGCGCGTACGTTCGCATAGGACGGATCTTCGGTCAGCAGGCGGCGATGCACGTCCATCGTGGCGCAGGTGCGCGTGTGCGGCGCACCGCCACCCTGCCCACCATCACCACCGCTGCCCATGCCACCACCGCCCACACCGCCGCCGGTCCCCATGCCGCCGTCACCGCCGACTTGCATGCAACTGGTGCCCGCCATGCCCTGCGGCGCCTGCTGCATGCCGCCAGCCGGCATGGCGCTGGCATCCGCTGCGACCGCGCCCTGGGTGAGCGCCGCCTGGTCGGCATACGACACGCCCAGGCGCGGCCCCGACATGGCATCGCCGCTCACCACATCAGCGCCGGCCTGCATGTCGCCTTCGACCGGCATCGCCTGCATGGAAGACATGGACGGCATGGAGGGCATGCCTTCAGCCGAACCGGTAGCCGGTGATTTTTTCGTTTTAGCGGTGCTCATGATGTCTCCCTTCGTCTGTTTTCCAGCTCACTATGGCACGGCGAAAAGCGGAGCATTTGCGCCAGATCAAGATCGGCAAGCGGTGCAAAAGAAAAGCGCCAGACGAAAAAAAGACAGCCGAAGCTGTCTTTTGGGTTTGCAGGCCGTGGCCCGCAAACAGGGAATTACTTGGCGGCGGCTGCCTTGACTTCAGCGTCGGCCTTGGCCTTGGCTTCTACCGTCTTGGTGGCGGCGAGGGCTTTATCGGCGTTCGCTTCCACTTTTTCCTTGGCGACCTTGGCGTTCGCTTTCACGGCCGTCTTGGTGGCTTTCGCATCGGCCTTGGCATCGGTTTTATCTGCCTTGGCTTCCGCTTTCAGCTTGTCTTCAGCATCAGCGTTGACGACTTTGTCGTGGGCCTTGGCCTTGGTTTTATTGGCCTTGTGATGGGCATCGGCTTTCTTTTCGTCGGCCTTCATTTCGGCCTTGGCGACATTGGCGTCAGCTTTGGCATCGACTTTTGCTTCCGAAGCGGCAGCCTTGTTGACGTCTTTTTGTGCGGAAGCCTGGGCTTTCACGACAGCTTCCGTGGCCGGTGCGGTTTGAGCGAAGGCGGCGGTAGCAAACAGGGTGGCGATCAGGGCGGCGAGTAATTTGTTCATGATGTGACCTTTCAATATGGATTAATTTTATTCTTACTAAAGGCGGGCAAAATGTTCAAAATTTGCCAGGCATCGCGCTGTTTCTTGATGTAGCGCAATGGCATGACTTCATAGTAAAGACAAAACTAAAACCAGACTGTGCGCTATCGCACTCAATGGAAAATATGTGCAATTCGGCAAATTCCCCATTGGGTGCAATGGCACTGTCAAATCCTCATGCGCTCACGGCCAGGGCCGCGTGGCGTGCCGCCACCCACTCTTCATTGGCCGGCTCCACGCCCACCACGATGCGGCTGGCCTCGGTAGAAATACGGCCGGCGTTGCGCACATTGGCCTCCGCGTCGAGCACGGGGCCAATAAAGCCCAGCTCGGCGCAGATGCGCTGGCGCAGTTCGGCGCTGTGCTCGCCGATACCGGCCGTAAACACCAGCATGTCCAGCCCACCCAGCACGGCCGTCAGGGCGCCGATTTCGCGCACGATGCGGCGGATATACAGGGCCAGCGCGGCGCGGATGCGTTCGCCCGTGGCATCTTGCCGGTTCTGCTGCGCCAGCAGCACCGGTGGATCGGCCGACACGCCCGACACGCCCAGCAAGCCAGATTCGTGGTAGAGCACATGCGCCACTTTTTCCAGCGACAGTTTTTCGATTTCCATCAAGTAGATGACCGCGCCCGGATCGAGCGAACCGCAGCGCGTGCCCATCATCAGGCCATCGAGCGCGGAAAAGCCCATGGTGGTGGCCACGCTGTGCAAATTGTCCATGGCGCACAGGCTGGCGCCGCTGCCCAGGTGCGCGACGATGACCTTGCCGCGCGCGACAGAGCCGAAGCGCTGCTCCAGCACCAGTGACTGGTATTCGTACGACAGGCCGTGGAAGCCGTAGCGGCGCAAGCCCCGCTCCCACGCATCGTAAGGCAGGGCCAGCATCTGTTCGACCTGCGGCACCGTGTGGTGGAAGGCCGTGTCGAAGCACGCCACCTGGGCGATATCGGGCCGCGATTCGAGCAGCACCTCGATCGCCTCCAATGCGAACGGCTGGTGCAGCGGCGCCAACGGCACAAAACTTTTCAGGTCCGCCAGCACCTTGAAATCGATGCGCACGGGGGCGAAATACTTGCTGCCGCCATGCACCACGCGATGCGCCACCGCGCGCAGCGGGCGCCCGGCCAGCTGTGCCACGACTTGCGCGCGGATGTATTCGAGGGCCGCGTGATGGGGCTGCTCCACATCGAGCTGCAAGGCGACTGCCGGCAGGCCGCCAGCGCGGTAAGTGGCACTTTCGCGGCCGATGCCTTCGACCTTGCCGCTCCATTGCGCCTGCTGCGGCAGCACGCCACCGGCTTGCTCGAACAAGGCGAACTTGATGCTCGACGAGCCGCAATTGAGCACCAGGATCAGGGCGCCGTCGGCGTATTCGCCGGCATGGTGGGCTGGTACGTTCATGGTGGCGTGCTCCGGTAATGATTGGCCAGCATCACGGCGATGGCGCATGAAGCGATGCGACTGGCGCGCGAGTCGGCGCGGCTGGTGAGGATGATGGGAATTTTCGCGCCCAGCACGATGCCGGCGCTGTCCGCATCGCCCATGTATTCAAGCTGCTTGGCCAGCATGTTGCCGCTTTCCAGGTCGGGCACCAGCAAAATGTCGGCGCGCCCCGCCACCTCCGAGACGATGCCTTTGACGGTGGCGGCGGCTATTGACACGGCGTTGTCGAAGGCCAGCGGGCCGTCGAGGATGGCGCCAGTGATCTGCCCGCGGTCGGCCATCTTGCACAGCGCGGCCGCATCCAGCGTGGCCGGCATGTCCGCATTCACCGTTTCCACGGCGGCCAGGATGGCCACGCGCGGTCTGGCCACGCCGATCACGTGCGCCAGGTCGATGGCGTTGCGCAAGATGTCGGCCTTCATGGCCAGGTTCGGCGCGATATTGATGGCCGCATCCGTGATGATGAAAGGACGCGGATACGCGGGCGTCTGCATCAGGAAGCAGTGGCTGACGCGGCGCTTGGTGCGCAGACCGGCGCTGGCGGCCAGCACGGCCGACATCAGTTCATCCGTGTGCAGGCTGCCCTTCATCAGCGCCGCCACCTCGCCCTTGCCCGCCAGTTCGGCGCCGCGCGCGGCGGCAGCATGGCTATGCTCGACATCCTCGATGGCGATGCCGGCCAGGCTCAGGCCAGCCTCCAGCGCCACCGCTTCCAGGCGCGCGCGCGGCGCCACCAGCACGGGCGTGATCAGGCCGGCCGCATGGGCGTCCAGCGCGCCCGACAAGCTCAGTTCATCGCAAGGGTGAATCACGGCCACCTTGATCGGACCCAGCGTGCGCGCCTGCTCCAGCAGGCGCCGCGTGCCGTCGCCGTTATGCAGGCGAACTTCGGGCAGGGTGGCGCGCTTGCGTTCGATCTGCTCGGCGGGCGCGATCACCTGCGCTTCGCCGTCGAGCACCACGGCGCCATGCTGGTTGACGCAGCGGCAGGCCAGCGTCACGTGGCGGTTGCGCGGCTCGAGCGCAGTGACGGTGACGGTGATGGCCAGCGTATCGCCCACGCGCACGGGCTGCAGGAAACGCAGGGTCTGGCCCGTGTAGACGGTGCCGGCGCCGGGCAGGCGCGTCCCCAGCACGGCGGAGATGAGGGCGGCGCCCCACATGCCGTGCGCGATCACGCCCTGGTAGCGGCTGGAGGCGGCAAATTCGGCATCCAAGTGCTGCGGGTTGTCATCGCCCGACATCACCGCGAACAGGGCGATATCGTCCATGCTCAGGGTGCGCGTGATGCTGGCAGTGTCGCCGATGGCGATCTGGTCGAAGGTGCGGTTACGCACGATATGCAAATCATTGTCTTGGGTAGTAGTCATCGTGATCTTCTAGGCAGAGGTAGTGTTTTTGGCAGGTTTGGCCTGGATAGCAGGCTGGGACGCAGTTTGAGATGCATGCGCGGCCGGTGGCAGCGCCTTCGCGTGCGCCTTGATCGCGCGGTCGAATACCTCCAGCATTTGCTGCAGGCTCGCTTCCTCGTCCGGCGTCGGCGCTTCAGGCACTTGCAGCACTTGCTGCAGCCATTCGCCCAGCGCGCCGATGGCATCCGGTTCGGCACGCGACAGCAAAGTCGGCAAGGCGGCGATGGCGGCATCGAAATCATGCAGCATCAAACGCGCCTGCTGGCGCACGATGCCGCGGAACTCCTCCATGTTGAAATCCTGCCGGTATTGCGGCTTGATTAATTTGAGGGCCAGGTTGACCCTGCGCTCGTCGGCGATCATGCGGAAGCGGTAGATGTAGAACAGCGCGCGCACGGCCGCTTCCACCAGAGCCCCGTGCTGCATGTCCTCGTCCATCTTGCGCGTTTCGCAGCGCACGTATTCGCAATGTTCGGGCGAGATACCGGGGTGAGGACGCGGCGGCGTGGCGTCGCCGATGGCTTGTCCCGTCAGCGCCTGCACCAGGGGGTTACCGTACACCAGGTCGAAGGTGGTTTCCTGCACCGTGTCGCGCCAGTCGCGCCAGCTGTTCAAGCCGGCCGTGATGGCGCCAGAGATAGCCTCCTGCATGGCCAGCAGCGGATTGTCGGGCGCCACAGGCTGGCGATGGGCACGCACTTTTTCCGCCTCTTTGGCCACCAGCCTGGCCAGTGGATTGTGGTCGGTCCAGCGCTCGTACGACACGCGTAGCGGATGCGTGAGCTGCAGGAAGCGCGCCGTTTGCGGCGTGACCATGGCGCGCACCCAAGGCTGCGCGAAGGTGCGGTACAGCGCCAGGTTCACTTCGGACACGCGCGCGGCGGCGGCGAACTTGCGGTCGTTTTCCACGCTTGGCTGCACGATTGCGCGCACGTCCTCGATGCTGCGGTGCTCGACCTGCAGCACATAGTCGCCGCTGGCCAGGTCGGCGTTCGGCGTATCGGGCGTCTTATCGACGATCCGCGCTTCGTAGATGCCGGCCGGCAGCAGGTTGATCAGGTCGATATTGCTGGCAAATTTCTGGTGTTCCTTGTGTCCCACCTTGGCCGACACGAAAATACCCAGGTGGCCGATGCTGTCATGCACGGCATACACGATGGTCTGGTCGTGCAGCAGCACATCGTTGTCGTCGCGGTACAGGTCCGTGATCCAGCCCAGGGCCTGCGGTGGCGGCGTGATGTTGTCGCCGTTCGAGCAAAACACGACGATAGGCGAACGGATATTGCGCAAGTCCAGGCGTACGCCGTCGGCGGTGATCAACTCCGCCGTGGCCAGGCGGTTGCCGATGAACAGATTGTCGACGATATACTGCATCTCGACATCGTTGAGGAATACGTGGCCGCCCCAGTATTTTTCAAATTCCAGATAGCGCGGTGCTTCCGTATCGATGTTTGCGTACAGGTTGTACTGCTTGCTCCACAGAGTGTTGGCCGGGTTCAGCTTCTCGAAATTCTGCACCAGGCTGGCGCCGTCGAAACGGCCGTTGCCCAGGTCGCCCGCCAGCGCCGTGGCCCAGCTACCGCCCATCAGACCACCCGCATAGCGCATCGGATTGCGGCCATGCCAGCCGGCCCAGTACGACACAGGCGCGCCGGCCACGATGATGGGACCGAACAGTTCCGGGCGCATGGCCGCCGTCATGAGGATTTGCCAGCCCGCCTGGCAATTGCCGATGACGACGGGCTTGCCCTCGCTGAGCGGATGCAGGGCGATGACTTTCTCCAGGAAGGCCGCCTCGGCGTGCATCACGTCCTCCACCGTCTGTCCCGGCACGGGATCGGGCAGGAAACCGATGAAGTAGCACGGGTGACCGGCGCGCAGGGCCACGCCGATCTCGCTCTCGGCCTTGAAGCCGCCGATGCCGGGACCGTGGCCGGCGCGCGGATCGACGACGACGAACGGGCGTTTCGACGGGTCGGGCTGCGGCACATCGGGCGTCAAGATGCGCGCCAGGCCGTAGTTGACGGGACGCGCCAGCTCCAGGCCGGACATCACCAGTTCGGCGGGGAAATCCAGCACGTTCGGCACTTCCTCGGCCAGATGCTCCTGGTACTGGTTGCCGCGCCGGCGCATCACGTCCGCGTACAGCACGATGCGCTGCCACGAGTCGCGTGCATAGTCGCCCAGCATGCCCAGGGACGGCAAGCCGCCGGTGGAAAAAAATGGAGCAGATTCGATCTTCATGGCTATCCTTTTCATGCAAACAAACGCCGGAACATTCCGGCGCAGGGCCTACGCCATCTGGCTGATGGTCTTGCGAAAGCGCGCCAGAGCGAAGGTAAACAGGGCCGTGCCGATTGCCAGCAGGGCCAGGAACGGTTTCCATACCACGTCGATGCCGGCGCCCCGGTACAAAATCGCCTGGCTCAATTCGACAAAATGCGTGGTCGGTGCGATCAGCATGATGTTCTGCACCAGGTCGGGCATGCTTTCGCGCGGCGTGCTGCCGCCCGAGAGCATCTGCAGCGGCAGCAGCACGAGGATCAGCAGCATGCCGAACTGCGGCATGCTGCGCGCCACGGTGGCCAGGAAAATGCCCATCGAGGTGGTGGCAAACAGATGCAGGGCCGCGCCGCACAGGAACAGTGCGATCGAGCCTTCGATGGGCACATGCAGCATGCCGCGCACCACCAGGTTCAGCGACAGGGCGGCGGCCAGCAGCACCACCAGTCCCATCGACCAGACCTTGCCCAACATGATTTCGGCCGGCGTCACGGGCATCACCAGCAAGTGCTCGATGGTGCCATGTTCGCGCTCGCGGATCAGGGCCGCACCCGTGAGGATGATCGACAGCATCGTCACCTGGTTGATGATTTCCATCAGCGAGCCGAACCACGCCTGGCTGAGTGAAGGGTTGAAGCGCGCGCGCATCACCAGCTCCACCGGCGAGACCGTCGCGCCCCGGTAGCGCTTGGTGAATTCGGCCACTTCGCCGGCGACGATCTGCTGGATGTAGCCGCTGCCGCTGAAAGCCTGGCTCATGCGCGTGGCATCCACGTTCAGCTGGAGCTCCGCCTGGCGCCCGCCCAGCACGTCCGCCTGCAGCTTGGGCGGTATCGTCAGCACGAAGGTGTACTGGCCCGCGTCCAGGCCCGCATCGACCTGGCTCTGGTTGATCATGGCCGGCGGCGTGAACTGCGGCGGGAAGAAGGCCGCGGCGATGCGCCCCGACAGCGGCGAGCCATCCTCGTCGACGATGGCGATCGAGGCCATGTGCAGGGTTTCCGGCTTGGCCGTGGCGGCCACGTAGATCGCCAGCGTAAAGGTATACAAAATCAGGACCAGCATCATCGGATCGCGGATCAGGCTCCAGATTTCCTTCACGCCCAGGCGGTAGATATTTTCAAGGTGGCGCATACGCTTACGACTCCTGTTTCTTCAGCAGCGCCACCGTCAAGCCGAGGATCACGGGGATCGCCACGATCAGGGGCCAGAACGAGGCGTGCAGGTCGCCGAATCCCAGCGCCTTGTTGAACACGCCGCGGCTGATATTGAGCATGTGCGTGGCCGGGTACATCAGGCCAATCGCCTTGCCCACGCCTTCCATTGACGAGACGGGATTGAGCAGGCCGGAAAACTGGATGGCCGGGATCATGGTGCCGATCATCGTCACGAACAGAGCCGCGATCTGGCTGCGCGTAAACGTCGAGGCGAACAGGCCGATGCCGGTGGCGCAGATATTGAAAATGAAGGTGGCGCCGATCAGGGTCGGCAAGCTGCCCTTGATCGGCACGCCAAAGGCGGTGACCGCCAGCAGCGCCATGAGAGCGAAGTTGAACATGGCCAGCACGACGTACGGCACCTGCTTGCCGAGCAAGAATTCCAGGCGCGTGACGGGCGTCACGTACAGGTTGATGATGGAACCCAGTTCCTTTTCGCGCACCACGGACAGCGCCGCCAGCATGGCCGGCAGCATCAGCAGCAACAGGGGAATCACGGCAGGCACCATGGCCGGCAAGCTTTTCACGTCGGGGTTGTAGCGATAGCGGGTCTGGATGGCGACCGGGTTGTTCATCTTGATGCCATAGCGGTGCAGGGCCTGGTCGGCCAGCCACAGCTGATGCATGCCCTGCACGTAACCCTGCACGGTTTCGGCGCGCATCGGCATGGCGCCGTCGATCCACGCGGCCACCTGCGCTGGTGCGCCGCGCTGCACGTCGCGCGCAAAGCTGGGGGGAATCTCGATGGCCAGCGACAATTCGCCGCTGCGCATACGCTGGTCGATATCGGCATAGTCTCGCAGCGGCGGGCGCTCGACGAAGTAGCGCGAGCCGGCCAGGTTGTTCGTGTAATTCTGGCTCAGGGTCGTTTGGTCGTGGTCGAGCACCGCATAACTCAAGTCTTCGACGTCCAGGCTGATGCCGAAGCCGATCACGAACAGCAGCAGCACGGAGCCGCCCAGCGCCAGGGTCAGGCGCACGGGATCGCGCCGCAGTTCCAGGGTTTCGCGCCACATGTAGCTGAGCATGCGCCCCAGGCTGAAACGGCTGTGGCGGCGCTGCTGTTGCTCCGGCTGCGGCGCAGCCGCTTCGGCCTGCTGCACCGGCGCCGCGTTTTCCTGCACTTCGGCCGCTGCCGTGCCGCCACCCGCCTCTTCCAGGTAGGCGATGAAGGCCGCTTCCAGCGATGGCGCGCCCTTCTTGCGCACCAGTTCGGCCGGCGCATCGCTGACCAGCACTTTCCCCGCATGCATCAGCGAGATGCGGTCGCAGCGTTCAGCCTCGTTCATGAAGTGGGTGGAAATAAAGATGGTGACGCGGTCGCGCCGCGCCAGCTCGATCATCAGGCGCCAGAAATTGTCGCGCGCTATCGGGTCGACGCCAGACGTCGGTTCGTCGAGGATCAGCATTTCCGGCTTGTGCACCATGGCCACGGCCAGTGACAAACGCTGGCGTATGCCCAGCGGCAGGCTGTCGGGCAGGTCGTCCATCACCTCGCGCAAGTCGAAGCGCTGCGCCATTTCATCAATGCGCGCCGCGATCTCGCTCGCGGGCACGTGAAACAGCCGCGCATGCAGCACCAGGTTCTGGCGCACCGTCAATTCGCTGTATAGCGAGAAGGCCTGCGACATGTAGCCGACCCTGCGGCGCGTGTCGATATCGTTGGAATCGACTTCCTTGCCGAACAGCCAAGCCTTGCCTTCCGTGGCCGGCAGCAGGCCCGTGAGCATCTTCATGGTGGTCGACTTGCCGCAGCCGTTCGAGCCGAGAAAACCGAAAATCTCGCCACGGCCGATGCGGAAATTCACATGGTCGACGGCCGTGAAATCGCCGAAGCGCATGGTCAGGTCTTGCGCCTCGATGGCAACGTCCTGCGCGCTGGCGGCATCGAGCGGCGTGATGACCACGGGCTGGTGGCCCGCGCGCTTGGCTTCGGGCAGCAGCTTGATAAAGGCCGCTTCCAAGTTGTCGCTTTGCGTGCGCGCCAGCAGTTCGGCCGGCGTGCCCGTACCCCGCACCTTGCCGTCATCCATGGCCACCAGCCAATCGAAGCGCTGCGCTTCGTCCATGTAGGCGGTGGCCACCATCACGCTCATTTGCGGGCGCTGCACGCGGATGCCGGCGATCAGGTCCCAGAACTGGGCCCGCGCCAGCGGATCGACGCCGGTCGTCGGTTCATCCAGAATGAGCAGGTCGGGGTCGTGGATCAGGGCACAGCACAAGCCCAATTTCTGCTTCATGCCGCCCGACAGCTTGCCCGCCGGGCGCGCCAGGAAAGGCTGCAGGCCCGTGCTGCGGGTCAGCTGGTCGATGCGGCGCCGGCGTTCGGCGGCATCGTGGCCGAACAGGCGCGCGAAAAACTGCAGGTTTTCCTCGACCGACAGGGTCGGATACAGATTCTTGCCCAGGCCTTGCGGCATGTAGGCGATGCGCGGGCAGACGTCGTCACGGTGGCGCGCATCGCGCATGTCGCCGCCCAGCGCCATGACGCTGCCCTGCTGCACGGCGCGCGCGCCGGCCACCAGCGACAGCAAGCTCGATTTTCCCACGCCATCGGGTCCGATCAAGCCCACCATGCGGCCGGCCGGCACGTCGAGGTCGATGGCGGCTAGCGCCACCGTCTTGCCGTAATGCTGGCTGACGCCCTTGATGCTGACGACAAATGGGTTCACGTCCATGGTCACTGCGGAACCTTGGCCGTCAGTTCAGCGGGCCATGCCTGCTTCGCATCGAGACGCACCCAGGCCACGCCGGGCAAGCCGACCTTGACCAGCGCCAGGTGTTTTTGCAGCAGCTCGCGGCTGATCTGCGCTTTCACGCGGAACATCAGCTTCTGGCGCTCGCTGGCCGTTTCCACCGTTTTCGGCGTAAACTGCGCGCTGGCAGCGACAAAGGAAATCGTCGCCGGAATCACATAATTGGGCGCTGCGTCGAGGATGATGCGCACTTCGCCGCCCATCGCCACCTTGCCGGCCGCCGTCTCGGGCAGGAAGAAGGTCATGTACACGTCCGACAGGTCGACCAGGTTGAGCACCTTGCCGCCACCGGCCAGTACTTCGCCCTGCTGCGCCACCAGGTACTGCACGCGGCCGTCGCGCGGCGCAGCCAGTTGGCCATCGGCCAGGTCGGCGTCGATGCGCGCAGTGGTCGCTTCAGCAGCCGTAACGGCGGAACGCGAACCGACTACTTGCGCCTTGGCCGCGTCGATGGCCGCCTGCGCCGCCGTGACCTGCGCCTTGGCCGCATTCAGGGCTGCGGCCACGCTACGCGCGCGGGCGCGGTCATCGTCAAGTTCCTGCACCGAGGAAGCGCCCTCCTTCGACAAAGTTTCCGAGCGGGCCAGGCGGCGCTTGGCCGCATCGAGTTCGCTTTCACGCTGCGCCACCAGGGCCAGCGCGGCCGCCTTGTCGCTCTCGCGCACGGCAACCTGCGCCTGCGCGCCAACCACCGCGTCGGAGGCCTGCTGCTGGCGCGCGCGCGCCTCGTCGCGCTGCGCCGTCAGGGAATCGACCTGCATGGTGGCCAGCGGCTGGCCCGCCTTGACGAAGTCACCCTCGCGCACGAGGATTTCCTTGACTCTTCCGGCCAGCTTGGTGGCAACGTCGATTTCAGTTGCTTCGATGCGGCCATTGCCGCTGACAAAACCTTCGCCAGGGCCAGTGGGACGCATTTTTTGCCAGGCCACATAGCCCAGCACGAGAACGGCCACGACCAGCGCCGCAGGGATGATTTTTTTCTTCAATTGAGCATTCATGGTATCGGGGCGATCAAATTAATGGGTGGAAGCGGCGGTGGAAGTGGCGGAGGTGTTGGCAAGTACGCCGCCGCCCAGCGCCGCATACAGGCTGACCTGGCTGGAGAGCAGCGCGCGGCGCGTCTGCACCAGTTGCTGCTCCACCGTCAGCAGGTCGCGCTGTGCATCGAGCACTTCCAGGTAGGGCGCGGCGCCATTGTCGTAGCGCAGTTTGGCCAAGCGCGCGCGTTCGCTCTGCGCGGCCAGGGTGGTCTTGCCGATGTCGACTTGCAGCGCCAGCCAGCGCCGGTTCGACAGCGCGTCGGCCACTTCGCGGAACGCGCCCTGCACGCTCTTTTCATAATTGGCCACGGCCACCTCGCGGCGCACCTCGGCCAAATCCATATTGGCGCGGATGCGACCCGCGTCGAAGATCGGCAGCACCAGGCGCGGCGCAAAATTCCAGGCGCCGCTGCTAGAATCGAACAGGCCGCTCAATTCCGCGCTGGCCGTGCCGTAGGCGGCCGTCAGTGAAATCGTGGGAAAGAAGGCGGCGCGCGCGGCGCCGATATTGGCTTGCGCGGCGCGCAGTTGATGCTCGGCCGCCACCAGGTCGGGGCGCTGCGCCAGCAAGGCCGATGGTAAGCCCGCATGCAGCGGCTGCAGCACGCTGGCGTCGTCGAAGCGGCGCACCTCACCAGCCACCGGCGTCAGGTCGACCGGGCCGCCCACCAGTTGGGCCAGCGCGTGCGCCTGCTCGGCGCGCGCCTGCTCCAACTGCGCCGACAGCGACAAGGCCTGGCTGAGCAGGGTTTCCACCTGCGTCAGGTCCAGCTTGGAAATCGAACCCACCTCGAAGCGGCGCGTGAAGATGCGCAGCGATTCGGCGCGGCTGTCGACCGTGGCGCGCGCCAGCGCCACCCGTTCATCGAGTTCGCGCAAGCCCAGGTAGCCATTGGCCACCTGCGCCACCAGGGCCACGCCGACGGCGCGGCGCGCCTCGTCGCTGGCCAGCAGGGTTTGCAGCGCGCTGTCCTTCAGGCTGCGCACCCGGCCCCAGAAATCGAGCTCCCAGGCACTTACGTTCAAACCCGTTTGGTACTGCGCGCTCGTCATGGGGCGCCCCGTCACGCTCAGGTCACCGGGCACGCGCGCGCGGCTGCCGGAGGCGCCCAGTGCGATGGTGGGAAATTGTTCGGCGCGCTGGATGCCATACGCGGCGCGCGCCTCTTCCACGCGCAGGGCGGCGATACGGATATCGCGGTTGCTGGCCAGCGCCTGCGCAATCAGCGCCTGCAGGCGCGCGTCGGCAAAGTAGGCTTGCCAGGCGATGTCCGCAGCGTGCGCGCCAGCGGGATCGGCTTCCGGATACTGCGCCGCCACCGGTAGCGGCGGTGGCGCGTACGGCGGCGCCATCGAGGCGCAGCCGGCCAGGGCCAGCGTGGCGGCCAGCGTGGTGGCCAGTGCAGTGGCCAGCGCGGCCATCCTGGCGCACGCAGATAAAGCGGGAACAGGCATGATCATCTTCTTCCAGTCAATTCAGAATGTTGTAGCCGCCATCGACATATAAGGTGCCACCCGTGATGGCGCACGCGCCGTCACCGGCGAGGAAGGCGCACAGCGCGCCCACGTCCTCGATGGTGGCCAGGCGCCGCATGGGCGAACGTTCGATGGCGTCGGCCATCAGGCGGTCGAAATGGGCAATGCCGGAAGCGGCCCGCGTCTCCAGAGGCCCCGGCGAGATGGCATTGACGCGGATGCCCTGTGGGCCCAGTTCCGCAGCCAGATAGCGCACCGATGCTTCCAGCGCCGCCTTCACAGGGCCCATCAGGCCATAGTCGGCGATGACTTCCTCCGCACCCAGATAACTCATGGTCATCAGGCTGCCGCCGTCCGGCATCAGGGGTTCGGCCAGCTTCGCCATGCGCATGAAGGAGTGGCAGGAAATATCCATCGCCTGCGCAAAACCGTCAGCCGAACTGTCCGTGACGCGGCCATGCAAGTCCTGCTTCGGCGCGTAGGCGATGGAATGGACGAGGAAGTCGAGCCGCCCCCACTGACGCTCGATCTGCGCGAACAGCGCTTCGAGCTGGCCCGGCACGGCCACGTCGAGCGGCGCCATGATGGCCGCCGACAGTCGCAACGCCAGCGGCTCCACGTGTGGACGCGCCTTGTCATTGAGCCAGGTCACGGCCAGTTCGGCGCCGGCCGCGCGCAATGCGCTGGCGCAGCCCCAGGCGATGCTTTGCGTGTTGGCGATGCCCACCACCAGGCCCCGCTTGCCCTGCAAAGGCAAGTGCTGGCGCAAGTCGGCCGTCATGCCTGGACTGGACGCAGGGCGGGCCACGGCGTGGCCGCATGCACGCATCGCACCGCGCCGGCGCGCATGGCGGCAGCGCACATGGCCAGGGTGACGCCACCGGCGCGCGCATACGGCAAGGCAATGGGAGTGTGGGGGTGTAAGGTACTGCACGCGCCAGGCGCGGGGATCTGCATCTTCATGAATCGGGCTTCCGTCACTGAAATTCGAGGCCTGCACCAGTGCATTCTCGGGGAACTGGTACGGGGCGAAATTACTCTACAGCATTTAGACGCGTGATTCGTGATGAGCCCGATCCGCATTCCATGACGCTTTGAGCTAGGTCAACTATAAGTGCGATTGCGGCAATGCAGCATTGATGTAGATCAAATTCTACCTCAATATTATCTAAATGAAATATTTTTCAAGCAAGCGTGCGAGCATGCATATTTAACAATTCTGCTGGGCTGACGGGGAGAAAAGGGACTTTGCCAGCGGCGATAGTTATTGAATTAAAAACAATAATCGTTGGGAGGTGGCGGACGGCAGATGGTGGGGAGAGACAGAATGAGGGCCATGCTATTGCATTGCAACATGGCCGCCATGCCTTACGAAACTGCGCTAACCGGCCTATTTGCGCGGCGCCCTGGCGGGACGCGAATACAGGTCGATGATGGTGCTGATGCCATCTTGGCATACGGAGCAAAACGTCTCGCTGCGGTCGAACATGATGCATTGCATCTCGGGCCGGTAGTAGCCGGACGACTCATAGTTGGCGCCCTCGAAGGCGCCAACGGCATGCCGCTGCGGCGCCTTGGAGAACAGCTGCTGGGTGTACGCCAGGTCAGCCTTGAACAAGTCGCTCATCTCGCTTTCCGGGCGGTTGGCCGCGCGCAGGGCGGCGCGCTGCTTCTGGTATTCGCGCGCATGGCTGTCGTACGCTTCCTTCGGCCACGGCGTCGGCAGTGGCGTGCCGGCTTTGACGTGGTTCTGCCATTTCAGCCTGGCCGGATCGCGCAGCGCCGTGGCGTTCGGCTCCCACGGTTCCTGCCGCTCGCCATTCGACTGATAGGCCACGGGCGAGGTGTAGTACTCGTCGGCCAGGCCGGCGAAATGGTGGCCGAATTCATGCACGAACAGGTAATTGGCCCAGTCGTTATTCGCTGCGGCCGTGCTGAACTGGCCGAAGATGCCGCCGCCGCCGTAGGTGTCGTTGTTGACGAGGATTTCAATGAATTCATACGGCGCATACTGCGCCAGGTCGCGCAGGGCGCGGTTGTCCGTCGTCAGCACGTAGCGCTCGCTGCCGAATATGTCGTAGCGCGTGCCCAGCGGCGAGGCGTGATGCACGCCCGTCGATGGACGCGATACGCCCGATTCCTGCGTCGGCGCTGCCATGGCCCACACATTGAAGTCCTTGGCCCGTTCGCGAAATGGCGAGACCGTAAACAGGTGCTCGGCCAATTTCCGCGCCGTCGCTTCGAACTTGCCCATGTCGGCCGCCGTGTAGCCGTCGCCCATGATCAGCAGGTCGACCTTCTCGGACGAGGGGCCTTCGACACGGATCGGTATCGGCTTGACGGGCGCCGGCGGCTGCTTGCGGATCACATCCTGCGCGGCAGGATCAACATCGGCACTCCACACAACGGAAAACAGACCGCGCTCGTCACGCTTGAGGATGCGCACGCGCACGGGCTGCTCGGGCTGCGGGAAGCGCACGGATTCCTGGAAGGCGCGCGTGGTGGTTTTCGCTTCATCGGTGCTGGCCCACTCGCCGAAGATGGTGGAAAAACCGCGCGAATACAGCACCTTGCCCGACTTGATATCGACCACTTCCAGCAGGTTGTTGCCACGGTTGCTGTCGTCGATGGGGCGTGCCAGATTGCCCGGCCACGGCAAGGGCTCGACCAGCACGCGCTCAACCGCATAATGTTCGCCCAGCGCATTGCCGCTGTGCTGGTAATCGAGGCGCATGGTGGCTGGCTGCGACGCATTATCCGCCTGCGCGGCAGGGAGCAAGCCGGCGGCCAGCGCCAGCGCGCAGAGGAAGGATCGAATCGGGGTCTGCTGCATGTCATTCCTAGAACGGTAGAAAAACAGGTGGAGGGAACGGTTTTCCAAACAATCAGCGGGCCTGTCGGCAAGCGCGGGAAAAACCGCTGCGGCACATTGTAGCGACAGGAAGCAGGCATGCAAAGCACGCGTTTTCAGCCTGCACGCTTGACCTCGGAAACAGCTTGCCCTATATTAGACTGACTAATCGATTAATTAATAAGGAATGTATGCGCACCATCGATCCCGACAAACACGCGGCCCGCCGCGCCGCCATTCTCGCGGCGGCGCGCCACTGCTTCGCCCGCAAGGGCTTTCACCAGACCAGCACCGCCGCCATCTGTGCGCAAGCGGGCATGAGTCCCGGTAACCTGTTTCATTACTTCCCCACCAAGCAAGCCATCGTCGCCGCCATCGTCGACCAGGAAGGTAGCGAGACGGCCGCCTATTTCGCCGGCGCGCAAGACAGCGCCGATGCGTACGGCGCCCTGCTCGACTTCATGGACCTGGTGCTGGCGCTGGCGGCCGACGCGGACTTTGCGGGACTAACTTTGGAAATAGCGGCCGAGGCGATGCGCGACATGGATATCGCGGTCAGGGTGGCGCGCAATGACGCCTGCCTGCGCGGCGGCCTGCAAACCTTGCTGGAAGAGGCGGGCGCGCGGAGCCAGATCGACACCGCGCTGGACCCCACGCAAACGGCCAGGTGGCTCGCCGCGCTAATCGACGGCATCTTCAACCGGGTCGCCGTCGATCCCGATTACACGCCGCTGGCGCAGCGCGCCAGCCTGCACCAGCTGCTGGCGCGCTTCCTGCGCCCGGCCCTGCCATGAGCGCCTCCATGAAAACCAAACCCGCGCGCATCGCCGACGTCGACGCCCTGCGCGGCTGCGCCCTATTCGGCATTTTGGTCGTCAATATCGGCGCCTTCGCCACACCCTGGTTTGGCCTGGGCATGACCGATCCGGCCTTTCACGGCAGCGTGGATCGCGCCACGCATTTTCTCGTCGCGCTGTTGTTCGAGACCAAATTCTACCTGCTGTTTTCCTTCCTGTTTGGCTATAGCTTCACCTTGCAGATGCAGGCGGCAGCGCGTGCCAATGCACCGTTCGTGCCGCGCATGCTGCGCCGGCAAGCAGGCCTGTGGCTGATCGGCGCCCTGCATGCCGTGTTCCTGTTTCATGGCGACATACTCACCACCTACGCCGTGCTGGGCATCGTACTGCTGGCGCTGCACCGCTGCGGCGAACGCCAGGCACTGTCCCTGGCCTTGATTCTTGTCACCGTCTGCGCGTGGTTCTGGGGATGGATGGCATGGCTACAAAGCCTGCAACCGGCGGGCGAGGCCGCCCAGCAAGCCGTGACCATGGCGCAAAAGGCGGCGACCGCGCTGGCCGCCTACCGTGCCACGCCGGCCACCGTCATCGCCCAGCACTTGCGCGAACTGAGTGAAATCTGGATCGTGCTGCTGCTGGTGCAGGCGCCGTGCGCGCTGGCCATGTTCCTGTGCGGCCTGGCCGCCGGCAAGCGCGAGATGCTGCTGCACGCAAGCGCTTATCTGCCGCTGCGGCGCCGCCTGCTGCGGGCCGGCGCGTTGGCGGGGGTGCCAGGTGCCGCCATCTATGCATGGACCTCCGTGTATGCTGACAACCAGGCATGGCAGGTGGCGGGACTGGCCGTGGGCCTGGCGACCGCGCCGCTGCTGGCGGGCGCTTACCTGGCGCTGGCCCTGGCCCTGTTCGAGCGCCTGCGCAACGGCACGCTGTTTGCCATGCTGGCCGACACGGGCCGTATGGCCCTGTCGAACTACCTGCTGCAGTCGGCCATCTGCGCCTGGCTGTTCCTCGCGTATGGCGCACGCTTGATGGGCAACGTCTCGCCGCTGGGTGCCCTGGCGCTGGCCATCATCATCTTTTGCATGCAGCTACCACTGAGCCAATGGTGGCTGCGCGGTCACGCGTATGGCCCTGTCGAGTGGCTGCTCAGGGCCTTGACGATCGCGGCGTGGCCGCGCTGGCGGCGCGCCGGCACCGCTTATTTGTAGCGGTACAAAGGCTGGCGCAGCTGGATCGGGCGGATGTCAAGGCGCAGCTTCAGCACCGAATACGCTTCCGCCTCGGTCGAGCTGTAGCCGACGCTGTTGACGGTCTTGCTGAACCTGAACTCGAAGCCCAGGTCCGGATACGGGTCGCGCGGGTTGCCGAAGGCGATGCCGATAGCTTCCTGCTGCGCGTTGTCGATCAGGTTGCCCATCAGGTCGAGCACGGCGTTATTGCCGAGAATATCGTTGGTAAACACAGGCTCGCGCATGTCAGGCTGGTTCGGATCGAGCTTGTTGTCGGCCTTGTCCGGCGACGGCGTAAACACGCGCGTGACGAGGTTGAATTTGTCGCCCCGGTCCAGATAGCTGATGGCGGCGTTGCTGATATTAAAATTTTTCACGCCACGGTCGCTGATGGCGCCCGACAGGTCGATCAGCAAGGCGCCGCTGTAGCCAATGACTTCCACGTCGCGCATGGCGTCGACCACCATGGCGCTGTTTTCATCGATGCCCAGCCCCAGGTGATAGCCTTTTTTCAGCATCACGGGAATCATGCGCGCAAAACGCCCGCGCACCAGCAGATGCTGGTCCACGAAGACATCGCTGCCGATGAAGCCCAGCCCCGGCGCAATCTCGCGCCCGTCCGTCACGCCCATCTTGAGCATGTCGAGCACGGGTTTGGCGTCGTAGAACATGGTGGTGCTCATGATGGCGGCACCGGCGCTGGAACCGGCGATCACGCCGCCGTTGCGATAGACCGACCAGATGGCTTCCAGCGCGGCCGTGCGGCTGCCGTCCGGGCGCAGCAAGGCTTGCGTGATGCGTCCCTGGTCGCCGCCGGCAAAATAAATGCCGCTGGCCGACTTGATCTGCGTGACGATGGCCGGGTCTTCGGCTGCCTTGCGGTAATCGCGATTGGGCAACTTGACGGCCAGCGGCACGAAAAAGGCGTCGGCGCCATATTGGTTAAGCTTCTTGATGATGCTTTCTCCCGATTTTTCCGGGTTCATCGCGGCCGATGCCAGCACGGCGATGCGCGCGCCTGGCCCGCCCGACAACTTGACGATGCGCTGCCAGACTTCGGCATTGTCGGCACGCAGGCCGCCGCCAATGATGACGAGGGTGCCCTGCGGGGCGCTGCCGATGGCACTGCCGCCGGGCGCCGCCACGGCATGGACGCTGCACAATGCCAGCGCGAACAGCAGCGCGGCGCGGAAGGTGTGATACAGGCTTGCGGATGATTTCATGGTGCCTTTCGAATACAAGGAAAGTGGCGCACACTTATTGCTACAGGCGCGCGCCCTTGCTGCCAAAACTGCTGCTTGCAACCCAACTGCATCGAACTACGATACTACTTGCTGCATATGACAGCGTTGTTGCGGTATCTCCACGCTTCTATGTAAAACTGCTTACTTGAAGCTGTAATTGACGCTGGCATAGAAGCGCCGGCCGCGCGGGTCCGTGTAGGTCGGATCATAGCCGGAGAGGAAAAAGTACGCCTGGTTCGAGTACGGCGGACTGGTATTGAACAGATTCTGTATGCCCGCGCGCAGCTTGAACTGCTTGTTGACGGCATACGCGCCGGACATGTCCCACAGCGTATACGCCTTCACCCGGTTCGGCTTGACCACACTGCCATCGTCCGTGTTGATGGCCGAATTCTGGTCATCATAGCCGCTCGAATAGGTGTTCGACAGGCTGGCCGAATACGGGCCATTGTCCCAGTCAAGGGTGATCGTATGGCGCCAGCGCTGCACCACGCCGTCCGTGACGAATTTATTCAGGTTACTGATAAAGACGTCGCCAGGGCTGGTCTGGATTTTCGAATCGAGCACATAGGTGCCGCTCAAGTGGCCGCCGAAGCGTCCCCAGGCCGTTTGCACACCATGCAGGTCGGCCGTCAGGTCAATACCCGCAGCTTTTTGCGCGCCGCGGTTTTCCTTGCGCAGCTCGATATAGTCGATTTCATTGTCCTTGTTGCGGTGCACGAGGTCGCCGTACTTGGCGAGGTTGCCAAGGATGATGTCGTCGCCGATCTCGCTGATCAGGTCCGTGCGCTTGATGTTCCAGTAATCAAAGCTGAAGGTCCAGTGCTGGCTGGGCTCAAGCACCAGGCCGGCCGTGAACTGGCGGCTGCGCTCCGGTTTCAGCTTGTCGTTGCTGTAGCGGCGCGTATCCCAATTATCGGCGCAGACGGAGTAATCATTGTTCTCGCTCGCGCAATACACGGGATCCGGTAGCGTCGCCGTACTGCTATAGGCAGTGGGCCGGTGCAGATCCGACATCGATGGCGCGCGAAAGCCCTTGCCGGCCGAGGCGCGCAGAAGCACCTGCTTGCCGGGCATATAGGTCAGCCCGATCTTCGGACTGAGGGCGCCGCCTACCTGCTGGTAATGATCGTAACGGCCAGACAACTGTGCCTGCCACTGCTTGGTAAATGGGAGCAGCAATTCACTGTAAATGGCTTGCACCTTGCGGCTGTCGCTGGTGGCCACGCCGCCTTCGGGCGCCGCATCATTGTTGATGTTGTCGCTCATCAGCAACGCCGATGGACGGAACTCGGTGCGTTCGCGGCGCACTTCGCCGCCCACAGCTAGCGCCATGTCGCCGCCACCCAACGCCATCAGCGCGCGCGATGCCTTGAAGTCGAGCGTATCCATGGTGCCGCGCGCATGCCGTACTTCGTCATTGACCTGGATGCTGTCGAGCAGCGCCTTGCCCTTCGCGCCCGATGGGCCAAACGGGTTGATGTCGCCGGAAGCGATGCCCTCCAACAGCTTGTCGTACAGGACATAACCATGCGTATCGCGGTCCTTCACGACGTTGACGCTGTGATTGAAGCCCACGTCGTAATCCCAGCCGGCGAGCGTGCCGCTGGCGCCCACCACGAAGCGCTGGCTCTCACTGGTCAACTGACTGGTGCGCATGCCCGCCTCGTTCAGCCGCATGCGCAGTTCCAGTTCACGCCCTACCGGGTCGCCATCTTCATCGACCGCCGTATCAAAGCCGGCATTGGCCAGTTGCGGCACCTTGCTGTAATCGAGGTAGCCGATCACGCGCGCCGACGAGCCCACGTAATAGCTGCGCGAGCGGCTCAACGCCACTTCCGCATATAGCTGATGGTCGTTACCCAGCTTCAGCACGCCGCGCGTGAGCAGGTTCTGCTTGTCCGTCTTCGGATACAGCTCCGTGTCGCCCATGTAATCGTAGGTACAGGCATCGACGCCGCCCGTTCCCGCCGGCAGGTACAGGTTGGCCGGCGGCACGCAGTTCGGGATCGACAGATTGATCTGCCGGTTGGTGATCGGCTGGCCATTAAGCTGGAAGCCATTATCCTGCAAGTGCGCGCGCTGGGCGCTGGACAGGCGGATATTCGCCGGGCTAGTAAAGTTCGACAGCAAATGCCCCAGGCGCTGCGGAATCTGCAGGTTCGGAATAAACTTGCGCTGCGAGGAGCTGAGGCGGTCCGTCTTTTGCATGTCGACCACGGCAAAGATATTGTAGCCATCCATGGCCAGGTCGCCCGTGCCGGCCGTGATGCTGGCCGTGCGCTTGCCGGCGCCCCCTTCATCGGTGCGGCTGCCGTAGGCGTTCAGCTCCACGCCCTGGTAATCCTTGCGCGTAATGAAATTGATGACGCCGCCGATGGCATCCGTGCCGTACAGGGCCGAGGCGCCGTCGAGCAGTACTTCCACGCGCTGCAGGGCGGCGGCAGGAATGTTATTCAGGTCCACGCCGGCATCGTCGCCAGGCGAGGCAAAGTTCGCCATGCGCCGGCCATTCAGCAGCACCAGCGTGGACGACGTGCCCACGCCGCGCAAGTTGGCGCTGTTGAAGCCGCGCTGGTCGCCGCCCACGTTGATGCTGGCGCCATCGGTCAAGCCACCTACATTGGCAGACACACGCGCCATCAGCTCGGCCGCCGTCGTCACACCCGCCTTTTCGATGTCGGCGCGCGTGATGATCTGCACCGGCAGCGCCGTCTCCGATTCCAGCCGCTTGATGGCCGACCCCGTGATTTCCACGCGCTGCATTTTTTTCGGCGCAGGCTCGCCATCCTGTCCCTGCGCCTGCCCCTGCTCCTGCGCCAGCGCGCCGTTGGCCAGCATGCCCAGCGCCGCCGACACGCTCAGGGCGCCCAGCGCCAGTCGCACGCCTTGCGCCAGCACCGACTCGCGTGGCAGTACGCAACTGCCGTCTTGTTTTTCTGCTTGCATGCAAACTCTCCCCGATGGTGTTAACCCTGATTTTTATAATGACTGCGGCACTGCCTTGCGCTGCTTTACTGCTCTTTTCCGGGTTCCCTGCACGCCATGTTCGCCGCCGTACAGATAGGCGGCGATGACTTCGCTCAGGCGGGCCGCTTTTTCAACGTTCTTCTTGTTCGATACCATCAGCGCCACGGCCAGCGCCTCGATCATGGCCAGCGCCGTGCTGGCGCTGCTGGGCAGGACGGGATGCGTGCTTTGCGCATACAGCGCGTGATCGGCCAGTTCGGCCAGGGGGGACGCAGGCGAATCGGTGAGCGCCACGATGCAGGCGCCGCGGTCGCGCGCGAAGCTGGCCAGGCCGATGCAGTCGAGCGTGTAACGGGGGAACGAGATCACCACCAGCACGTCGTGCGCCGTGAGGTTGACCAGATGGCCGGCCGCCACTTCCGAGCCGCCGATGCCAACCACTTCCACCACATGCGGACAAAACGGCTGCAGATGCTGCACCAGCATGCCGGCCAGGTTGGCCGACAGGCCAAAACCCATCACATACACCACCTTGGCGCGCGTCAGGCGGCGCACCACGTCCTGCATGGCGTGCTGCGACAGGGCATCGGATGTGGCGGCGATGTTCGCGGCCGCATACTCCAGGCTTTCCGTGATGGGCGACGTGGCGCGCGCACGCCGCTGTATCGTGCGGCGCAATTTGTCGACTGGCTGCAAGAGCGATTGCAGGGTTTCTGCCATGGCGCCGCGCATGGCCGAATAATTCTTCTGGCCGATGTCGCGCGCGAAGCGGCTGATGGTGGCCGTCGATACCTGGCAGCTGTCAGCCAGTTCCTCGATGCCCAGCGCCGTCACGCGCATCTGGTTGCGCAGCAGGTAATCGGCGATCTGCCGCTGCGACGCCGAGCCGCCGGCCAGCACGTGCATCAGCGCCTGCCCCAGCGGCGATTGCGCGAACGCGGCATCGGGCGACGATAGGGCGGTGGCCGCTGGCGTGTAGGGACTGCTGCGTGCAGGACTGGCGGATGATTTCATATCACTGGCGGCCTGTGTTCTTGTGCATGGCGGATGACGAAAAAAAGGCGAAATCGGGTCGCTGGAACTTACTCTACTCATATCAAAAAGAAAACTCAACAAATATTTGTAAAAGGATTTTCATTGATTTACTTCGTGAAAATATTGCTACATAATCGACCGAAATCCATCAACCGCGCCCCGTTTTGGGGCGAATTCACCATGCAAGTACAACAGCATCCCATTTCCACCGCGCACGCCAGCGTAGTGTGCCAGTTGAGCAGCTTCCACTTCGGCACTGCGGCGGCCAATAGCCGCAGTGGCAAGAAGGTCTACATTCAGGCGGCGCTGCATGCGGACGAGGTGCCAGGCATGCTGGTGTCGCAATTTTTGCGCCGCGAACTGCTGGCGCTGGAAGCGGCGGGCAAGGTGCATGGCGAAATCATCCTGGTGCCGGCCGCCAATCCCATCGGCCTGGCACAAGCCATCCATGGCGCGCCGTTCGGCCGCTTCGATCTGACCACCGGCATCAACTTCAACCGCGCCTACCGCCATGTGGCCGATGAACTGAAAACCACGCTCGATGGCCAGTTGGGACAGGATGCGCAAGCCAACGTGGCGCTGATACGCCGGCACGCGCGCGCCGCCGTCGCCGCTTGGCGGCCGGGCACGGATGCCGAGGTATTGAAGAAAACCTTGCTGGGCATGGCCATCGACGCCGACATCGTGCTCGACCTGCATTGCGATAACGAGGCGGCCCTGCACATTTACACAGGCACGCCGCTGGCCGCGCAGATCGCGCCCCTGTCCGCGTTACTGGGCGCGCGCGCCGTGCTGCTGGAACTGGCGGCCGGCGAAGAGCCGTTCGACGAAGCCTGCAGCCGATTGTGGTGGGATCTGGATGCGCACTTCAAGGGACGCTATCCGATTCCCGCCGCCTGCCTGTCGACCACCGTCGAGTTGCGCGGCGAAGTGGAAGTGAGCTACGCCCTGGCCGAACGCGACGCCAATGCCCTGCTACGTTTTCTCGCCATCGAGGGCGTACTGGAGATCGACGGCGCCGGCGACGACCTGCCCGCACCGCAATGCGAGCCGACGCCGCTGGCAGGCGTGGAACCGATCCTCGCGCCGCATCACGGCCTACTGGTCTACCTGCGTGAAATGGGCGACGTGCTGGCCGCCGGCGACGCGGTAGCCGACCTGATCGACCCTGTCAGCGGCGAGACGACAACCTTGCGCTGCACCGTCGCCGGCGTCTTTTTTGCGCGCAGCGCCCACCGCCACGTCTTGCGCGGCATGAACGTCGGCAAGGTCGCCGGCGCCATCGCCTTCCGCGGCGGCAGTCTGCTGAGCCAATGACGCCATGAGAAAATTCAAGCTCCCTAATACCTTCGTCCTGCTGTGCGGCATCCTGGCCATGATTGCCCTTGCCACCTGGCTGGTACCGGGCGGGAAATTCGATACACAGCTGGTCAACGGCAAGCAACTGATCATCCCCGGCACGTTTCACTACGTCGACAACAAGCCGCAGGGACTCGCCGCCCTGATGATGGCGCCTATCAAGGGCTTCGTCGACGCCAGCCTGATCATCGGCTTCGTGCTGATCGTCGGCGGCGCCTTCGCCGTACTGCAGAAAACCGAAGCTTTCGATTCGCTAATCAAGGCCATCGCCAAGGCACATACCAGTTCGCGCTTCGTGCGCGCCGCCATCATCCCCGTGTTCTTCACCATGTTCTCGCTCGGTGGCGCCACTTTCGGCATGAACGAGGAAGCGATTCCCTTCATCCTGATCTTCGTGCCGCTGGCGCTGGCACTGGGCTATGACACCATCACGGGCGTGTCGATTCCCTTCATCGGCTCGCAGGTGGGCTTTTCCGCCGCCTTCCTGAACCCGTTCAATGTCGGCATCGCGCAGGGCATCGCCGGCGTGCCGATCTTTTCCGGCATCGGCTACCGCCTGATCGTGTGGGCCATCGCCACGGCGGTCAGCATCGTGTTTTTGATGTGGTACGCGGCGCGCATCAAACGCCATCCGGAAAAAAGCCCGACCTATCTGCTCGACATCGAAAAGCGCAGCGAGCACTCGATGGACCTGGACAGCTTTGCCGGCATGACCGGCACGCACCGCGCGGTGCTGTGGATTTTCATGGCAACCTTGCTGACGATGGTCGTCGGCGTCGTCAAGTACGACTGGTTCATCGATGAAATCGCCGCCCTGTTCCTGGTGATGGCCATCGTTGTCGGCCTGGTCGGCCGGCTCGACATGGACAGTTTGGTGGCGTCTTTCGTGCAGGGCGCGCGCGACATGGTCAGCGTGGCACTCGTCATCGCGCTGGCGCGCGGCACCATGATCCTGGCGCGCGACGCGCAGATCATCGACACCATGCTGCATGCGCTCACGCCCCTGGTGGCGTCGTCGAGTCCCGTCTTCGCCGCGCAGAAGATGTTCTTCATGCAGTCGGTGATCAACTTCTTCATCCACTCGGGCAGCGGCCAGGCCGCGCTGACCATGCCCATCATGGCGCCGCTGGCCGATCTGGTGGGCGTGACGCGCCAGACCGCCATCCTTGCCTTCCAGTTCGGCGAATTCACCACGCCGATGATCCCCACTTCCGGCATCACCGTCGGCGTGCTGGCACTGGCGCGTGTGCCGTGGATTACGTGGGCCAAGTGGATGATCCCGCTGCAGCTGATTTACCTGGTGCTGGCGCTGCTGCTGCTGATTCCCCCCTGCCTGATGCACTGGCAGTAAGCCATTCAAGGCTGGTAGATGTCCGGCACATACCGCTCCATCAGCGTCCCTGGCCTGAACGGGGCCGTAAAGCCGTAGCGTGCATATAAATCATGCGCCGTGCTGGTGGCCAGCATGAAGCGACGCAGGCCCTGCAGATCGGGATGCGCCATCACGGCCGCCATCAGGCGCTTGCTGTAGCCGCGGCCGCGGTACTCTGCCAGCACGTACACGTCGACCAGGTAGGCAAACGTGGCGCAGTCGCTGACCACGCGGGCGAATGCCACCTGGCGGTCGTCGATATAGCCACCCACGCAGAGAGAATGGTCGATCGCGCGCTGCACGGTGGCCAGCGGGATGCCGATGGCCCATGTCGATTGCGTACTGAGAAAATGGTGGATGGCTGGAACGTCGAGTTCCGCCTTGTCGGTGCTGACGTGCAAATCTTGGGTATTCAGGTGTGACATGGTGTGCCGGTCCGCCAGTCGTTGAAAAACACGATCCTCTGCGATTTTGGCGCTGCTGTCACCAGGGCTGGAGAGAACCGGGGGGCGCCGCCCGTCCTGACTGCCTGTGACGCGATAATTCTGCTGCGTGCTTCTGCTACTGCTACTACTGCTGCTGCTCTTGCCGTCATCGATTACAGGGCAGCTTTTTCTTCGACGCTCAGGCGCTTGGCGCTGACATACACCGTGTGCATGGTGGCCTGGTCGGCGCTGGCAACGATGGCTGCTGGCGCGGCGCGGAACTTCGGCACGGCGGCGGTGGCCAGGCTGGTAGCAGCGGCGATGGCGATAATGGCAACGAAGATGGCTTCCATGTTTTTAGCGATGTTCATGATGGTGTCCTTTGAGTGACTGGTTGTGTGCTGCGATGATTGAACTGTAGGCCGATCACCGCTGGACTGCCATCGGATTGCGACAAAACGCACGATTTGCGGGACAGAATACAAAAAGCCCGGATGGAACGCGCAACAGCGCCCGCGCCGTGGCATTTGACGCGTGCCAGCCCCACTCCTGGCCATTTCAGCGCCCTGCAAGCCCCTAAAAGCCCTACCGCAGGCCAACCTTGTTTATAATCGCCCTACACTAAAGGACTTCTTTCATGACTGATCAATTCTCCAAAAAGGGCGAAGCCTGGTCGGCCCGGTTTTCCGAACCGGTCTCGGACCTCGTCAAGCGCTACACAGCTTCTGTTTTTTTTGACAAGCGCCTGGCGCTGTTCGACATCGAAGGTTCGCTGGCCCATGCGGAAATGCTGCATGCGCAAGCCATCATCAGCCCGGCCGATTACGCGGAAATCCAGCGCGGCATGGCGCAAATCTCGCAGGAAATCGCCGCCGGCCAGTTCGAATGGCTGCTGGACCTGGAAGATGTCCACCTGAATATTGAAAAGCGCCTGACCGAACTGGTAGGCGATGCGGGCAAGCGCCTGCACACGGGCCGTTCGCGCAACGATCAGGTGGCCACCGACATCCGCCTGTACGTGCGTTCCGCCATCGACGACATCACCGCCCTGCTGGCGACGTTCCGCAGCGCGCTGACGGACCTGGCCGAGCAGCATGCCGACACCATCATGCCGGGCTTTACCCACATGCAGGTGGCCCAGCCGATCACCTTCGGCCATCACATGCTGGCCTACGTGGAAATGTTCAGCCGCGATGCCGAGCGCATGGCCGACTGCCGCAAGCGCGTCAACCGCCTGCCGTTGGGCGCCGCCGCTCTGGCCGGCACCACCTTCCCCATCGACCGCCTGCGCGTGGCTAAGACGCTGGGCTTCGACGACGTCTGCCACAACTCGCTCGACGCCGTGTCGGACCGTGACTTCGCCATCGAATTTTGTGCCGCTGCCGCCGTGCTGATGATGCACGTGTCGCGCATGGCCGAGGAACTGGTAATCTGGATGAGCCCACGCATCGGCTTCATCGACATCGCCGACCGCTTCTGCACCGGCTCGTCGATCATGCCGCAAAAGAAAAACCCGGACGTGCCGGAACTGGCCCGTGGCAAGACAGGCCGCGTGTATGGCCACCTGATTGGCTTGCTGACCCTGATGAAAGGCCAGCCGCTGGCCTACAACAAGGATAACCAGGAAGACAAGGAACCGCTGTTCGATACCGTCGACACCGTCATCGACACCCTGCGCATCTTTGCCGACATGGCTGGCGGCATCACAGTGAAACCGGAAGCGATGCGTGCGGCAGCCCTGCAGGGTTATGCCACGGCGACCGACCTGGCAGACTACCTGGTCAAGAAGGGCTTGCCGTTCCGTGACGCGCATGAAGCGGTGGCCCTGGCCGTGCGCGCCTGCGTCGATGCCGGTTGCGACCTGGCCGACCTGTCTTTGGAACAGCTGCGCGCATTTTCCCCGTTGACGGGCGAAGACGTGTTCGCGGTGCTGACCCTGGAAGGCTCCGTCGCCGCGCGTGACCACGTGGGCGGCACCGCGCCGCGCCAGGTGCGCGCCGCGATTTCCCGCGTGCGCACGCAGCTGGAAAAATAGACGGCTTCCGTCCCGCCAGCGCCCCGCTGCATCGCTGCAGCGGGGCGCTTTTCATTGCGCGACGATTTTCGACAACACGGAAAAGGCGGCGCCCGTCTGCGATGCTTCCAGCAGCAGGGTCAACTCCGTATAAGTGCAGATGATGTTGATCAGGTTGATGCGGTCCCACGCCAGGCGCCGCAGGATGGCGTGATACACGCCAGGCGTATAGCAGGTTTCGGGCGCCAGGTGCAAGGTCACGGCCGTCACCCGCTCCAGGCGCGCCAGTTCCTGCTCGTCGCCGAAAACCTCTTCCACCAGCGCATGCAGCTCGCGGCTGCAGATCACCATCACCTCGTTGACGCCGCGTGTCACCGTGATGAACGTGCCGCGCTGGGGTGCGGCCAGCGCCAGCAACTGACGCTGGCAGGCATACGTCTGGTCGGAATAGCGGTAAGTAAAAATCATTAATTCGCTGCGCGTGGAAAGTTCGCCCGCGC
Source organism: Janthinobacterium sp. DSP2-3-3 (assembly GCF_049897325.1). Lineage (NCBI taxonomy): Bacteria > Pseudomonadati > Pseudomonadota > Betaproteobacteria > Burkholderiales > Oxalobacteraceae > Janthinobacterium > Janthinobacterium sp. DSP2-3-3. The sequence continues at coordinate 231,693 of NZ_JAFCWA010000004.1, read as the reverse complement.
GGTGCGCCAGCACGATCTCGCCGTTTTTCTGCTGCGGCATCCTCTCGGCCAGGCGGCGCAGCGCCATCACCACGGCGGCTTGCCCCACCGGCTTCCACAAATCAGTCTGCAATTGCGGCTGCAGCTGGCGCGCCAGTTCCGACAAGTTGAGCAAGCCCCGGCCCAGTCCCTCGCTGAGAAACGCCGATTCCATCACGATCTGTTCCACTTTGGTCGCTATCGAAAGCATAGTTCTTCGGGCCGGTGATTCCGGTGCACGCACCAGTAGCCGGCAACCCTTTCTAAAAAAAGGATGCACTGCGCCAGCGGCCACGCCGGGCGGCGCGGTCGGACTCGCTGAAAAGCCCCCGTCGCAGGGGGAGGAGCCGGATAGCGGCGGCTAGGAAGGCGGATGCAGCATGAATGCGGCTCCAGAGGGGAAATGGCTGAAACCAACAGCAGAAAATAGAACTGATGTCATGTGAAACTCCTGATTTTTTCCCGATGCGCTGTATCTGGACGCGGTCATTGCCGCGTGCGCTTTTTTTGTTTTCGCGTGCGCCACTGGGGACAACGCGAAGACCTAGTGTAGATCGCAATATTTAGAAAATGCAACAGTGTTTTTCCAACAGAACACGTCATTGATGGGACTGGTCCAAAACAAAATTTGCAGCTTGCGATACATCAAACTTTGCAATGATGCAGCGCCAATAAATGTTCAATTCTTAACAAAAATTCGCGTAGTGACCCATTTCTTGAATTTTTTGACATGGCGATCTCGACAAGTTTAGTGTCCCCCTACCCGGCGTCATGCCACCACAAAACGGCAGACTATCCGCCAGCCGCCAGGCACGCCGGGGTGGCCATCAGGCATCGCGGCCAGCTCATTCACCATTTCCTTAACCGATACCATGGAGCAGAAATGAATTTACGTTTGACGATAGTTGCCGCATCCATCGCCGCCCTGCCGCTGATGGCCACCACTGCCGATGCCGCCACGCCGCTGCCACACACCCTGATGGCCGCCCCGGTTACCCTGGCCTCTCCACAAGAGAACGCCAGCTTGGTCGACAAGCTTGCCACGCAGGCGCGCAGCCGGGGCCTGAATACCGAACATGGCTTTGCCGTCGGCGCCCAGCATCCGGGCGTCAGCGGCACGCGCGTGAGCCGCGTACAGCACACCTACAAGGGCTTGCCCGTCTTCGGTTCCGAGACGGTGGTGGTCAGCAACAGCGCCGGCGACATCGTCAGCGAATCCGTGTCGGACCGCGCGTCGGGCCTCGGTAGCGGCGGTGTCAATGCCGTCACCCGCAGCGCCACCACCGATATCGACACCACGCCGGCCGTCAGCGCTGCCGCCGCCATCGCCGCCGCCGTGAAAAGCATCGGCGTGCCGGCCGTCGACCATGTGCCGCCGCATGCGCAACTGCTGATTTACCCCGTGATGAAAACGGTGCGCGTGGCCGGCGCCGAGAACAAGTCGGAAGCCGCGCTGAACGCCCTCGACGTACAGGACGTGGTCGACCACTACGAGCTGGCCTACCTGGTGCAGACGCGCATGATCAGCGGTAACAAGCCCGTTTACTATGACACCGTCGTCAGCGCCAAAGATGGCCGCATCCTGCGTCAATGGAAAGCCCTGAAAACCGTCGCCGGCATCGGCAACAGCCAGTACAACGGTCAGGTCCCGCTCAACACCACGCTCACGGGCAGCACCTACACCATGAAGGACCCCAGCCGCGGTACGGGCGGCAGCTTCGGCGGCATGGCCATCACGAATGCCAACCACGGCACCACCTCGGGCAGCGTGTACAGCAGTACCAGCAATACCTGGGGCGACGGCCAGCAATACATCAACGGCGGCAGCACCACCAATGCCAACGGCCAGACGGCGGCCGTGAACGCGATGTGGGGCTTGATGAACACCTACGACACGCACAAGAATGTGCTGGGCTGGTCCAGCCTGGACGGCAACAACACGGCCACCCACATCGCCGCACACGTCAACACGGCCTACGACAACGCCTATTACGACAGCAGCTGCAAGTGCATGTACATCGGCGATGGCGGCAGCTCGTTCAACAACCTCGGTTCCATCGACGTGATCGGCCATGAAATGGGCCACGGCATCACGGACGCCACCTCGGGCCTGATCTACTCGCAGGAGTCGGGCGGTTTGAATGAGTCGAGCTCGGACATCGCCGGCGAAATGGTCGAAGCGTATGCGCGCGCCGGCGGCACCGGCACCACGATTCCCAACACGGGCAACGATTGGATGACGGGCAAGGAAATCGCCAAGAATGGCCAGCCGCTGCGCTGGCTGTACAAGCCGAGCAAGGATGGCAGCAGCCCGAATGCATGGAGCAGCACCATCAAGAACCTCGACGTCCACTACAGCAGCGGCCCGAACAACCGCATGTTCTACTTTCTGTCGCAAGGTTCGAACTCCACGTCCAGCAGCGACTACTACAGCTCCTACCTGAACAAAAGCCCGCTGGCCATGACCGGTATCGGCAGCGACAAGGCTTACCGCATCTGGTTCAAGGCAGCCACCACCAAGTTCACTTCGTCGACCAACTACGCCGATGCGCGCAACAAGGTGCTGCTGGCCGCCGAAGAACTGTATGGCGTGGGCAGCGCCGAGGCGACGGCCGTCAAGCGCGCGTATGCGGCCATCAACGTGGGCGCCGACGTCGATGAATCGACCACGGGCGGCGCGGTGACGATCACCAGCCAGCCGGCCAGCATCACCGTCGCACCGGGCGCCACCGCCTCGTTCGCCGTGGGCGCGGGTGGCGGCACGGCGCCGTACACCTACAAGTGGTACCGCAACGGCGCCGTGATCAGCGGCGCCACGTCGCCAGCCTACAGCTTCACCACCGTGGCGGCCGACAACGGCGCCGTCTTCAAGGCGACGGTAACGGATGCCTCCTCGCCCGCCGTGACGGCCACGTCGAACAACGCCACGCTGACGGTGGGCACGAGCAGCGCCACCGAACGCGTGACGAACGGCGGCTTCGAGTCCGGCGCCACGGGATGGAGCGGCACCACGGGTGCCATCGGCACCTTCACGGGCCAAACCGCGTACGAAGGCACGCAGTACGCCTGGCTGGGCGGCAATGGCGCCACGGCCAGCGAATCGCTGACGCAAAGCGTGGCCATTCCGGCCGCTGCCACCTCGGCCAGTCTGACCTTCGCGCTGCATATCGACACGGCTGAAACGGGCAATACCGTGTACGACAAGCTGGTCGTCACCGTGAAGAACAGCGCCGGCACGGTGCTGGGCACCCTGGCCTCGTACTCGAACGTGAACAAGGCGGCCGGCTACCAGATCCGCACCTTCAACCTGATCGCCTACAAGGGCCAAACCGTGCAGATCTCGTTTGCCGCGACCGAGGACGCCTCGCTGCAAACCTCGTTCGTGATCGACAAGGTGAGCCTGGTCACCCAGTAAGCGGTTGAACATGCGGGCAAGCCATCGTTACAAGGGCTTGCCCGCGCATGCAACACCGCACGATTGATTTTTTGGTAATTCCAGTCTACCCTGAGGCAACTCATTGCATCTTGCTGCTGCCGGTACCCGCGACGAATTGAACTTTTTTTGGATTGTTCCCGACCGATGCCTACTTTGACCGCACGCGCCTTCGTCCCTAGCAGCCTGTCTCTGTCTCTGTCTCTGTCTCTGTCCCTGTATGTTTTTGTCGCCCTGCTCACCTGAGCCGACGATGCAGTTCCACCTCCAGGTGCAGGGTCCGGCGGGCAGCCAGGCGCTGGCTATCGACGCCGCAAGCGAGGCCGAGGCGATCCGCGCGGCCGTGCGCGGCGGCTGGCGCGTGCTGGCCGTCGACGATGGCGCTGCGCAGGATGCGGGCGCCGCGCTACGTCCCGGTAAACAGGGCCTGCCCCTGCTGCAATTCAGCCAGGAGTTGCTGGCCCTGCTCGAAGCGGGCCTGAACCTGGGCGAGGCCATGGCCACCCTGCACAACAAGGAAACGCGCCAGGGCGCCAAGGCCACCCTGGCCGCCATCGTGCTCACCTTGCAGCAGGGGCTAAGCTTTTCCGACACCCTGGCCGGCTTCCCCGACATTTTCCCCGACATTTACATCGCTACCGTGCATGCGGCCGAACGCTCGGGCAACCTGCCCGAGGCGCTGGCGCGCTTTGTCGGCTACCAGCTGCAATTCGACGCCATCCGCAAAAAACTCATCTCCGCTGCCATCTACCCGTGCATGCTGCTCGTCGTCGGCGGCCTGGTAACGCTGTTCCTGCTCGGTTACGTGGTGCCGAAGTTCAGCGTCGTCTACGAAAGCTCGGGCCGCGAGATTCCGTGGATGTCGCAAATGCTGCTCGGCTTTGGCCAGACCCTGGCCGCGCATCCGCTGCTGTGCGCCGGCGCACTGGCCGCCGCGGTTGGCGCCGTGGTCTTTGGCATAGCCAATGCCGGCGCGCGCCAGGCCCTGGTCTTGCGCCTGCTGCGCCTGCCCGTGCTGGCCGGGAAGGCGGCGGAGTTCCGCCTGGCCCGCTTCTACCGCGCTCTGAGCTTGCTGCTGCACGCGGGCATCCCCCTGCACAAGGCGCTGGCCATGGTCGGTCCCATGCTGCTGCCGGCGCAGCAGGAGCAACTGGCGCAGGCGCGCCGCGCGGTACAGGAAGGCATGCCGTTTTCCACCGCACTGGAACACGCCAACATGGCCACGCCGGTGGCGCAATCGCTGCTGAAAGTAGGAGAGAACACGGGCCGCCTGGGCGACATGCTGGAACGTTCGGCCAAGTTCCACGACGAGGAATTCGCGCGCTGGGTGGACTGGGCGTCGCGCCTGCTCGAACCGCTGCTGATGACCATCATCGGGGTCGTCATCGGCGGCGTGGTGGTGCTGATGTACATGCCGATCTTTGAACTGGCCGGGAGCTTATCTTGAAGTTCATGTCATGAACGCACGCGACGAAGAGCGCACCGTGCTCGATGCGGCCATGCTGCGCCGCGCCCATGCCAGCGCGCTGGAACAGGGCCGCCCGCAGATGGCCGTGCTGCAGGAAACGGCAGCCTTGCCACCCGAAGTCTTTTTGCGCCAGCTGGCCGCCCTGTTCCGCTACCCGGCCTGGACGATGGCCGAGCTGCAGGCCGCCTTGCCCGCCTTTGCCCTGCTGCCCTACACGGATTGCGCCCAGCGCGACTGCGTGCTGCTGCAGCCGGGCGCCCCCGGCGCGCCGCCCGTGCTCGTCATCAGCAACCCGTTTGCCGAAGACCTGCTGCAGTGGGCCGACTTCGCCCTGTCCACGCCCTTCACGGTGGCGTTGGCCCACCCGGACGACCTGGCCGCCTATTTGCTGCAGCAGGAAAGCGTGCAGCAGGCGATGCAGGAGATGCAACACGGTGATGATGTGCCGGGACTGGACCAGAGCATCGAAGACATCTCGCTGATCCGCATCAGCGAAGACAGCAGCCCGGTAGTAAAACTGGTGAACTCCACCATCTACGACGCGCTGAAATTCCAGGCCAGCGACATCCACCTCGAATGCGACGTGGCCAGCCTGGTCATCAAATACCGCGTCGACGGCGTGCTGGTGCAGGCGGGCCAGGTGCAGGGATTGGCGATGGCCGAACAGATCATCTCGCGCATCAAGGTCATGGCCGACCTCGACATCGCCGAACGGCGCATCCCGCAAGATGGCCGCTTCAAGGTGCGCGTAAAAGGAGCGGAGATCGATTTTCGCGTTTCCATCATGCCCAATATCTTTGGCGAGGACGCCGTGCTGCGCCTGCTGGACCGGCGCGCGCTGACAGAGGCGGCGCAAGCGCTGCGCCTGGAAAGCCTGGGCCTGAACGAGGATGCCATTGAGCAGATACGCCGCCTGGCCGCCAAGCCGCACGGCATGCTGCTGGTGACGGGGCCCACGGGCTCGGGCAAGACCACCACCCTGTACGCCGCCATCACGGAAATCAATACGGGGCGCGACAAGATCGTCACCATCGAAGACCCCGTCGAATACCGCTTGCCGCGCGTGCTGCAGATACCCGTCAACGAAAAGAAGGGGCTGACGTTTGCGCGCGGCCTGCGCTCCATCCTGCGCCACGATCCCGACAAGATCATGATCGGCGAAATCCGCGATGACGAAACGGCGCAGATCGCCGTGCAGGCGGCGCTCACGGGCCACCTGGTATTTACCACCGTGCACGCGAATAATGTGTTCGACGTGGTGGGCCGCTTCCTGCACATGGGCGTCGATGCCTACAGCTTTGCGGCGGCCCTGAACGGCATCGTGGCGCAACGCTTGCTGCGCCTCAATTGCGCCCATTGCGCCATCGACGCCAGCGCCGAGGTGCTGGCCGATGCGCAGCAATTGCGCGACAGCGGCCTGGCCCTGCACCAGGTACAGGACTGGCAATTCATGGCCGGCAAGGGCTGCGGCCATTGCCGCGGCACCGGCTACAAGGGCCGCAAGGCAGTTGCCGAAGTGCTGATGCTCAGCGATGCGATGCGCGAAATGATTTGCACGCGTGCGCCCCTGAGCCAGATGAAGGAAGAAGCGGCGCGCAACGGCTTTCGCCTGGCGCGCGAAGCGGGCCTGGACCTGGTGCGGCGCGGCGAAACCACTCTAGCGGAGCTCAATCGTGTCACTTATTGAACGTGTTACCCGCGCCACCCTGTGCCTGCACCTGGCACCGCACGGGCTGCACGGCATGCTGCGCCGCGCCGGCCGTCCCTTGCCCGACAGCGCCTTCCACCTGCCCATCCTGAACCCCGACGCCAGCTGGGAAGTGGCGCTGGCCGCCCTGCGCGGCTGGCTCGAACAGGATGGCGGCAAAAAATTGCCGCTCGCCGTCAGCCTGGCCAGCCGCTGGTGCGCCATGCTGATGGTGCCGTGGAGCGGCGCCCTGCTCGACCGAACCAGCGCACAGCGCTTCCTGCATAGCCAGTTCGCTGCCGTGTACGGCGATGGCGCGCGCGCCTGGCGCCTGGCTACCGACGATGCGCCTTACGGCAAGCCGCGCCTGGCCTGCGGCATCGATGCGGCCCTGCTGCAAGGCGTGCAGGAGGCGCTGGCAGCACATGGCCGGCGCTGCCTGTCCATCGAACCCCTTGTCGGACCGGCCTGGCGCAGCATCGCCGGCGGAAAACCTGCCGCCTTCGCCCTGGTGGAAGCGGGACGGCTGCTGCTGGCAACGACCAGCGGCGGGCGCATCACGGCCTTGCACAGCCAGTCCTGCGGCGCCGCCTGGGGCGAGGAACTGGATCGGGCCTGGCGGCGCTGGAACTTGCGCGCGCCGCAGCTCGACGCCATCGAGCACGTGGCGCTGCTCGACTTGAGCGGCGTGCCGCAGCATGCCCTGCCGGGGCGCTTCCAGCCCATACCCGTGGCCGGCGCCGCCCACCTGATGCGGGAGGCACCATGGGCCTGAGCCGCCTGGAATTCCTGCCGCCCGGAGCAAAGCAGACCTTCGAGGGCTGGCGCATGGCCCTGTGCCTGGCGGGCGGCTTGATGCTGCTGCCGGCCGCCGTGTACTGGCTGGTGCAGGCGCAGGAAACGCGGCGCCTGGAAGCGCAACTGGCGCAGCTGCAGCCCACGCGTCCCGTGCGTACGCCCCTCTCGGCGAGTCAGCAGCGTGAACGCGACCTCGAACTAAAACAGGTGGCTGCCGCCGTGCGCCAGCTTAACCTGCCCGTCACGCGCCTGGTCAAGACCGTGCAGCCGCCGCGCGACGTGCACGTGGCCCTGCTGGGACTGGACCTGAACGCCCAGCAGGGACAGGATGGCGCCAGCGTCCTGAAAATCGCCGCCGAGGCGGAAACGCCGCAGGACATGCTCAACTACCTGGCCTTCCTGAACCAGCAACCCATGTTCAGCGCCGTGTATCTGCTCAAGCACGAGATGAACGCCAACACGCCGGAACACCCCTACCGTTTTCAGCTGGAGGCGCAATGGCGGCAATAAAACCTGTGTTGAAAACCAGCGCACCCGTGGCCCGTCCACGCCAGCAACTGCGCCTGCCCCCGCGCCTGCAATGGGAGGCGCAGCGGCTGTGGCGCACCCTGGGCTGGCCTTGCGCCATCGGCGCGGCCGGCCTGGCGCTGGCCGCTTTCGCCGTGCAGCAGGGCGATGCCTTCGACGCGCGCCAGCAGCAATTGACGGCAAAACTGGCCACTGCGGCCAGACAGTCGGCGCTGCCGCCGGCGGCCGTCACGCTCGATGCCGATGCGGACAGCCTGGCCGCCTTTCACGCCTACCTGCCCGCGCATGACAGCATTCCCGAACAGTTGAAGGCATTGCTGGAGGTGGCGCAAAAGAGCGGCGTCACTCTGGCCAAGGCCGACTACAAGCCGCAGGAAGACGGCAACACGGCCTTTTTGCGCTACCAGATCACCCTGCCCGTGAAGGCCGAATACGCGCAGCTGCAAACCTTTATCGTCGATGCCCTGCAAGCGCTGCCCACCCTGACTCTCGACTCCGTGCTCTTCAAGCGCGAACAGATCGAAGCGGGCGAGATCGATGCGCGCATCCAGTTCATCCTGCTGGTGAAGAAGGCGGAGGTACGCCCATGAAAAAAGCCGTACTGGGAGCCGCCGCCGTGGCGACCTTGCTGGCCGCCCTCTTCGCCCCCGAGGACGAGGGTAGCATCGTGGGGCCGGCTACGGCCACCACGCGACAGGTGGAGCGTGTGGCGGTCGCGCCTCTCGCTGCAGCCAACGCCGCTGCGCAAACTGATCGCGCGCTGGCCATCCATCCACGTCGTGCGCTCGACGACGAGGAGGCGGCCACCCTGTTCGCCAAGCAAAGCTGGCAACCGGAAACACCGAAAAAAATCATGCTCGACCAGCAGGCGGCGCAGGCCACGCGAACTGTCGCCGCCGTCGATGCGAACGCACCGCCACCGCTGCCCTTTCAATTCCTCGGCCGCTTTGTCGATGAAGGCAAGGCCGCCTACTTCTTGCAAGCCGGTGATCGCAACGTGGTAGCGCGCCCCGGCGACACGCTCGAAGAGCGTTACCGCTTCGACGGCGTGGTGCAGGGCGCGCTGCAATTTACCTATCTGCCGCTCAACCTGAAACAAACACTCGCCGTAGGGGACCTCAATTGAAACGACGCGCCGCACGTATGTCAGGCACCTTTGCCCTGCTCCCTCTGCTATCCCTGCTGGCCGCCTGCGCCGGCAACCAGGCGTATAACGACGGCCAAGCCATGCTGGGCGCGGGCCGCACGGAACAGGGCCTGGCCCTGCTGGAACAGGCGGCGCAAGCCGAGCCGACCAACGCCAAGTACCGCATCGCCGTCACCAATGGGAAAATGCGCGCGCTGAACAATCTCAATGGCCGCGCCGAAGCGCTGCGCCTGCAGGGCAAGCTGCCCGAAGCGCAAGCGCTGTACCAGCAAGCGCTGGCGCTGGACGCCAGCAACGACGTGGCGCAACGGGGCCAGGCCGGCGTGGCGCAGGATGAACGGCACCGCAAGCTGGTGCAGGAAGCGCAGGCCAACTACCAGCGCGGCGGCGAAGCGAATGTCGCGCAAGCGCAGGAAGCCTTGCGCCAGGTGCTGCAGGAGCGCCCCGCGCAGCGCGAGGCGCTGGCCCTGAAAAGCCGCATCGGCGATGAGCAGGCGAAGGCACGGCCGGCCGGCGGCAAGCTGGCCGCCGCCTACAGGAAACCAGTCACCCTCGAGTTCCGCGACGCGCCGCTGCGCTCCGTGTTTGACTTCATCAGCAAGGTATCGGGATTGAACTTCGTCTTCGACAAGGAAGTCGATCCGGCCCTGCGCGCCACCATTTCCGTGCGCGACACCAGCATCGAAGAGGCGATTGCCATGCTGCTGGGCGCCAATCAGCTGGAACAAAGCGTCACCAGCGACAAGTCGATCACGATCTATCCGAATACGCCGCAAAAGGTGAAGGATTACCAGCAGCTCGTGGTGCGCACCTTCTTCCTCGCCAATGCCGATGTCAAGACGGTGGCATTTTCCATCAAGACCCTGCTCAAGGCCAAGGATGTCGTCACCGACGAGCGGCTGGGTATCATTATGCTGCGCGACACGCCGGAAATGGTGCGCATGGCCGAACGCATCATCAACGTGCAGGATCTGGCCGACCCGGAAGTGATGCTGGAAGTGGAAGTGCTGGAAGTCAAGCGCACGCGCCTGATGGAACTGGGCGTGCGCTGGCCCGACCAGGCCAGCCTGACCTTGGCCGGTGTCGGCAGCGGCTTGGGCGGCCTGAAGGTGGCGGACCTGCACCGCATCAATGGCGACAATATCAACCTGGGCATCGGCGGCGTCACCCTGAACGCCAACAAGACGGACAGCGACAGCAATATCCTGGCCAACCCGCGCATCCGCGTGCGCAACAAGGAAAAGGCCAAGATCCTGATCGGCGACCGCGTGCCCGTCATTACCGTCACGACGAATAACGGCGTCAGTTCCGACAGCGTCAACTACATCGACGTGGGCCTGAAACTGGACGTGGAGCCGAACGTCTACCTGGACGACGAGGTAGCCATCAAAATCAACCTGGAAGTGTCGAACGTCGTCAAGGAAGTGATCAGCAAGACGGGCACGCAGGCTTACCAGATCGGCACGCGCAGCGCTTCCACGGTGCTGCGCCTGAAGGATGGCGAGACGCAGGTGCTGGCAGGCTTGATCAGCGACGAAGACCGGGGCACGGCCAACAAGGTGCCGGGCGTGGGCGAACTGCCCGTGCTGAACCGCCTGTTTGGCAGCCAGAAGGACGACGCCATGCGCAGCGAGATCGTGCTGTCGATCACGCCGCGCCTGCTGCGCAGCATCCGCCGCCCGGACCTGATGACGGCCGAATTCAACTCGGGCACCGAGGCATCCGTGGGCGGCCGCGCCAGCGTCAGCGGCAGCACTGAGGCTATCGCCGCGCCCGAGCAGGCCGTGCCGCGCACCGGCTCGCCCATGACGGGCGGCGACGAAATGCCAGCCGCCGGCGACAAGGCCAGCGCCATGCCATCGGCCACGGTCAAAGGTGGCCAGTGAAACCACGCGGCTTTACTTTCATCGAACTGATGATCACCCTGGCCATCATGGCGACCCTGGCCACGGTAGCCGTGCCGATGGCGCAGGTGGCGCAACAAAGGGCGAAGGAACATGAATTGCGCAGCGCCCTGATAGAGATACGCGAGGCCATCGACACCTACAAGCGCGCCTCGGACAATGGCCGCATCAAGCTGTCACTGGGGGGATCCGGCTATCCGAAAGAACTCGATGAACTGGTCGATGGCGTGCCCGACCAGCGCAGCCCCTCGAAGCAAAACATCTATTTTTTGCGCCGCCTTCCGCGCGACCCGTTCCAGCCCAGGGAAGAAGGCAGCGCCGCCGACAGCTGGAGCAAGCGCGCCTATGCCTCGCCGCCCGATAATCCCAGCGAAGGCGAAGACGTATTCGACGTCGCCTCGCGCTCGACCAAGGTGGGCCTGAACGGCGTGCCGCTCAATCAATGGTGACCCCCATGCCCTATTCATCCCTGCGGCGCGGCTTTACTCTGGTCGAACTGCTGGTGGTACTGGCGATCATCTCGCTGCTGCTGACGATTGCCATTCCCCGCTATTTCGGCTCGGTGGAAAAATCCAAGGAAGTCGCCTTGAAGGAAAACCTGCAAGTACTCAGGAGCGGCCTGGATAAATACTATGCCGACAAGGGCGAGTATCCGGCCGCGCTGGCCGACCTGGTGACCCACCATTACTTCCGCAGCGTGCCGCTGGACCCCGTCACGGAGTCCGCCGCCACCTGGCAGCTGATCCCTTCGCCCAATGGCGAAATCGGCGGCGTGGCCGACGTGCGCAGCGGCGCCAAGGGCAAGACGCGCGAGGGTATCCCGTTTGAACAGCTCTAGTTTTCAACCCCGCGCACGGGGCTTTGCGTATATCTGGACCCTGATGCTGGTGGCCTTCATGGGCGTGGGCCTGGTGCTGGCCAGTGAGCTATTTGCCACGGCCGCGCGGCGCGAGAAGGAGCGCGAACTGCTGTTCATCGGCCACGAATTTCGCAATGCGCTGGGCCGTTACTACGACAGCACGCCGGCCGACGGGCGGCCCCGCTATCCCTTGGCCTTGCAGGAATTGCTGCGCGACCCGCGCTACGCCAACGCACGGCGGCACCTGCGCCGCGTGTATGCGGACCCCGTCACGGGAAAAACGGAATGGGGCGTGTTGCGGCAGGAGGGACGCATCGTCGGCATCCATTCTCTATCGCCACAGATCCCCATCAAGCAGGACAATTTTCTCGACGAAGACGCCAGCCTGCGCCGCAAGCAGCGCTACGCGGACTGGCAATTCACGTATCCGCACGACCTGGTGCTGGCCCCGCCCGATGCCGCCGGCGGCGCGCCTGGACTCAAGCCGAAAGGCGCAAACTGATATCATGCCCGCATTCCATATTCAGCATCGAACAAAGGAGCAGGCATGAGCATAGGTGGCACTTCCATCGAACAGGCATTGGCATCGCTGTCGGACATGACGGGCGGCATGGTCGCCATCGGCAAGGACGAACATGCGCAGCGCATCGCCAAGGCGCAAGCGTTCATGCGCCAACAGGGCATCGCCGCCATCTACCTGAACGCGGGCGCCAACCTCACCTATTTCACAGGCACCAAATGGTATGCCAGCGAACGCATGGTGGGCGCCATCCTGCCGGCCAGCGGCGAGATCGAATACATCGCTCCCGCCTTCGAGGAAAGCACCTTGCAAGGCTTCATGCTCATCGAGGGCCGTGTCAATTGCTGGGAAGAACATGAAAGCCCGTACCAGTTGTTTGTCGACGTGCTGGCGCGCATGGGCGTGGCGCAAGACGCGCACCAGCGGCCGCGCGTGGGCATCTGCGAAAGCGCCGCCTTCTTCATCTATGACGGCATCAAGCCGCTGGCCCCCGGCTACGCGCTGGAAAACGCGCGTGCCGTCACGGCGTACTGCCGCAGCCGCAAATCCAGCGCGGAAATCGCCCTGATGCAGCGCGTGATGGACATGACCCTGGCCGTGCACGTGGCCACGGCCAGCATGCTGTACGAAGGCATCACGACGGTGGAAGTGGAAGAATTCATCCAGCGCGCGCACCGCAAGGTGGGCGCACCGCGTTCCTACTTCTGCATCGTGCTGTTCGGCGAAGCGACGGCCTATCCGCATGGCGTGAACTACGTGCAAACCCTGAAGGCAGGCGACACGGTGCTGATCGACACGGGCTGCCAGGTGATGAATTACATCTCCGACATCACGCGCACCTATGTGTTTGGCGCCATCAGCGCGCGCCAGCGCAGCGTGTGGAACAGCGAAAAGGCGGCGCAGGCCGCGGCGTTTGCCGCCGCGCAACTGGGCGTGCCCTGCGGCGACGTGGACCGCGCCGCCCGCGTGTCCCTGGAAGCAGACGGCTTTGGTCCCGGCTACAAGCTGCCGGGCCTGCCGCATCGCACGGGCCACGGCATCGGCCTCGATATCCACGAATGGCCTTACCTGGTGGGCAATGACACCACGCCGCTCGACGTGGGCATGTGCTTTTCGAACGAGCCGATGATCTGCATCCCCGGCGAATTCGGCATCCGCCACGAAGACCATTTTTATATGACGGAAAACGGTCCGCGCTGGTTCACGCAACCGGCGCACAGCATCGACGATCCGTTCGGGCTGCAGCGCTAAGCCGCCTACCTCAACGCCAGCCGCCGTGCCGCCGGCACGGTGGTGATCGCCGGCGCGCCGCCCTGCGCCAGCTTGAACACGGCCAGCGCCGTGCCCAGTTGCACCGCCTGTTCCTGCAGCGATTCGGCCGCCGCTGACGCCTCTTCCACCAGCGCGGAGTTTTGCTGCGTCATTTGATCCATGCTGCCGATGGCCACGCCGATATCGCCGATGCCGGCGCTTTGCGCTTGGCTGGCGGCGCTGATTTCGGCCATGATGTCGGCCACTTTTTTTACGGAATCGACGATCTGGCCCATGGTCAGCCCAGCTTCGTCAACCAGCTTCGAGCCGACATTCACCTTCGCCACCGAATCGCCGATCAGCTGCTTGATTTCGCGCGCTGCGCCGGCGCTGCGCTGCGCCAGGTTGCGCACTTCGGACGCCACCACGGCAAAGCCGCGTCCCTGTTCGCCCGCGCGCGCCGCTTCGACGGCCGCATTCAGGGCCAGGATATTCGTCTGGAAGGCGATGCCGTCGATGACGCCGATAATGTCGACGATGCGTCTGGACGAGTCGTTGATCTCGCCCATGGTGGTCACCACCTGGCTGACCACTTGCCCTCCTTTTACGGCGACGGAAGAAGCCGACACCACCAGTTCATGCGCCTGGCCCGCGTTGGCCGCGTTGTCGCGCACGGTGCTTGTGAGGCTATCCATGGCGCGCGCCGTCTGGTCCAGGCTGCCCGCCTGCGACTCCGTGCGCGCGGCCAGGTCCGCATTGCCTTGCGCGATTTCCGCGCTGGCCACCTGGATAGTTTCGGCGGAAGCCTTGATGTCGGCCACCATGCCGCCCAATTTGCCGCGCATGTCCTTCAAGGCCGCCAGCAGGCTGTCCTGGTCGCCCGCCTCGGTGGCGATTTCCATCGACAGGTCGCCATCGGCCACGGCGCGCGCGATCTGACGCGCATATTCGGGCTCGCCACCCAGCTGCTGCCAGATGGCGCGCACGACAAAGTGCGACACGGCCGCCAGGCAAACAATGACGGCCAGCGCCACGGCGATGCTGGTATTGAGGGCATTGCGCACGTTGGATGCACTGCGCTCTATGCCCTGCTTGAACTGCAATTGCGCCTGCTCGTTGGTCTTTGCCAGGTCCGTATTGAGTACCGCCAGCGTGCCCTGCATGCGCGCCACTGTCGCTTGCGGGTCGCCCTCTTCCATTTCCAGCATGATGCGCGCCGCGCTCAGGGCCGGCGCATAGTAGGCATCGAATTCTTTGGCCAGGCGCTGGCCCTGCTCGCGCTGGCCGGGAATGGCCGCAAAGGCGGCCAGCTTGGCGCGCAGCTTGACGGCCTGGCCACCGACTTGCCCGATGCGCTCCTTGTCGCCTTCGCTGACGGCATCGCGCAGGGCGTCGCCGACTGCGGCCACGTCCAGCGTCAGCGACTTGGCCATATCGAGCACGGGATAGTCGGCGCTTTCGGTGGCGTGGATGGAATTGAGCGCGGCAGTGGACAAATAGGCACTGACGGCCAGTCCCAGGCCGAAGATCACGGCCGAGACGACAGGCAGCGCCCATATCTTGCGTTTGATGCTCATTGCTGTCTCCTGATGTTGATGAATTATCGGGCCGCCGCATGGCGCGCGGCCCGAACCGGCTTTATGGCGCCGTCAGCACAACTTTGACGGTGCCGTCGACGGCACTCTTTTCGATATAGCCGATGGCTTTCGGATCGGCCGCGACAGCCTTCTTCACGTCGGCGCTATTGGCCACTTCCTTCGGCAAGGTCGCCTTGCCCGTGAAGACCAGCTTGGACCACAGGGCCTTGGCTTGCGATGGTTCCTTGTCCGTCACCTTCTTGTAGAACTCGGCGCGCACGGCGGCGCTTTCCGGCTGGTCGATCGGCGTCATGGCCGTCGATTTACCGAGAAAAAATTGCGCCACCTGTTCATTCGTCATCGCGCCGGCGGCGCTTTTCGGATTGACCACCACGACCACTTCGGCCATGGCGGGAACAGCGGTCGACAGCGCCAGCAAGGCAGCCACATTCACGATCAATGGTTTCATGCGGCGCTCCTTAGAAAACGAAATCGATGGCGACGGCGGCCACCGTGACGGGACCATGGAAGCCAGGCTTGGCTTGCACGAACAGGCCCGGGCCATTCTTCGGCTTGATGCGGTCGATCTGCACTTTCAGCGCGGCCGAACGGTGGAAGTCCCAGCGCATGCCGATGCTGTCCGTCGTTTGCTCCAGCTGGTTGCGCGTGTTGGCCATGGCATTGACGCCCGCCGACAGAGCGCGCAGGGTCGGCGTGCAGGCGGCCGGATAGCCAGGCGGGCAGGCCGCCGGCACAGTATTGTTCACGCGGCCATCGGCCTTCAGGCTGGCGTGGCTGTAATACGGCAGGAAGGCGCCGATGCGGTAGCCGCCCATCACGTACCACGAGGTACTGTCGCTGACATAGCTATCCGTCTTGCGCTTCGCATATTCGGACTGTACCAGCACGTTGTTCCAGTCCAGGCCCAGGCCCACGGACGTGAATGACGCCTTCTTGTCCTTGACTTCCAGCGCATCGGCCAGGGCGCCCAGCTGGGCGAACTTGTAGCCAGCACCAGCCGCGCGCAAGCTGCCCATCAAGGTATTCAGGCTGGGCGAATCGTTGATCGTCAGCTTGGTCTCGGCACGGCCGAAGCGCAAGGTCACGGGGCCATGTTCGACCACCACGTTGAGGGCGACGATAGACTTGCCTTCCACCTGCACGGTCGAATCCGGCCCTGTCGCCAGGGTCGCCTTGGTGCGGCCCAGCGCCAGCTGCGTGGTGATGCTGGTGTCGCCCGCGCTGAACTGGTAGGTGCCGTCGATGCCATCGATGCTGTTGAGAGGCACCTGCGAATACATTTCGCCCGGTGGGCGCAGCAAGGTGTTGGCATAGCCCACGTTACGGTAATCGGAAATCATGAAGACGGGCAGGCCCATGCGGCCAACGCGCACACTGAAGCTGTCCGACACCTTGGCCTTGGCGAAAGCCCATGCCAGCTCGGCGCCAAAATCATCCTCGCCATCCTTGCGCGCCAGGCCCTGCACGGTGGCCGACAGCCAGGGATTGACGGTAACATTGGCTTGCAAGCCCAGGTTGGAATCAATGCCCGTGCGGGCAGTGCGGCCGGCGCCGGCGGCCTGGTTCGGGCGCGCGAACTGCGCGTTGTCGGTATCGGCCATGGTCAGCGCGGCCGTGCCGAAACCGCTGATCTTGACGGTAGGGCCATTGGCCTCTTCGGCGTAGGCATGGCTGATGGCCAGGGGCATGGCCAGCAGGAAAATCAGGACGTGTTTATTCATAGTAATTAAATACCCGTAGCGGTGAACGTTAATCGTGGAATGGGACTCGCGGTCGTTGGCTCACCGGCCGTAAAAGGCCGGGTCCGTTTTTTTCGCGCCGCCAGCGCGTCGTAGAGCGTGCTTGGCGGCGTGACCAGTGAGTAAAACCATGCTACAGAGAAAAGGTTTTACGGTGGAAAGTTTTCTTGAGGCAATGAGCAAATTCGCCGCTTTTTACGAAAAAAGTACGCGTTCTAGAAGGATTTATCTAAATAGCACGCCGTGCAAAACCACACTTAGCCTATATTTTTCATATACTTATGGATAATTCAAGACAAAAGGACATTGGATAAAGAAAGCGCCACCCGCGCGAAGATCGCGGGTGGCGCGGTTCAAACCAGTGCTGCCGGAGATGCTTACTCGCGCTTCGACACTAGCGTCAGAATGTCGTAACTGGCTACCAGTTCCTCGTTCTGGTTCGTCACCTGCACGTCCCACGCGACCACGCCCTGGCCTACGCCAAACACGTCCTTGCGGTTGCGGTCCACCTTGCGCTTGCAGGTCAGGCGCGCGCGGATGGTGTCGCCGATGGCGACGGGCGCGACGAAGCGCAGGTTGTCCAGGCCATAGTTGGCCAGCACGGGACCGACGCCAGGCGAGACGAACAGGCCCGCAGCGGCCGACAGCACGAAGTAGCCGTGGGCGATGCGCTTGCCGAATTGCGATTCCTTGGCCGCGATCTCGTCGAAGTGCATGTAGAAAAAGTCGCCCGAGATGCCGCCGAAGGCGACGATGTCCGCTTCGCTGACGGTGCGCCGGTGCGTGAGCAGCGAGTCGCCCGTCTTCAGGTCCTCGAAATGCTTGCGGAACGGGTGGATCGGGCTTTCATTAACGTCCGCGCCGCGCACGTATTCGCCGGTGATGGCCGCCAGCATGGTCGGCGAACCCTGCACCGCCGCCCGTTGCAAGTAGTGGCGCACGGCGCGCACGCCGCCCAGTTCCTCGCCGCCGCCCGCGCGGCCAGGGCCGCCGTGCTTCAGTTGCGGCAAGGGCGAGCCATGACCCGTCGAATCGACGGAGGCCACGCGCTCGAGCACGTGCACGCGGCCATGTGTGGCCGCCACGTGCGGCACCACGCGCGCGGCGATCTTCGGATCGCGCGTCACCAGCGTGCTCACCAGGCTGCCCTTGCCGCGCGCAGCCAGGGCCAGCGCTTCGTCGATATCCGTGTAGCCCATCATGGTACTGACAGGGCCAAACGCTTCCACGTCATGCACGGCGTCGTTGCCGAAGGCGTCGCGGCACAGCAGCAAGGTCGGCGAGAAGAAGCTGCCATCCAGCGCATCATCGCCGAGCGGATTGAAGCCGTCGGCCGCGCCAAATACCACTTCGTTACCCTGCGACAGCGTGGCGACCCGTTCGGCCACGTCGCTTTGCTGCTCCTTCGAGGCCAGCGCGCCCATGCGCACGCCTTCGATGGACGGGTCGCCCACCACCACCTTGGCCAGGCGTTCGCGCAGGCGCGTGCCGACAGCGTCCATCAGGTGCTCAGGCACGATGATGCGGCGAATCGCCGTGCACTTCTGGCCCGACTTGCCCGTCATCTCGCGCACGACTTCCTTGACGAACAGGTCGAATTCCACATCGTCGGGTGTGACGTCCGGCGCCAGGATGGCGCAATTGAGCGAATCGGCTTCGCCATTGAAGGGCACGGACTGGGCGATCAGGTTAGGATTGGTGCGCAGCTTGGCGGCAGTGGCGGCCGATCCCGTGAACGTGACGAAGTCCTGTCCATTCAAACGGTCCAGCAAGTCGCCCGTGGAGCCGATCACCAGTTGCAGGCTGCCAGCCGGCAGCAAGCCAGATTCATGCATCATGCGCACGACGGCTTGCGTCAGATAGCTCGTCGCCGTGGCCGGCTTGGCGATGCAGGGCATGGCCGCCAGGAAGCTGGGCGCGAATTTTTCCAGCAAGCCCCAGATGGGGAAATTGAAGGCGTTGATGTGCACGGCCAGGCCGCCGCGCGGCACCAGGATGTGCGTGCCGGCGAAGCCACCTTTTTTGCCGAGCGCGATGGCCGGGCCTTCATGCAGCACGTTCGACGACGGCAGCTCGTTGCTGCCCATGCTGGCGTAGGCAAACAGGGTGCCCGTGCCGCCTTCGATATCGACCCAGCTATCGGCGCGCGTGGCGCCCGACAGGTGCGAGATCGCATACAACTCTTCCTTGCGCTCGACCAGGTACAAGGCCAGCGCCTTCAGGCGCGCGGCGCGCTGCTGGAAGTCCAACGCCATCAAGCCCGGCACGCCCGTCTTGCGCGCATACGTGACGGCTTCGTCGAAATCGATCTTTTCCGCATGCGTGTGATAGATGACGCGGTTGTTCAAGGCGCTGTGCAAGGGCACGGCAGCGCTTTCGCCCAGCCAGCGGCCGGCAATCAAGCTTTGCAGGGTGGATATTTGAGCCATGTGTACTACTCCTATATTGGTTTACTGCGTGCTTACTGCGCTGCGGCGTTTTTATGCAAGTGCAGCGGCAAGGCCGATTCGAAATTCAGGCGCTGGCGGTTCGCCTCGACTTCCGTCAGGGCTTCCACTTCGCGCATCGTCTGCATCGAGCGCACGGCCAGTTCGTGGTACTGGCCGGTGCCCGCGCTTTTCCACTTGATTTCATCGTCGGTCAGCGCGCGCATTACCTTGGCCGGCGTACCGACCACCATGCTGCGCGGCGCGACGATCATGCCTGCCTTGACGAAACTCATGGCCGCGACGATGGATTCCTCGCCGATGATGGCGTTATCCATCACCACGGCGTTCATGCCGACGAGCGCATTGCGGCCGATGCGGCAGCCATGCAGCACGGCGCCGTGACCGATATGACCGTCGGTCTCGACCACCGTGTCGCAGCCGGGAAAACCGTGCATGACGCAGGTATCCTGCAGGTTCGCGCCCTCTTCCAGGATCAGGCGGCCGAAGTCGCCACGGATCGAGGCCAGCGGACCGATATAGCATCGCGGGCCGACGATAACGTCGCCGATCAGCACCGCGCTCGGATGCACATAGGCGCTGGGGTGGACGACGGGGGTGACACCGTTGATTTCATAGACTTTCACCATACAGACTCCTTACATGCCCAGATAGGCGCTTTGTACCTGCTCGTTATGCAGCAATTCAGGACCGGGACCGGACAGCGTGATGGCCCCCGTCTCGATCACATAGCCTACGTCGGCGATCGACAAGGCGGCGTGCGCGTTTTGCTCGACGAGGAAGATGGTGATTCCCTGGTCGCGCAGTTCGGCCACGATGCGGAAGATTTCCGCGATCAAGAGCGGCGCCAGGCCCATGCTCGGTTCGTCGAGCAGCAGCAGTTGCGGACGGCCCATCAGCGCGCGCGCCATGGCCAGCATCTGCTGCTGCCCGCCCGATAAGGTCCCGGCCAGCAGCAGCCGCTTTTCCTTCAAAATCGGGAACAGGCCGTACATGCGCTCCATGTCGCCCGCCACGTCCTGTGCCGGGCGCGTAAAGGCGCCCAGGCGCAGATTGTCTTCAACCGTCATGGGGCCGAACACTTGCCGCCCTTCCGGCACCTGGCAGATACCGGCACGCACGCGCCTGTCGGCGCTCATGCGGCTGACATCCTGACCGGCAAAGGCGATGCTGCCGGCGCTGATCGGCTGCACGCCGGAAATCGCCCGCAACAGGGTGGTCTTGCCGGCGCCATTCGCGCCCACCAGGGCCACCAGTTGCCCCTGTCGCACCTGCAAGTCGATGCCATGCAGGGCCTGGATGCGGCCGTAATGGCTAGTCAAGCCGGCGATATCGAGCACCAGCGGAGCTTGAATTTCATTTTGCATCATGCCGCCACTCCCAGATATGCCGCCACCACGTCGGGGTTCGCGCGCACTTCGGCGGCAGTCCCTTCGGCCAGCTTCTTGCCATAGTCGAGCACCAGGATATGGTCCGACAAATTCATCACCAGTTTCATGTCATGCTCGACCAGCACCACCGTCACACCCGATTGCGCCACCTTGCGTATCAAGGCTTCGATCTCGCCCGTCTCGGTATGGTTCAGGCCAGCGGCCGGTTCATCGAGCAGCAGCACCTTCGGCTTGGCCGCCAGCGCGCGGGCAATTTCCAGGCGCTTTAACGCGCCATACGACATCTGCCCCGCCTCGTCATCGATATGCCGGCCCACGCCGACAAACTCCATCAGGCTGGCCGCTTCATCGCGGCAGGCCGCATCGGCACGACGCACGGACGGCAAACGCAGCATGGAGGCGAACAGGTTCTGGTTCAGGCGCAAGTGCGCGCCCACCATCACATTGGCTATGGCCGTCATGTTCATGCACACTTGCAGATTCTGGAAGGTGCGGCTCATGCCGCGCCGCGCCAGCGCATCGGGCGACATGGCGGCCACGTTCTCGCCATTCAGCAAAATCTCGCCCTTGCTCGGCGTATACACACCCGTGATCAGGTTGAACAGCGTCGTCTTGCCGGCGCCATTCGGCCCGATCACGGAATGGATATTGCCTTCCTTGACGGTAAAGCTCACATCCTGCACCGCATGCACGCCGCCAAAGCTCTTGCTCAGATTATTAATCGTCAGCATCTCACACCTCCTGCGCGGATTTGACGGGCGCATTGGGCGTGGCGGCCCGCTTGCGCGAACGGCTGGCCAGGCTAGGTACCAGGCCCTTGGGCATGAAGATCATGGTCGCCATCAGGATCACGCCGAAGACCACCGTTTCCCAACCTTCAAAGCTGGACAGCAGTTGCGGCAGGATCGTCAGCAGGGCCGCGCCGATGATGGAACCGAAGATCGACGCCATGCCACCCACCACCACCATCGTCACCAACTCGATCGAGTGGAAAAAGCCAGCCAGATTGGGGGTGATGAAACCGATGTAGTGGGCGCTGATGCTGCCCGCTATGCTGGCAATGACGGCCGACAGCACGAACACGCGCACCTTGAAGCGGGTCGTGTCGACGCCGACCACCCGGGCCGCCACTTCCGAGCCGTGGATCGCCTGCAGCGCGCGCCCGACGGGCGAATCGATCAGGTTCAGGGCTAGCCACGTGACCATCAACAGCAGCACGGCGCACACCAGGTACCACGATTTTTCACCGGCGATTTCCAGGCCGGCGACACTGAAGGCGGACACGCCGATGCCGTCCGGGCCACCCGTCCATTGCGTCTCGTTGTTAATGACGATGGAAATGATGATGCCCAGGCCCAGGGTCGCCATGGCCAGGGTATGGCCCTTGAGCTTCAGTACAGGGCGGGCTAACAATAGCGCCAGCAGGCCTGTAGCGACGGCGCCGGCGGCCAGCGCCGCCAGCGGCGGCCAGGCATAGTGCGTGGTCAGCACGGCCGACGCATACGCGCCGAGGCCATAGAAACCCGCGTGGCCCAGGCTGATCTGGCCCGTATAGCCCATCAGCAGGTTCAGGCCGATGACGACGATGGCGTTGAGCGCAATCCGGATCGCCACGTCATAATAAAACGCGTTGGTGAGAAACAGCGGCAGGATGGCCAGCACGAGTGCCAGCAACAGCAGCCCGCCATGGCGCGAACTGGTAAAGAATGTTGGCAACTGCGTCTTCATACACGCTCCGAATTTTTAGCGCCAAACAAGCCTTGCGGCAGGAAGAACAGGATCAATAAAATCAGCACGAAGGGCACGGCGTCCTTGTAGGCCGACGAAATGTAACCGGCCGTCATGGCTTCGGCGATGCCCAGGATCAGGCCACCAGCGATTGCGCCCACGCCGCCACCCAGGCCACCCAATACGGCAGCGACAAAACCTTTCAGGCCCAGCATGATGCCCGCGTCATACGAGGTATAGGTGATCGGTGCGACGAGAATACCGCCCGCCGCGCCCAGCAGGGCTGACAGGCCGAACGAGAACAGCAGTACCTTGCGCGTGTTGATGCCCACCAGTTGCGCGGCCAGCTTGTTGTGCGACGTGGCCAGCATGGCCTTGCCCATCAGGGTGCGACCGAAGAACCAGCCCAGGACCAGCACGATGACGACAGTCACGCCCAGCACCCACAGGCTTTGCGGCAGCAGGCTGGCGCCCAAAAATTCAATCGGTGCATCGCCCGAAAAGGCTGGCAGCGAGTGCGTATCCTTGCCCAACCAGATTTGCACCAGGCCACGCAACACCAGTGAGGCACCGATGGTGATGATCAACAGGGTAATGACCTGCGCATTTTGCGCCGGTTCGATCACGGTTTTTTCCATCAACAGGCCAACCAGGCCCGTGGCGATGACCGCCAGGATGATGGCCAGCGGCAGCGGCACGCCGGCGGCGGACATCACGGCGGCCAGCATCCCGCCCAGCATGATGAACTCGCCCTGGGCGAAGTTGATCACGCCGCTGGTGTTGTAGATGATGGTAAAGCCCAGCGCCGCCAGCGCGTAGGCGGAACCGACCGTCATCCCGGAATACAGAAATTGTAGAAATTGAGCGACTTCCATGGTGTCTCCATTATGTTCGGCTATGCGCGGACCACCTTCGAGGGCGGCCCGCGCAACTACTTCTGGCTTACCTTCTCGAACTTATTTAGACAATTGCCATTCGCCGTTCTTCACTTCCACCATGCGGAAAGCCGACAGGTCCAGGCCCATGTGGTCCTTGACCGACATGTTGAAGACACCGGTGGTGCCCACAAAACCCTTGGTCTGTTCCAGTGCCGCGCGCACTTTTTCGCGGTCCGTTCCACCGGCGCGCTTGATGGCGTCCACCGACAGGTTCAGGGCGTCGAGCGCATAGCCGCCAAAGGTCGACGGGTCGATCTTGTAGCGCTCTTTATACGTCTTGTCGTAGCCGACCACGATGGCCTTTTGCGCGTCGCTGTCCGGCAGCATGGCGCAGATCAGCAGGGCCGGCGTTGGCAGGCGCACGCCTTCGGCGGCCTTGCCCGACAGCTTCAGATATTCGTCCGCCGCCACGCCGTGTGACTGGTACAGCGGCAGTGCGGCCATGCCCAGCTGGCCGTAGTTCTTGGTCACGACCGCCGGCCCCTGGCCCAGGCCGAAGACGAAGACGGCTTGCACGCCAGCCGTGTTCTTGATGCGTGTGAGCTGCGCCGTGATGTCCGTGTCTTTCGGACCATAAGTTTCATCGGCCACCAGCGCGATGCCATATTTCGAGGCGACGATCTGCGATTCCTTGCGGCCCGAAGCGCCGAAGCCGCTCGTTTCCGACAGCAGGCCCACCTTGCTGATGCCGCGCTTCTTCATGTCCTCGAACACTTTCTCGGCCGCCATGCGGTCCGTATGCGGCGTCTTGAAGACCCACTTCTTGACAGGATCGATGATGACAACGGCGCCTGCCAGCGAGATGAACGGCATGCTGGCGCGCTCCACCAGCGGCGCCATCGCCATCGTCGCACCGGTGGTGGTACCGCCGATCAACACATCGACCTTGTCCGATTCGATCAGGCGCTTGGTAAAACCGTTGGCCTTGGCCGCATCGCTGCCATCGTCGTAGTGCACCAGTTCCAGCTTGCGCCCCAACACGCCGCCGGCCGCGTTGATTTTCTCGATATACAGCTGCAGGGTTTTCAGTTCAGGGTCGCCCAGGAAGGCGGCCGGTCCCGTGACGGACAGCACGGAACCGATCTTGATGTTATCGGCAGCATACGCGCCCGCGGCGGACATGGCCAGCACGCCGGCGATCAGGGTTTTCTTGAAGATATTGGCAATCATTGTGGTCTCCACCAGGTTGGCACTACGGTCAATGGTCGGCGCTTTTTTACAAGCCTGCGCCTTTTTTTTACTTTGTTATACGCGTTCAATCACTACAGCAATACCCTGCCCTACGCCGATGCACATGGTGCACAGCGCATAGCGCCCGCCCGTGCGTTCCAGCTGGTTCAGGGCAGCCATCACCAGGCGCGCACCGGATGCGCCCAGAGGATGGCCGATGGCAATCGCGCCGCCATTCGGATTCACGTGGGCCGCATCGTCCGCCAGGCCCAGGTCGCGCGTGACAGCCAGCGCCTGCGCGGCAAACGCTTCATTGAGTTCGATCACATCCATCTGCTCGATGGTGAGGCCAGTCTGCGCCAGTACCTTGCGCGACGCCGGCGAGGGACCGAAACCCATGATGCGCGGCGCAAGGCCGGCCGTGGCCATGCCCAGCACTTTTGCGCGCGGCGTCAATTTGTATTTATCCACGGCGGCGGCGGACGCCAGCAAGATTGCGCAGGCGCCGTCGTTCAGGCCCGAAGCATTGCCGGCCGTGACGCTGCCGTCCACTTTCACGACGCCCTTGAGCTTCGCCAGCATCTCGATCGAGGTATCCGGACGTGGGTGTTCGTCCATCGTCACCATCTTCGGTTCGCCTTTTTTCTGCGGCACGGCGACGGGCACGATTTCGCGCTCGAAGACGCCAGCCGCATGGGCGGCGGCCCAGCGCTGCTGGCTGCGCAAGGCCAGACCATCCTGGTCGGCGCGGCTGATGCCAAATTCCACGGCCACGTTTTCAGCCGTTTCCGGCATGGTGTCGATGCCGTACTGCGCCTTCATCTTGCCGTTGACGAAGCGCCAGCCCAGGGTCGTGTCTTCGATTTTCGCTGCGCGCGAGAAGGCGCTGTCAGCCTTGCCCATCACGAAAGGCGCGCGCGTCATGCTTTCCACGCCGCCGGCGATGATCAGATCCGCTTCGCCCGCCTTGATGGAGCGGGCAGCCATGCCGACGGCATCCAGGCTGGAGCCGCACAGGCGGTTGATGGTATTGGCGGGTACGGCGGCAGGCAAACCAGCCAGCAGCGCGACCATGCGGCCTACGTTGCGGTTGTCTTCGCCCGCCTGGTTGGCGCAACCGTAGAACACGTCGTCGATGGCGGACCAGTCGACGGACGGGTTGCGGGCGATCAGCGCGGCAATCGGCAGCGCGCCCAGGTCGTCCGCGCGCACGCTGGCGAGGGAACCGCCGTAGCGGCCAAACGGGGTGCGTACGGCGTCACAGATAAAAGCGTCGTTCATGTTTGGTTCCTTGTTCGGGCTATCAGGAGAAAATCTTCGGGCGCTGGTCGACCACGCGGCGGGCCTTGCCCGTCAGAGTACGTTCGATGCCGGCAGCGGCCACCAGGCGCACGCGCGTGCTCACGCCCACATGCGTCTTGATACGGTGTTCCAGCTCGCGCGCCAGGGCGTCCGTTTCACTGGCCGAGATGGTGGACGTCAGGTCGAGGCGCAGCTCGGCGATCACTTCGAGCTTGTCGAGGTGGCCGTCGCGCGTGACCACCAGCTGGTATTGCGGTGCCAGCTTCGGCATTTTCAAAATCAGCTCTTCGATCTGGGTGGGGAAGACGTTCACGCCACGGATGATCAGCATGTCGTCCGAACGGCCCGTGATCTTGCCGATGCGGCGCATCGAGCGCGAGGTCGGCGGCAGCAAGCGGGTCAAATCGCGCGTGCGGTAGCGGATGACGGGGAGCGCTTCCTTCGACAGCGAGGTAAACACCAGTTCGCCCTCTGCGCCGTCCGGCAGTACTTCGCCCGTTTCCGGATCGATGATTTCAGGATAAAAATGGTCTTCCCAGATGACGGGACCGTCCTTGCTTTCGATGCATTCGGAAGCCACGCCAGGGCCCATCACTTCGGACAGGCCATAGATATCGACGGCGTCGATGCCGGCGCGCGCCTCGATTTCCGAACGCATGGCATCCGTCCACGGCTCGGCGCCGAAGATGCCCACCTTCAGCGACGATTCAGCCGGGTCGAGGCCCTGGCGCGTGAATTCCTCGATGATGTTGAGCATGTACGATGGCGTGACCATGATGATAGACGGCTTGAAATCCTGGATCAATTGCACCTGCTTTTCCGTCTGCCCGCCCGACATCGGAATGACGGTGCAGCCCAGGCGCTCGGCACCATAGTGCGCGCCCAGGCCACCCGTGAACAGGCCGTAGCCGTAGGAGATATGCACCATGTCGCCCGCGCGGCCGCCGCCTGCGCGGATCGAGCGCGCCACCACGTTAGCCCAAGTATCGATGTCGTTCTGCGTGTAGCCAACCACCGTGGCCTTGCCCGTGGTGCCGCTCGACGCGTGGATGCGCACCACTTGCTCGCGCGGCACGGCGAACAAGCCAAATGGGTAATTGTCGCGCAAGACTTTTTTATCGGTGAACGGGAATTTCGACAAGTCGGACAGCGATTTCAGATCGTCCGGATGCACGCCCGCTTCGTCAAAGGCGGCGCGGTAATGGGGCACGTTGTCATACGCGTGCTTGAGCGTCCATTTCATGCGTTCGAGCTGCAGCGCCTGCAGTTCATCCTTGCTGGCGCGTTCGATCGGCTCAAGGTCATTCGGGGAAGGCGTACGTTGGACCATCATTGTCTCCTAATTGGTTCTTTAACTATTTAAAGCTGCAGCGGCAGTTCAAGTCTGCTCTTGTACCTTCAATCACTAATGACTTCACCCGCCACGCGGATCGACTTGCCACGGAAGAGCGCGATGGCGCGGCCATCCTGGTTGCTGACCTTGACGTCGTAGACGCCGCTCTTGCCGGCCAGTGCCTGTTCGACGGCGTGCGCCGTGAGCATGTCGCCTTCGCGGCCCGGCGCCAGGTAATCGATGGTGCAACCGGCGCCCACGGTATTGAGGTTGTAGCTGTTGCAGGCAAACGCAAAAGCGCTGTCGGCCAGGGCGAAGATGAAGCCGCCGTGGCAGGTCTGGTGGCCATTGAGCATGTCGGCGCGCACCGTCATCGTCATACGTGCATGGCCGGGGCCGACTTCCGCCAGGGCGATGCCCATGGCAGCGGTGGCGTTATCGCGCGACAGCATGGACGCGGCGGAAGCTTCGGCCAAGGCCTGGGCGGCGTGGATAGGCTCTTCCTTATGCATGAAACTGTGCTCCAGTGGCGAGTTTGCGGCGCAGCAGCGGCGAGACACGGTAGCGATCTTCGCCGTAGCCTTGCGCCAGGTGCTGCAGCACGGTCACGATGTGTTGGATGCCCACCGCATCGGCCCAGGCCAGCGGTCCGCATGGATAGTTGACGCCCTTCTGCATGGCGATATCGACGGCGGCCACCGTGCACACGCCCTGGTTGACGGCGTCGGCCGCCTCGTTGGCCAGCATGGCGACCGTGCGCATGACGGCCAGCCCAGGCACGTCGTCCAGGCGCGTGACGATAAAACCGGCTGCCTGGAACAGACCCACGACGGCGACGTAAGCGGCGTCGCTGCACTGATCGGCACGGGCCACGGCGATGCGTTTGGCACTGGCGTAATCGAGCGCGAGGTCGAACAGCACCGTGTCCGGATGCTGGTTGTCGTGCGCGCGCTGGGTAGCGCTACGGCCATCGGTCAGATAAATCGCGGCGCCATGGCAATGCAGGGCGGGTGCCTCGTCGTGCGCCTGGCCTTCCTGCGTCACGCGGCGGCTGACGGTGATGCCCGCCTGCTCCAGCCGCTGCACCAGGCTGCGAATGACGCCGCTGTGGCCACGGCCATCGCCACCGATGGCAGCCGACAGGGCGACGAATTCCGGCTTCGCCTGTGCGCTTTCCGCCTGCGCCACGGGGGCAGGTGCGCCTTCGCCATACAGGTAAAAGCCGCGGCCCGATTTGCGGCCGAGGAAACCGGCGTTGACCATTTCCTGTTGCAGCACGGACGGCGTGAAACGGGGGTCGTTGAAATAGGCGCCGAACACGGATTGCGTGACGGAGAAATTGACGTCGTGGCCGATCAAGTCCATCAATTCGAATGGCCCCATGCGGAAACCGCCCGCTTCGCGCAGCACGGCGTCGATGGTGGCGGGGTCGCCCGCCTGTTCGTTCAGCAAGCGCCAGCCTTCCGCGTAAAACGGACGCGCGACACGGTTGACGATGAAGCCGGGCGTCGATTTTGCATGCACGGGGTTCTTGCCCCAGGCGATGGCGGTGTCATACACGGTGGCGGCGACTTGCTCGCTGGTGGCCAGGCCTTCGACCACTTCGACCAGCGCCATCAAGGGAACAGGGTTAAAGAAGTGCATGCCGACCAGGCGTTCCGGACGGCGCAACTTGGCGGCGATGGCCGTGACGGAAATCGACGAAGTGTTCGTCGCCAGAATGCAGTCTTCGCTGACCACGGCCTCCAGTTCGGCGAACAGGCCGCGTTTGACGTCGAGGTTTTCCACGATAGCTTCCACCACCAGTACGGCATCTGCCACGTCGGCCAGGCTGTCTGCCGCCTGCAGGCGCGCCGTGGCGGCCGTGGCTTCGTCAAACGTCATGCGGCCCTTTTCGGCCAGCTTCGCATACATCTTGCCGATGTCGAGCAAGGCCTTGCTGACGGCTTGCGCACGCGTGTCGTACAGTTTTACCCTGTAACCGGCAGCTGCGGCCACCTGTGCGATGCCGGCGCCCATGGCGCCGCTGCCGATGACGGCGATGATGCTGTTGTTGTCCAAAGCTGCCATATCAGTGTCCCTTGAATTGCGCTGCGCGCTTTTCCATGAAGGCAGCCACGCCTTCGCGGTAATCGTCGCTGTTACCGAGATCGCTCATCATGCGCGCTTCCAGCGCCAGCTGCTGCGGCAGGGTATTGGCGCCACTGGCGGCCAGCGCCTGCTTGGTATAAGCCAGGCCCTTGGTCGGCGCGCTGGCAAAGTGCACGGCGAGCTTGCGCGTTTCTTCCGTAAGCTGCGCATCGTCCACGCATTTCCAGATCAGGCCCCAGTCTTCCGCTTTTTCGGCCGTCAGCTTTTCACCGAGCATGGCCAGGCCCATGGCGCGCGCCGAGCCGATCAAGCGCGGCAGGAAGAAGGTGCCGCCCGTGTCCGGGATCAGGCCCAGTTTGCAGAACACTTCGACGAAACTGGCCGACTTACCGGCGATGACGATGTCGCAGGCCAGCGCCAGGTTGGCGCCCGCGCCTGCCGCCACGCCATTGACGGCGCAAATGACGGGCATAGGCAAGGCCTTCAAGGCCAGCACCAGCGGCGCGTAGTTTTTTTCCACCGACTCGCCCAGGTCCACGCCTTTCGAGCCGGGTTCCACGGCGCGGTCGGACAAATCCTGGCCCGCGCAAAAACCGCGCCCCGCGCCTGTCAGCACGAACACGCGCACGGAGCTGTCGGCGTTCACTTTCGCTATCGCATCGCGCACTTCCTCGTGCATGGCTTGGGTAAAGCTATTGAGCTTGTCGGGACGGTTCAGGGTCAGCGTGGCGATGCCCTGCTCGATGGTAAAGAGGATGTTTTGGTAGCTCATGGCGTCTCGCTTTTTTAATGGGTACGGCAGGGCACCAGCCCTGCGCCGGCTTTATTCTGCCTGGTCGAAATCGACCACGACCTTGTCGGTCAGCGGAAAACTCTGGCAGCTGAGGACAAAGCCGCGTGCTACTTCATAGTCTTCCAGCGCGTAGTTGACGTCCATCTCGACCTTGCCGTCGAGGATCTTGCAGCGGCAGGTCGAGCATACGCCGCCCTTGCACGAGTAGCGCATGTCGATACCCTGACGCAGGCCCGCGTCGAGGATGGATTCCTTGTCCTTGTCCATCGTGAAGGTGGTGTGGTTGCCATCCATGATGACGGTTACTTCCGTTTCCTGCACGGCGCCCGCGTCGAACTGGGCGCGCGGCTTGTGGGCGTTTTTCGGGATGCTGGCGGCGAACAGTTCGATCTTGATATTTTGCTTCGGCATGCCGGCCGCCTGCAGGGCGGCGGAGACGCCCAGCATCATGTCTTCCGGACCGCAGATGAAGGCGTTGTCGTAGTCTTCGACACGGATCCAGTGCTGCAAGAATTGCTCGCATTTTTCCTGCGTGATGCGGCCGTTGAACAATTCGATATCCTGCTGCTCGCGGCTCATCACGTAGACCAGGTTCAAACGCTCCAGGTACACATCCTTCAAGTCTGTCAATTCTTCCTTGAAGATGACGGACGACGAGGCGCGGTTACCGTAGAACAGCGTGAAACGGCTCAATGGCTCCGTCAGCAGAGTCGTCTTGATGATGGAGAGGATGGGCGTGATGCCGCTGCCGGCCGCAAACGCCAGGTAGTGCTTGCGGTTGACGCAGTCGAGCGGCACGTTGAAGTGGCCCATGGGCGGCATCACCTCGATGGTGGCGCCGGCTTTCAGGGTGTCGTTCGCCCAGGTTGAAAAGGCGCCGCCCGGCGTGCGCTTGATGGCCACGCGCAGCGTGCCGTCCTGCACCGCCGAACAGATGGAATACGAGCGGCGCACGTCTTCCGCATTGATATTGGCGCGCAGGGTCAGGTGCTGGCCCTGCTGGAAGCGGAACTGCTGCTGCAACTCAAATGGCACGTCGAACGTGACGGCGATGGTGTCGCGCGTTTCGTTGCGCACGTTCGATACGCACAGCGGATAAAATTTACTCATGCTTCATCTCCAGTTTCTTCGGAACGTGTGCCTGATTTTTTTAGTGGCACTTGAAGTAGTCAAACGGTTCGCGGCAATCCAGGCATTTGTACAGGGCCTTGCACGGCGTGGAGCCGAACTGGCTGGTCAGCTGCGTATGCGTGGAACCGCAGTTCGGGCAGATCACCTCCAGCTTCGGCATAGGCTGGCGCTTGACACCACCCGCTATTCCTCTACGCAGGCCGCTGATGTCGATCACCTGCTGCTGTGGCGGGGCGATGCCATAGCCTTTCAGCTTGGCCTTGCCCGCCTCGCTCATCCAGTCCGTGGTCCAGGCGGGCGCCAGCTGGTTCACCAATGTCACCTTGGCCACGCCATGGCTGCGCAAGGCCTCCGTGACGGCATCGGCGATCACCTGCATGGCCGGGCAGCCCGAATAGGTGGGCGTGATCGTCACGATGCATTCATCGCCACTGACCACATCAACGGCGCGCACGATACCCAGGTCCACCACCGAAATGACGGGAATTTCCGGGTCCGGCACGTCGCCCAGCCAGGCCCAGACCTGGGCGGCGTCCAGCGCTGCCGTGGCCGTGTTCATTACCACTCCGCCCCGGGATAGGCGCGCTGCAGGAACTGCATCTCGGCCAGGATGAAGCCCAGGTGTTCCGTGTGCGTGCCCTGCTTGCCACCCTTTTGCATCCAGGCGTCGGGCGCCGGCATGCTCAAGGTGGCTTCGGCGAAGATCTCGGCCACGTGTTCGAGGAAGGCCTGGCGCAACACGTCCGATGGCGGCGCGATGCCGGCGACGACCATGACCTGGTCGACGGCGTCGTACTTGAACATCTCGCCCGTGTACATCCACAGCTTGTCGGCTGCGGCCTGTGTTTTCGCGTGGCTGTCCGCCGTGCCATCGCCAAGGCGCACGATCAGGTCACCGCTGCGGCGCAGGTGATAGGTGACTTCCTTGATCGACTTCTGCGCCACTTCGACGATGCGTGGATCACTGCATTTCGCCAGTTCCAGCAGCTGGAAGTAGTGCCAGGTGTCGAAGAAGAACTGGCGCATCATGGTGTCGGCGTAATTGCCGTTCGGCTGCTCCAGCAGCAGACAATTCTTGAAGTCGTGGGCGTCGCGTAAAAAGGCGATGTCGTCCTCGTCGCGGCCCGCGTTTTCCAGTTCGGCCGCATAGCTGAACCACAAACGCGTCTGGCCCAGCAAGTCGAGCGCCACGTTGGTCAGCGCCATGTCCTCTTCCAGCGCGGGACCCTTGCCGCACAGCTGCGACAGCTGCTGGCTGAGAATCAGGGCGTTGTCGCCCAGGCGCAGGAGGTAATTTACCTTGTCATCCATTGCGATCGCTCCCATCACAGGTTCTTGACTTCTTCCGGCATCGGGAAGAAGGTGGGATGGCGGTACACCTTGCTGTTCGACGGCTCGAACAGGGCGCCCTTGTCGCCCGGGCTGCTGGCGACGATATCGGCCGCGCGCACCACCCAGATGCTCACGCCTTCATTGCGGCGCGTGTAGACGTCGCGCGCATGGTTGACCGCCATGGTGGCGTCGGAGGCGTGCAGGCTGCCCACATGCTTGTGCGCCAGGCCGTGCTGGCTGCGGATGAAAACTTCCCACAATGGCCATTCTTTGCTCATATTGCTCTCCCCTATCTGTCTTATGTATTTACGCTGCCGCTTTGACTGCGGCTTGTTTATCGGCATACGCGAGCAAAGCATCGCGGAACCATACACCGTCTTCATACGCCTTGACCCGCGTTTGCAGGCGCTCGCGGTTACATGGGCCATTGCCCTTCAATACATTGTTGAACTCGGCCCAGTCGATCTCGCCGAATTCATAGTGACCCGTCTCGGCATTGAATGTCAGGTCGGGATCGGGCACGGTCAAGCCCAGGTATTCGATTTGCGGCACGGTCTGGTCCACCATGCGCTGGCGCAATTCATCATTCGAAAACAGCTTGATGCGCCATTGCGCCGATTGGGCGCTGTTGACGGAAGCAGCGTCGGACGGGCCGAACATCATCAGGGATGGCCACCACCAGCGGTTCAGCGCATCCTGCGCCATGGCTTTCTGTTCTGGTGTGCCCTTGCACAGTGACATCATGATGTCGTAACCCTGGCGCGCATGGAACGATTCTTCCTTGCAAACACGGATCATGGCGCGCGCATACGGGCCATACGAGCAACGGCACAGCGGAATCTGGTTGATGATGGCGGAGCCGTCGACCAGCCAGCCGATGGCGCCCATGTCGGCCCACGACAGGGTGGGATAGTTAAAGATGCTGGAATACTTGGCTTTGCCCGAGTGCAAGGCAGCGAGCAAGTCGTCGCGCGACACGCCCAGGGTTTCGGCGGCGCTGTACAAGTACAGGCCGTGACCGGCTTCATCCTGGATCTTCGCCAGCAGGATGGACTTGCGTTTCAAGGTCGGCGCGCGCGTGACCCAGTTACCTTCGGGCAATTGACCGACGATTTCCGAATGCGCATGCTGCGAAATCTGGCGGATCAGGGTCTTGCGGTAAGCGTCCGGCATCCAATCCTTGGCCTCGATCTTGATGCCTTCGTCGATGCGCGCCTGAAAAGCGCGCTCTTCTTGACCCATGTCATCGATGGAACGGACGTTCTTGAGGCCGGTTTCAACCATTTGTGCGTACATGATCTGTCTCCCATGTCTTTGATTTTGCGCAGCAACGCGATGCGATGAATAGATAATACGATACAAAAATCGATTTGCATACACTTGATGTGAGTCATTTTAAAAATTCGTATCTTGTGCCGCTTTTTTGTGCGTATGATATTGCTGATGAGAAAACATTGCGAAGTGCCACCAGCGCTTCCGGCAAATTATTGACGCGCTACCCGCGCAGCCAAGTAAACTGCTGCTTTTATTGAATCGACCGCAACACGGCCAGACCGGAACCACATGAAGAACACCCGCTGCACGGCATGGATAGCCGATTTCCTGGAAAGCGACCCACCGCGCTCAAAGTCTCTGGTGATGACCATCTTTGGCGACGCCATCGTGCCGCGCGGCGGCGCCATCTGGCTGGGCAGTCTGATCGAACTGCTGGCGCCGTTTGGCGTCAACGATCGCCTGCTGCGCACCAGCGTGTTCCGCCTGGCGCAGGAGGGCTGGCTCAGCTCGCAACGTGACGGCCGCCGCAGCGCCTATACGATACGCCCGGAGGCGCTGGCCCGCTTCGAACGCGCCTATCGCCGCATTTATGCGCCGCTGGTCGTGCACTGGGATGGCAGCTGGACCCTGGTGATCGGGCCGGCCGGCAGCATCGGTGCCGCCGAACGGAGCGCGCTGCGCAAGGAATTATTGTGGGCGGGCTATGGTTTGATCTCTCCCGGCATCTTTGGCCATCCAGCCAGCAACTCGGAGGCGCTGGAAGATATCCTCGTGCGCAACGAAGTACAGGGCAAGCTGTATGTCTGCCACACCACGGAGCTGCCGCATGTCAGCACACGGCCCCTGCGCGACATGGTGGGCGAATGCTGGGACTTGTCGGAAGTGATGGCCGGCTACGAAAAATTCATCGCCCGCTTCCAACCGCTGCTGACCCTGCTGCAAGAGGAACCCGTGTTCGATGCCGAGCAAGCCTTCGTGATCCGCTCGCTGCTGACGCACGCCTATCGCCGCGTGCAGTTGCACGATCCGCAACTGCCCGTCGAGCTGCTGCCCGAACCGTGGCCAGGCACGCAAGCGTACGTGCTGGCGCGCGACCTGTACCGCATCACCCACGCGGCGGCCGAGGAACATATCCTGGCCACCCTGCGGCGCGAAGATAAGCAGGCCGCATCTGTCGAGCCGTGGTTTTTTGAACGTTTCGGTGGACTTAATACCTGAACCCAACGGCGTAGTACCGGGGTCGGTTCCTTCGGAATCGGAATACGGTCCATTGGCCCTATTCCCCCGGAGGGTGCGACCCCGGCCTCTACGTTTGGGGTGAAAATATTAAACCCACCTCAACCTACTGCTTCGCCACTACCTGCTTCGCACCCGCCAGCAAATCCTGCCCCAGCTTTTCCAGCGCATTGGCTTGCACCAGCATGGTATCGAGGATGGCGACATTGAAGGTAAATTCGGCCGGCGTGGTGTAGCCGGGGAAACGCAGGATGCGCAGCAATTCCTGCAAGGTCGTGCCCTTGCCCAGGTGCGCCAGAGCGTCGCTGAGGGCGCTGACTTTCTTTTCCAGTTCGCGTATGTGCTTGCCGTTGTCATCCATGATGATCTCCCCGTGTTAGAGCTTCCACGTTAGCAAAGCACGTCCCTTATCGTTTGCGCCAGCACAAAGGCCACCGCAAAACAGGTATCATCGCGCCATTGCACACGATGCAAAACCCATACGTTTTTATCAGGAACACTCATGACCATTAAAATCAGCCAGCAATTCGACGCCGGCGCGATCGAGGTGCTGCGCGCCGACGATGCCCAATCCATCGAGCTGAACATCCGCAAGGATTCCCACGCCGACATCACGCAGTGGTTTTACTTCCGCTTGCAAGGCGCGCAAGGCGAGGCGTGCACGATCCGCTTCATGAATGCAGGCAAGTCGGCCTACCCGGACGGCTGGAAAGACTACCAGGCCGTGGCCAGCTACGACCGCGAAACCTGGTTCCGCGTGCCCACCAGCTTTGACGGCACGGTGATGACCATAGCACACACGCCGGAAGAAGAAAGCGTGTACTACGCCTACTTCGAACCGTATCCATGGGACCGCCACCTGGCCCTGATCGACAGCGCGCAAGCGTCGCCGCTGGTGCGCTTGATCGACCTGGGCAGCACCGTGGAAGGCCGCGACATGAATCTGCTGGTGGTCGGCGACGCCGATGCCGAGAAGAAAGTCTGGGTCATCGCGCGCCAGCATCCCGGCGAAACGATGGCGGAATGGTTTGTCGAAGGCATGCTCGAAGCCTTGCTGGACCAGGCCAATCCGTTTGCCCGCCAGTGCCTGCAAGATGCCGTCTTCTACGTGGTGCCGAACATGAACCCGGACGGTTCCGTGCATGGCAACCTGCGCACCAACGCGGCCGGCGCCAACCTGAACCGTGAATGGATGACGCCGACGATGGAACGCAGCCCGGAAGTGTTCCTGGTGAAACAGAAAATGCATGAAATCGGCTGCGACTTGTTCCTCGACGTGCATGGCGACGAAGGCTTGCCATACGTGTTCGTCGCCGGCAGCGATGCGCTGGAAAATTTCACGCCGGCACAGAAGGCAGAGCAAGACCGCTTCATCGCCGACTTCAAGGTGGCCAGCCCCGACTTCCAGGATGAGCATGGCTATGAAGACGGCCCGTTCACGCCGGAAGTGCTGACCATGGGTTCGCCCCATATCACGCACGCCTTCGGCTGCCTGTCGTTGACCCTGGAATTGCCGTTCAAGGACAATGCAAACGATCCCGACCCGCAAACGGGCTGGAGCGGCGCCCGCAGCGCCGCGCTGGGTGCGGCCGTGCTGCAGCCTATCCTGTCCACCTTGCGCGCCTGATAGACGAATGACAGCGGCCCGTCGACCAGGACGGGCCAGACCGGCTGGCATCTTCCACGATGCCAGCCGGTCCGCCTCGGGCAAGCAATCGTGCGCCAACTGCCATGACCCGGCCCCCGCTTGGGCGCCACCGCTACGATTCCACATCTGACCGCTACCTGGCCAACAAGGTTCACCTCGCGCTGACGGAATGACGGAATGACGGAGCCTGGCCCTGCTCAACAATGAATGCAAGGGCAATTGCGCCGCTTGCCATCCCGGCCTGCGGGGCGAACATGGCGCGCCACCGCTGTTGACGGACTTCAGTTTCGACAACCTGGGTGTGCCGCGCAATACGCGCATTCCCGCCACCGCCGCCCCCGAGTATTGCAACCTGGGCTTGTGCGACCCCGACCGCACGGACCTGGCGATGATAGGTGAATCATGCGGCGCCTTCAAGGTGCCCAGCCTGCGCAATGTGCGCAGAAATTCAATGACATACCCGCCAGGTAGCGCGCCAACGTCAACGTCAAGGAAGCGCCATTCGGCCGCAAGCGCGGCATGGCGCCGGCGCTGACGGCGGGCGAGATCAAGGATATGCTGAAGTTTTTGGCCACCCTGACGGATGACTCTCAAGTCCAGCAGTGAAAGCATAGAGCGCCCATCGCTGGAGCGCCCCATGGCCACTAACCCCGCGCCACCTTGCGCAAGGCAACGATCAGGCGGTCCAGATGCGACTCGGGCGTAAAGATGCCCGGCGTGACGCGCACGCACGCGCCGCTGGCAAGACCGTCGCGCGGCACGGCAAAGATGCCGTGTTCCTGCACCAGCTTTTTCGACAGGGCATAACTGTCGGCCACGCTGGTCTTGCCTTTCAGCCGGAACGAGGCGATGGCGCTCGTCAGGCGCGGGTCGCTGGACGCCAGCACCTCGATACCATCGATGCCGCGCGCCGCCTCCACCCAGCGGTTGCGCAGCAGCCGCAGCCGCGCCTGCTTATTGGCGACGCCGATCTGCGCATGCAAGTCCAGCGCCGCCGGCAAGCTCAGATAGGCGGCAAAATTGACCGTGCCCGTGTGCACGCGGGTACGGATATCGTCACCCGCCTTTTCTCCAAGCCAGGGGTCGATATCGGCCACCCTGCCCCGCTTGATGTAGGCAGCGCCCACGCCGACGGGCGCGCCTATCCATTTGTGCAGGTTGATGCCGGCGAAGTCCGCCTGCAAGTCGGGTATCGTCATGTCCAGCTGGCCAAAGCCATGCGCCGTATCGACGATCACGTCGATGCCCCGTGTGCGCGCCAGGCGGCTGATCTCGGCCACGGGCAAGACCATGCCGTTGCGGTGGTTGACATGTGTGAGCAGCATCAGTTTCAGCTTCGGATGGCGTTCCATGGCAGCAACATAGGCAGCAATGACGTTGTCATGCGTAAACGGTTCCGGCATGGCGATATTGACCACCTGGACGCCGCGCCGCTGCTCCAGCCAGCGCGTGACGGTGATCATATTGTCGTAATCGATATCCGCGTAAAGTACCGTATCGCCCGGCTGCAAGCGCTTGTAGCCGGCGATCAAGACTTGCAGCGCTTCCGTGGCGCCCCGCGTCAGCACGATTTCATCGATACCCACGCCCAGTGCCCTGGCCGCCGCCGCGCGGGCCGCCTCGAAGTCGGCCGGAAAGCGCATGCGCGCATACCAGGCGTTGTCGCGGTTGACCATCGCCAGTTGCTGCTGGTAATGCATCAGCACGGGCCTGGCCATCGAGCCCCAGAAGGCGTTGTCGAGTTGCACGACGGCATCGGTGGTGTCGTATTGCGCGGCCACCGCCTGCCAGTACGCCTGGTTGCTGGCCAGGGCTTGCGGCGTGGTGCCGGCCGGCACTGCCGGTAAAAGCACCGGCAAGGTGGACGCCGCCGCAGCCGATGCTGCGCCCGCCGTCAAGGGCAGCGCCGCCGCCAGCGAACCCGCACGCAACAAGGCGCGGCGTTGTGGATTCATCGTCATCTCCCCTTAAAATTTCACTGCATACTCGACGTACAGCTTACGGCCATCCGTGTCGTAGGGCGCATTGCGCGAATAGATCAGACCGCGGCTGGCCTGAAAGCTTGCTTCATCAGGATACTTGTCCAGCACATTATCGATCCCCACGCGCACGGACTGCTGGTCGCTGATCTTGTAACTGGCCGCCAGGTCAAGAAATTGCATGGCGCCAAAGCGCTGGAAGATATCGCCCGTCGCATTGCCGGAATTGTCCGTCCACGCGCCGTAATAGCGCACGCGGGCCAAGGTATTCCAGTTGCCCAGCTCATAGTTGCCGCTGATGGTGGCTTTCTGGCGCGGCAGGCGTTCTTCGAATACCTGGCGTTGGGCCGGATTGGTCACCAGGCTGGACTTGCCGCCATCGACTTTCGTCGTGTTGTAATTGTAGGCCAGCATCAGGTTCAGCTTGCCGTCGCCGATACGGCTCAAGTGGCTGCCCACGATATCGATGCCGCGCGTGGTGGTGTCGAAGTCATTCGTGAAATAACTGACCGAGGTGTAGCGCAGCGGGTTGGCCACGCCAGCCGGCACGGCAAACGCAGCGGACGTGCTGAAGCGGTCGCTGACCTTGATGTCATACACGTCAACGGAACCGGAAAAGCCGGCCTGCGTCTTCCAGGTAAAGCCCAGCGACAGATTTTTCGATTTTTCCGGCTTCAGCGCCTGTGCACCGAGCAGGATGGCCAGCGGGTCGTTGTTGGCCAGACGGCCGCTGGTAAACAATAGCAGGGTCTTGGTGTCGAGGCCCTGGTTCGTGCTGTTGGTGTTCGACTGGCCGGGCGTTGGTGCGCGGAAACCCGTCGAGTAGGAGCCACGCAAGGCCAGGTCTGGGCTCAAGGCGTAACGAGCCGACAACTTGCCGTTGACGGTGCTGCCGAATTCCGAGAAATGCTCGTAGCGGGCCGCCCCGCCCAGGCTCAGTGCCTTCGTGACAGGCACTTCCACGTCCAGGTAAGCCGCATAACTGTCCTGACCCCAGCTGCCCGCCTGGCGGTTGCTGAAACCCGGTGCGCCGTTGGCGTTCGCGTCCAGGCCAATGGCCGCGCCCGGTCCCACCGTCCAGGACGCCGCATCGCCCGCCTTCACGCCATACGTTTCATTGCGCGCCTCGGCGCCAAACGCAATATTGACCGGTTGCGGCAAGGATGCCATGGGCAATTCATAGTTGAAATTGGCGTTGAGAATCTTTTCCGCCTGCGACAACTGGCCCAGGTAAAACGACGTGGGGCTGGTCGGCCCCATTGAAGCGTTGATGGAGTTGGCCAAGTGGTAATCGATGCGGTTGCGGCCGTAGGAAGCGCTCACATCCCAGCCGAAGCGGTCGTTGAAGTGACCACGCACACCGGCCACCAGTTGTAAATCATCCTGGTCGTTCGAATAGCTGGGACTGAAACCCAGCGGATACACGCTGCGCAAGTTCCAGCCAGGGAACAGGCTGCTGGTTTTATACGCGCCCGTGCTGGTGTCGGGATTGCGCCAATTAAAATCCGAGGTGCCGTCGCTGCGGCTGTACAAGCCGAAACCGTACAGATCGATGCTGTCAGACAGGGCCATGCTGGCATTGAAGCCGATGCGCTTGCTATCGAGCTCAGGCTGGCCCCAGCGCTGCACGGGATTGGG
The DNA here is from genome assembly GCF_049897325.1 of Janthinobacterium sp. DSP2-3-3. Lineage (NCBI taxonomy): Bacteria > Pseudomonadati > Pseudomonadota > Betaproteobacteria > Burkholderiales > Oxalobacteraceae > Janthinobacterium > Janthinobacterium sp. DSP2-3-3. The sequence goes on along the minus strand of NZ_JAFCWA010000004.1, from coordinate 191,311 downwards.
CACCTTCAATTCCGGATGGGCGTTCTGGAAGGCGATGGCGTCGGCCCGCTGGCGCGTGCGCGAGGTAGGGTCGGACTTGGCCAGCGCGCCGAAAATCGTCGCCTTGCCCGTCTCGCCAAAGGCAAAGCCCGTCTTCAGGTTGAGCTCATTGCCTTTGCCGTCACCTTCCGAATATTGCGAATGGTGCAAGGAAAGCTCCGTGCCCAGCGTATCGTCGAGGATGATGTTGATCACGCCGGCGATCGCGTCGGAGCCGTACTGGGCCGAAGCGCCATCGCGCAGCACTTCGATGCGCTTGATGGCGGACACGGGAATCTGGGCCAGGTCGGGCGCTTGCGCGCCGCGCGCGCCCAGCAAGGCGCTGCGGTGGAAGCGCTTGCCGTTGACCAGCACCAGGGTCTGGTCCGGCGACAGGCCGCGCAAGGTGGCGGGACGCACAAAGACTTGCCCATCGGCCATCGGCAAGCGCTGCACCACATACGAGGGAACCAATTGCGCCAGCACATCGTTCAAGTCCGACGATGCGACGGCGCCGATATCGTCGCGGTTGAACACATCGACGGGCGCCATGGTGTCGAACTGCGTGCGGTTGCTGCCACGCGTGCCGGTGACGATCACGGCTTGCGGTGCCTCCAGGGAATCGCTGGCGACAGTTGGTGCGGCGAGCGCATCGCCATGGGCTTGCGCCTGGGTAGAGAACAGAGCGTGCATGGCACACAACAGGGCCACCGCGCGGGCGATGCGGGTACGGGAGTAGGTCATGGGGAGTTCACTATGCAGGTTGGATCAACAACGACGCGTTACTGCAAGATTCTCATCTTGCATGAAATATCACGAAGTTCGGCTTACTTACATTAAAAGCATCTAAACCACGCAAATAAGGTCAGGTGGCGCCATCATACGAAGGGAATATTTCCGCCGTATGACGATCATGCCGCTGCCCGAAAAAACACAGGGACAAGAAAAAAGGCGCCAGCGGCGCCTTATGACAAGGAGGAATGCTTCCGCTCAGCCGCCCGCCACCACCATGCTCTCGATGAGGATGGAACCCGTCTCTTTGGTGCCACGGCGCAAGACGTCGGCGCCCACGGCGACGATGTTACGCAGCATGTCCTTCATGTTGCCGGCGATAGTGATTTCTTCCACCGGATACTGGATCACGCCATTTTCCACCCAGAAACCGGAGGCGCCGCGCGAATAGTCGCCCGTCACGTAATTGGTTCCTTGCCCCATCAGTTCGGTCACCAGCAAGCCCGTGCCCAGCTTTTTCAGCATGGCAACAAAATCATCGGTGGTGGCCGTCTGGCTGGACGTCAGGTACAGATTGTGCGAGCCGCCCGCGTTGCCCGTCGTCTGCATGCCCAGCTTGCGGGCCGTGTAAGTCGACAGGAAGTAACCTTGCACCACGCCATCCTTGACGACATCGCGGCTGACGGTTTTCACGCCCTCTTCGTCGAACGGCGCAGAACCGACGCCGCCGATCACGTGCGGGTCTTCAAAAATCTGCACGTGCGAGGGCAGCACTTGTGTGCCCAGGGAATCGTTCAGGAAAGTGGATTTGCGGTACAGGGCGCCGCCCGAGGTCGCTTGCACGTAGGTACCGAGCAAACCGGCCGCCAGCGGTGCCTCGAACAGCACGGGACAGGTGCGCGTGCCCAGTTTGCGTGCGTTCAGGCGCGACAGGGCGCGTTCGGCGGCGTAGCGGCCGATGGCTTCCGGACTCGACATTTTGGAGGCGTCGCGCACGGACGAATACCAGTCGTCGCGCTGCATTTTGGCGCCCTTGCCGGCGATGGGCGCCACGGACAGGGTGTGACGCGAAAACGGGTAGCCGCCGATGAAGCCGCGCGAATTGGCGGAAACGAAATGCGATTGCTGCACATGCACGCCAGCGCCTTCGCTGTTCGTGATGCGCGGGTCGACGGCAAAGGCGGCCGCCTCGGCGCGCTGGGCCAGCACGACGGCGTCCTCGGCGGAAATCAGCCATGGATAAAATAATTGCAAGTCGCGGGGAGCCATTTCCAGCATGTCCGCGTCGGCCAGGCCGGCACAATTATCCTCGGCCGTGAAGCGGGCGATGTTGTAGGCGGCGTCCACCGTGGCGCGCAAGGCGGACGGCGAGAAATCGGAGGTGCTGGCATTGCCGCGCTTCTTACCGACAAACACGCTCACGCCCATGCCCTTGTCCTTGTTTTGCTCGATCGTCTCGATCTTGCCTTTTCGTACAGAAACGGACAAGCCACCGCCTACACTGACTTCGACGGCTGCGTCGGTGCCGCCCGCTTCCCGCGCAAAAGACAACACATCACGGGCTAGTTGCTGCAATTGCTCTTGACTATGGGTAAATACGGAGTCGTTCATGCGCTGTTTTCTTCGGAAAGCCGCTAAAAAGGTTATCATAGCAGTCGTTTACAGTTTACAGGTGCGGCCTACGCGGCCAATCCCGCCTTATCATGCCAAATCCAAACCGGGGAGCTTGCGGCTTCCAATCCACCGAATTCGAACAGGAATATGAACGTCCGTCGAAGTCGGAACTCAAGCGTCAGATGACCGTCCTGCAAAAGATGGGGGAAGAACTCGTCAATGAAGCACGCGACCGCGTCAAGCGCGTTCCGATGCCGGAAGACGTGCGCGAAGCCATCCTCGAATGCCAGATGATCCGCGATCACGAAGGCCGCCGCCGCCAGTTGCAGTACGTGGGCAAAAAAATGCGCACCCTGGATGAGGAAGAAGTTGCCGCCATCCAACGCACCATCGATAGCTGGAAAGGCTTGTCGAAAGCCGATACGGCCAATATGCACGCGATGGAACGCCGCCGCGACAAACTCTTGACGGACGACAAGGCATTGACCGTCTTGCTGTCGGAAAACCCGGAACTGGACGTGCAGCAGCTGCGCACCCTGATCCGCAATGCCCGCAAAGAGCAGGCCGAGAACAAGCCGCCAAAGGCCTACCGTGAAATCTTCCAGATCTTGAAAGAGATCGCCAAGAAGAAAAACAGCGGCAAGAAAGATGCCGATGAAGATGACGTTGAGCAAGAAGACGACGAATAAACCCCAGCTCTTGGGCTTGGGTTGATAAAAACCGGGAACCAACCCGGTTTTTTTTACGACATAGACAGGTGCTCCATGACCACGATAGAAGACGAATTGATTATCGGCCTCGTGTCGATCTCGGACCGCGCCAGCGGCGGCGTGTATGAAGACCTGGGCATCCCGGCCCTGGAAAGCTGGCTGTCCGCCGCCATCCGCACGCCTTTCCGCCTGGAAAAGCGTTTGATCCCTGACGATCGCTCGCAAATTGAGAATACCTTGATCGACATGGTGGACCTGAGCCACTGCCATCTGATCCTGACGACGGGCGGCACTGGCCCGGCACGGCGCGATGTGACGCCGGACGCGACCTTGTCCGTCGGGACCAAGGAAATGCCCGGTTTCGGCGAACAGATGCGCCAGATCAGCCTGCAATTCGTGCCGACGGCGATTTTGTCGCGCCAGGTGGCCGTGATCCGTGAAACGCCCGAGCGTGCCGCCCTGATCATGAACTTGCCGGGCCAGCCGAAAGCCATCAAGGAAACCCTGGAAGGCTTGAAGGATGCCGATGGCGTGCAACTGGTCAACGGCATCTTTGCCGCCGTGCCGTATTGCCTCGACCTCATCGGCGGTCCCTACATGGAAACCGACCCGGCCATCTGCAAGGCCTTCCGTCCCAAATCGGCGTTGCGTCCGGCGCAACCAATACCTGAGGAAAATACATGAGCACCTTGCTGGAAACCATCGAACTCGACAGCGCCCCGAACCCCACCGTCTCCATCATCTGGATGCACGGCCTGGGCGCCGACGGCAACGACTTCGTGCCACTGGTGAAAGAACTCGATTTGCGCGGCTGCCCCGCCATCCGCTTCATCTTCCCCAGCGCCGGCACCATACCCGTCACCATCAACAACGGCTATGTGATGCGCGCCTGGTACGACATCCGCGAGAACGACCTGGTGCGCCGCGAAGATGAGAGCGGCTTGCGCGCCTCGCAGGCACAGGTCGAAGCGCTGATCGCGCGCGAAAAGGCGCGCGGCATTCCCGCCAGCCGCATCATCCTGGCAGGCTTCTCGCAAGGCTGCGCCATGACCTTGCAAACGGGCTTGCGCCACGCGGAACCGCTGGCCGGCCTGATGTGCCTGTCCGGCTATCTGCCGCTGGCCGACAAGACGGCGCTTGAGCGCACGCCAGCGAGCCTGCAGACGCCCATCTTCATGGCGCACGGCACGGCCGACCCTGTGGTGCCGATCGCCCGCGCACAGCAGTCGCGCGACTTACTCACCGGCATGGGCTACAAGGTGGAATGGCATGAGTACCTGATGCAGCACTCGCTGTGCCAGGAAGAAATCGACGCCATCGGCGCCTGGCTGAAAAAAGTATTGGCTTAAAGAAAAACAGGCGCGGTGTGGGCCGCGCCTGCTGTTGTATCTGTACGTAACGCCGGGAACGATCAGTTCGCCGGCGTTTTTTCATTCCAGATTTTCAACATGTCGGGTGACGCTTCCGAACGGATGCCGTTGTCTGTCAGCACCGATTCCGTCGCCGCCAGCATGTCCTTGCGCGGCACGACGACCATTTCCGCATCGCGCTGCTGGAAGCGGAACGTCAGCAGCTCATCCGTCTGGTCGCGCAGCAAGGCCACCAAGTGCGCCAGGCTGCGCACGCGCACGCCATTGACGGAATCGACGACCGAGAAGAAACGGGTACTGTAGCCATTCATCAGCTTGTGCGGGAAGAACGGCGCGGCAATCACCACCAGTTCTTCGCGCTCGCCATCGGGCGCATCGCCGCGCCGCGTGGCCAGCGGATTGCCGGCAAACGCCATACCGCCCAACATCGCCGGGTTGCCATTCGGCGCGGCCATGAATTCCGTGCTGGCGCGCGAAAACACCATGGGTCCGAAAATGAAATAGGACGGGTAATTACCCTGCAGGCTGGCAATGAGCATCGGGTGCGCAGCCGAGACAGGCACCTTGATTTTCAGGGGCGCGCCCTGGCGTACCACCGTCAACGGCAGCAGGCCGTCTTTCGCCAGCTGCTGCACCCGGTACTGGAAGCGCACGCGGCTGTTGGCATTCAGCTTGACCATACCCTGGTTGTCGATAGGAAAATCGCCGATATGCGTGATCACGTCCCACTCCTTGAGCGGATAGGCGGCGTCCTTGCTGGCCGGCGTCATCACGACGGCGCCCTCGACACCCTTGGCCAGCTTCAAATACGTGCGCAGCGCGGGATTTTCCAGCGTTTGCGTCACGTCACGCATGGCCGGCTTGCCCTTGGGTACGCCACTTTCCTGATCGCGCAGGAACAGCTCGATTTCTTCATTGGGGATGATATAGCCGATGTTTTGCGCATTGAGCATGCCGGCAAAGGCCAGGCCGATCATCTTCTCGCCGGCAATCACGGGGCCGCCGCTATTGCCCGGGTTGATGGCCGCATCGATCTGGATGCGCAAGCCCGAGACGGGGAAGTTGTAGCGCACGAATTCGATGCGCGAAACAATGCCCTTGGTGATCGACAGCGACGTGCCGCCCGTCGGATAGCCATACGCCAGCACGGCATCGCGCACGTCCGGCAAGACATTGGCGCGCGGCACCGCTTTGTGGCTGGCGAAAAAACTGTCGTCATCGATTTTCAGCAAGGCCAGGTCCATGCCGCGCGAGATGGCCAGCACGGTCGCCGGTATCTTGTCGCCGGCGCCATTCGCCTGGATCTGCACTTGGCTGGCATACCCGACCACGTGCGCATTGGTCAGGATGCGGCGGCCTTCGATGACGACGCCGGAACCCGTCACCTCTTGCGGCGCAGCCTTGCTCCAGGGTTTATAGGGGTCCGGCCCGCGCAGGGTGGAAAACACCTTGACGACGGAATTTTCCAAGGCGGAAGCGCCGGGGTTCGCGGTAGCGGCGGTCTCGGCGGCCAGCGCGCGCACCGTCATCAAGGGGGAAAAAGAAAGGGCCAACGCCAGCAAGGCGCGGCCCATCAGGGTGAAGTACGGACGAGTTTTCATTGAGCTTGTTGGCAATGGAAGGGAAGCAAAATTATATATTGAATAATTTCAACCACATTACATTTTGTCCATCTTTTCCTGAAGAACTCTTCTAATCAGGCCGGCAAGGGCGGCACGCCCAATGCCGGCACCGCTGTCTGCGCCCCATTCATGACCATGGCCAGGAAAGTGTAGTAACCATTGATGCCCATCAAGTCGACCACGCCGTGTTCGCCGAACAGCGCCAATGCCCGCGCATACGCGGCATCGCTGACGCGCTTGTTCTGCTGCAACTCGACGCAAAAGTCGTGCACGGCTTGCTCATCTTCTTTCAGGGCAAGCGGCGCGCGCCGCGCGGCAATGGCGTCCACGGCCGCTTGCGCGATGCCGTTCTGCACGGCCAGCGGCGCGTGGATGGCCCACTCGACTTGCTGGTTCCACTGGCGCGCCGTCACCAGAATCGCCAGTTCCGACAGGCGCGTGCCGATGGCGCTGCGGTAGCGCAAATACTCGCCCATGCGTTGCGCCGTTTCCATCAGCTCGGGGCTGCGGATCAGCGGCACGAAGGGGCCGTACAACGCCCCGCGCGGACCGTCGATGATGGCTTGCGCGGCCACGCGCTGCTGCGCGTCGAGCTGCGCCAAAGGCAACGGCGGCAGACGGTCGATATCGCTACCGGCCATCAAGCCGTCCAGGCGACCACGTCCTGCTGCTGTTCGCCCAGGCCGGGGATGCCCAGGCGCATGCTGTCGCCCTTCTTCAGGAAACGCTGCGGCTTACGGCCCTGGCCCACGCCCGGCGGCGTGCCCGTGGCGATGACGTCGCCCGGTTCCAGGGTCATGAATTGCGACAGGTAGCTGACGATCTGCGCCACCGTGAAGATCATGGTTTGCGTATTGCCGGTCTGCATGCGCTTACCATTGACTTCCAGGTACAGGTCCAGGTCTTGCTCGTCGATGACTTCATCGCGCGTCACCAGCCACGGACCGATGGGGCCGAAGGTGTCGCAGCCCTTGCCTTTGTCCCATTGACCGCCACGCTCCAGCTGGAACGAGCGCTCGGAAATATCGTTGACGACGCAATAGCCGGCCACGTATTGCAGCGCATCCTCTTCGCTCACGTACTGCGCGCGCGTGCCGATGACCACGCCCAGTTCCACTTCCCAGTCTGTCTTTTTCGAACCTTTGGGCAACACGACATTGTCGTCCGGGCCATTCAGGCAAGTAATTGCCTTCATGAAGACGATGGGCTCGGCCGGGATCGGCATGCCGGATTCGGCCGCGTGATCCGCGTAATTGAGGCCGATGCCGATGAACTTGCCGACTTTCGCCAGCGGCACGCCAAAGCGGGGATTGCCGCGCACCAGGGGCAGCGTCTTTTCGTCGAGCTTGGCCAGCTTGCGCAGGGCCTTGTCGGACAGCTGTGCGCCGTCAATATCCTGAATCACGCCGGACAGGTCGCGCAGTTTGCCTTCTTCATCGATCAGGCCCGGTTTTTCCTTGCCTGGACGTCCATAACGAACGAGTTTCATAGTCTTCCTTGGAGTTGATCATTGCCGCTGTGCAGGCTGCCATTTTACCGGATGGCCCGGCACGCCTGTAGCGGTGGATGAAAAACATCGCAAGTCCCGGCAGTTGCAAGGCCGCCAGCACGCCAAACGCCACCTGATACGCTTGCGGCGGATACTGCTGCAAGCTGTTCAGGGGCCAGCAGCCGAGGATCAGGCCAAAACCCGCCTGCACCAGGAAGGCGCCCGTAAAAATGAGCAGATTCAGGCAGGTGGCCGCCCTGCCCGTCAAGCTGGCCGGTATGCTTTGCGCGACGATCGCATATTCGAGGCCCGTCACCGTGCCCAGCAAGGTAAACAGCACGGACAGCATGGGCAGGCTGGGCACGACGTTAAACGCCATCGCCACTTGCACAGCGACAAACAGGACGATGCCGGCAGCCGCCACTTGCATGGGTTCAATCGCACGCCGCCCAGCCCATTCCGTCAGCATGCCCATGCCGATGGCGCCGAAGATGACGGCCGCCATGCCCAGGTACAAAAAATACGCTACGCTGACATCGGACAGGCCGCCCACGTCGGCCAACCAGCGCCCCACCCACAAGCCCTGCACGCCAAAGAACACCGTGTGCGGCAGCAGGATCAGCGCGATGGTGCGGCGAAAGCCGGGATCGCGGTACACGCTCCAGACCCTGACCTTGCTGACCTTGCTGACCTTGCTCACCTTGTTCATGGCAACAACGGGCGCCGGCAGCACCGGCGACAGCAGGCGGATCAGCAAGCCGATGGCCAGCGCCGCCAGCGCCAGGCCCAGGAAGACGCCGCGCCAGTCCGTGTAGTGCAGAGCCAGCTTGACGGGCATGGTGGCCGTGGCCGCACCCAGGCCGCCCACGGCGATCAGATAGCCGTGCACGGAAGGCAGGCGCACGGGAGCGATAGCACACGAGATCGCTTTCACGGCGGCCATGAAACAGCCGCCCAGGCCTGCCCCCATCATGGCCCGCGCCCACATCAGCTCGGCAAAACTGTGGCCCCGGCTGAACAGCCACACGCCCAGCGCCGCCAGCGCCAGCAGCCACAGTTGCACCGTGCGGGGGCCATAACGGTCGAGCGCCATGCCGATCGGCAGTTGCACCAGCGCAAAGGCGAGAAAAAAGGCGCTGGTCAGCAAGCCCAGCTGCGCCGGCGTCAGGGCGATGGCGCCCAGCAATTCCGCCGTCAGCACGGCATTGACGCCGCGCAGCAGGCACGACAGGTAATGACCGAGCGCAAACGGCAGGAACACCAGACAAAACACGGCCACGCCGGAACGGGAAGAGACGCCGGCGCCGTGCATGCTCAGGCGGCCTGTGCCAGGCGGATGAATTTATGCGGCAACTGCGGCATCGCCTCATCCGTCTCGAAAAAGAATTTATCGTGGCCGAACGCGGGCTTCAAATCGTCTATCCACGTCGCTTCTGCATCGAACTTCGCATAAAACGGCCTGCGTACCCAGTCCGGGTTGCGCGCCTGCAAAAATTGCAGGGCAAACAGTTTTTCACCATGGATGCTGACGATGCCATCGATGACGATCTTGCCGGGGAAGGCGCTCATGGAAGGCCCGCGCACGGTGCGCGACAGGCCGGACACCATCTGGTAAGCGGCCTGGAAGATTTCATGTGCCTTCGCCAGCGGCAACTCGAAATAGCCGCGCGGCCCCGTGTCCCGTTCGACAAACATGTAATACGGAATCGCCCCCAGGCGCGTGCCCGTCTGCCACAGCTCGGCCCAGCTTGCCGGGTCTTCATTGATGTGGCGGATCAGCGGCCCCTGCATGCGCAAGGTGGCGCCCGTGGAGACGATGCGTTTCACCGCTTGTTGGGCGATGTCCTGGCGCAACTCCACGGCATGGCTGTAATGGCCCATCACGGCCAGGTTCTTGCCCGCCTTGACGATACGCTCGAACAGGCGCAGCAAATCGTCCGCGTCGCGGTCGGAGACAAAACGCTGCGGCCAATACGCTACCGCCTTGGTACCGATACGGATGTTCTGGATATGTTCCAGGCCCGGTTCGAGCAGTGGTTCCAGGTAGGCTGCCAATTGGCGGGTGTTCATGATCATCGGGTCGCCGCCCGTGATCAGCACGTCCGTCACTTCCGGATGCAGTTTCAGGTAGGCGGCCAACTCATGCGACTCGCGCGCATCGAATTTCATGTCATCCATGCCGACGAACTGGGGCCAGCGGAAGCAGAAAGTGCAATACGCGTGGCACGTCTGGCCCGCGCTGGGGAAAAACAGCACTGTTTGCGCATATTTATGCTGCAGGCCGCGCACGGGCGCATCGTTAACTTTCGGTACGTTATGCGTCATCTGCCCGGCAGGATGGGGATTCATGCCCAGGCGGATACCATGCACATAGGCATCGATGGCAGCCTTATCACGCTGCAGCAGCACCAGGTCGCGCAAGTGCGCGTACTGCTCGGGCGGCAGCATGTCGCGGTGGGGAAAAACCAGGCGGTAGATGGGATCGTCAGGAATATTGTTCCAGTCGATCAGCTGGTCGAGCACATAGGCATTGGTGCGAAACGGCAAGACGTGCGACACCACCTGCACGGCTTCGCGCTGCTCTTCCGGCAACCATTCCCACTGCCGCGCCTGATGAATGGTTTGCCGCGTATACGGCTTGAACTTGGGTGGAAACGGCTCGGTAATGAGTGCGGACACGATAGTCTCCTTGCCAATAAATAGCGATAACTTTCATGAAATTGGTTTCATATCGACCAATTCCAGCCTTTTCTCCCCCAGGCCATGCCAGCTCGGCATGCTGTGAAAGTCATCATAATTCTTGCCATCTGGAACCAAATTGCTACACATCAACAAGCATTCCGATACGTTGTTCGCTGCCTACAAGCAACACCTTAGTTTGTGCCATCGCAATTTGATGGGACCCTCGACGACGTAAATTACGGCTGTGCAACACATCCCTCGATTCTCACAAGGAGCTGTCATGAAACGCTTATTCACGGGTAGCCTGCTGTGCCTGGCCTTTGCCGGCGGCAGCGTCAGTGCCGCGGTCGAACCAACGGAAAAAGACGCCATCGCCATGGCCGAACGGGGCGCCGCCTTCATGAAGGCGCATGGCAAGGAAGAAATGATGAAGAAAATCACGGCGAAAGACCCCGACTTCGTGCAGGGCTCGCTGTATGTGGACATGCGCGACATCAAGACGGGCATCGTGCTGGCCCACCCCATCAATCCTTCCATCGTGGGCAAGGATTTGACGGATGTGCCTGATGCGAATGGCAAGAAATATCGCCGTGAAATCATCGAGCTGGCGCAAAAGCAGGGCAAGGGCTGGGTCGACTACCAGTACAAGAATCCCACCAGCGGCAAGATCGAGCCGAAGACCACGTACATCCTGCGTGTCAACGACGTGGTGCTGGAAGCGGGGATCTACAAAAAATAAGGCAACGGCGGCGTACACGAACGCCGTGCGCCGCCAGTGCTTGGAACAGCCATAGCCAGGAGTCAAGCATGCTCAATACATTACGCATCGGACCAAAATTATTGCTGGCGCCCGCCCTGGTCTTGCTGCTGCTGATACTCAGCTCGAGCGGCGCCTGGTATGGCATGGTGCGGCAAAATTCCTCGCTGGAAAACATGGTACGGGTACGCATCACGCATCTGAAGGCGGCCGCCGACGTACTAGGAGAGGCCAGGCAAGTACACGGCAATATGTACCAGTTGCTGTCGTGGACGAATGGCAGCTTCGCCAAGGCTCGCCTCGATACACTGGAGCAACAGATCACGACACGCCACGCGGCCATCGGCACCCAGCTGACCACGCTGCGCGCCACAGCCACGGGCGCCGAGCGCACCTTGGTCGATGCGGCCATCACGGCCCTGGCCGGCTACCGCAAGGCCGTGCTGGAAACCATGGAAATGGCGCAGATGGACCAGTCGATCGCCACCAATTCCATGCTCAAGGCGGAAACGCAATTCGGCCAGTTTAATTCGCAGCTGGCACAGTTATCGGCCCTGGAAACAACGCTCAGCAGCCAGGCCCATGCGACGGCCAGCGCCGAGTTTCGCAGCCTGGGCTGGAGCCTGCTGCTGACCGTCCTGCTCTCCATCCTGGTCTCCATCGTAGTGACCATGCTGGTACGCCGCGCCATGCTGGTGGAAATCCGCGGCATTGCCGACGCCGTGCAAGACCTCGCGGCAGGCAAGCTGATCGCCGGTGCGCCCAAGCAGGGCAATGACGAGATCGCCGCCACGTCGCGCGTGCTGGACCAAACTATCGCCAACCTGAACCAGACCTTGCGCACCATCATGGCTGCCGTGCAATCGATCGACACGGCATCGCGTGAAATTGCCACCGGCAATCTGGATTTGTCGGCGCGCACGGAAATGCAAGCCAGTTCACTGGAAGAAACGTCGAGCGCCATGGAAGCGCTGACGCAAGCCGTCAATGACAATGCCAACAACGCCCAGCTGGCCTGCGAGTTGGCGGGGCAAGCCTCCACCCTGGCCGTGCAAGGAGGTGCGTCGATGCAGCAGGCGGTGACGACGATGGCGACGATACGCGCCAATTCGCGCCAGATAGTGGATATTATCGGCGTGATCGATGGTATCTCCTTCCAGACCAATATCCTCGCGCTAAACGCGGCAGTGGAAGCGGCGCGCGCGGGCGAACAAGGCCGCGGCTTTGCCGTGGTCGCGTCCGAAGTGCGCACACTGGCGCAACGCTCGGCGCAGGCGGCCAGGGAAATCAAGACCCTGATCGCCACGTCCGTGACCACCATCGATGGCGGCAGCGTGGCCGTGCAACAAGCGGGCGACAGCATGGGCGCCATCGTGGCCTCGGTGCAGCAAGTCAATGACATCATCCAGCGCGTGAAACAGGCCAGCGCTGAACAAGCCTCAGGCATCACGGAAGTGAACCAGGCCGTCACGCAAATGGATGATGTCACCCAGCAAAATGCGGCCCTGGTGGAGCAGGCGGCGGCAGCGGCGGCCAGTTTGCAGGACCAGGCCGTCAAATTGTCGGCGGCAGTGGCCGTGTTCACCCTGGACGAGCGCCCTGCTACGCCGGCCGGCCACAGCGAAGACGAGGCATTCCAGCATCCGGCCAGCCCCGTCAAGGGAACGGACCGGCGCGCGCTGCACAGCCCGCTACGCGGCATGCCCCGCAGCACCACGCCCCGCCGCCAGCGCGGCGCCTGACACCGGGCCGGACGGCTAGACGGCTGGTACGCGCATCGGTTTGCTCAGGTAGGGCGAGCCGGCCAGCACGAAGCGCCACGGCGTTTCCATCGCCTTGGAAATGCCGATGCGCGGCCCCGCTTGCACCGTCACGTCATCCTCGCGGGCCAGCAACATGAACGGTGACGCATCGAGCGCCAGCCGGTTATGCCTATGCGTGACACCCAGCGCCTGGCACAACTTGCCTGGCCCCGAGCACAGCAACCGCAGTTCATCGATGCCGCGCCGTTCGCGCATGGCATCAAGGCCCGCCAGCGGCTCGATGGCGCGGATCAGCACGCCTGCGCCATGACCCGCTTCGCGGCACACAAAGTTCAGGCACCAGTGTATGCCATACGAGCGGTACACATAGGCATGCGCGGGCGGGCCGAACATGGCCGCATTGCGCGGCGTCATGCCGCCATACGTGTGCGAAGCGGGGTCCAGCCGGTCATACGCTTCCGTTTCCACGATGCGCCCGCCCACGCCGTCGACCAGCACTGTCACGCCGATCAGCTGGCGCGCCACGCTGCAAGAATCGTCCGCAAAATCGATGCCCGCCAAGAGTCTTTTCATGTGGCAATTGTAGCGCCACGCCTGCCCATACGCACCAGCGGCTGCCTTAAAAACAAATACACCTTACTTTTTTTACCATAAAAACAGGGGTTGATTGCGTCGCAAAATGACCAACATCAGTGGCAATCACGGCAAAAACAGGAATTTTTCGACAATCTATTGTAGAGATGAACTATTGCCATGCATAAACATGGATAATCATCGGGCATTGCACAAGGCGTCCATGAGGCCGTCCATGCGCAGCGCACGACAGAATAACCAGCGGGCAAGACAATGATGATGAGAGCGGCAGCGCAAAAGCAGGTAGTGCAGGAAGATCCGGTTGACGCCTTGATGCGGTCCATCCGCATCCCGCCGCGTCCCAGCCTGCTGGTCGACCTGCAGCGGGAACTGGCCGAAGACGACCCGTCGCCGCGGCGCATTGCGCGCATCATCGCCGACGATGTCGGCATGTCCGGCGCCCTGCTGAAATTGGCCAATTCGCCCTTCTATGGTGCCACGCGCAAGGCCAAATCCGTCGAACAAGGCATCAACTTTCTCGGCATCAACCAGTGCAGCGCCATGATGACGGGCTTGCTGGCGCGCCAGGCGCTGGAAGCGGAAGGCGTGGAACTGACCAACTTCTGGGATGTGTCGGCCAAGCGCGCGCGCGCCCTGGTGTTTACCTCGCGCAAGTTGCGCATCGCCCCGCCCGACATTGCCCATACCTTCGGCCTGTTCTGCGATATCGGCGTGCCTTTGCTGATGAACCGCTTTCCCGACTACGTCAAGACGTATGCGGCGGCGGCCAATGACGCGCACAATTGCTTTACCAGCCTGGAAGACGCGCGCCACCAGACCAACCACGCGGCCATCGGCTGCTTGCTGGCGCGCAACTGGGGCCTGTCCTCCGATGTCTCCTGGGCGATTTTGCACCACCACGACTACACGGTGCTGGCGGACCCGTCCACGGACGACGCCATCCGTTCGCTCGTTGCCCTGTCGCTGCTGGCCGAAAAGGGCATTCAGCGCTACCATGGCAACAGTACCTCGCTGGAGTGGGACAAGGGCGGCGAACTTGCCTGCCAGCATCTCGGCCTGTCGCAGGAAGAAGCCGCCGACCTGCTCGACGAGTTGCACGAGATGTTCGATACCGACCATTGATGTATCAGGCGGCCGCGTCCGCCTGTATGATCCGTCCCGGCGCCTGGCATAGCCATGGCGCCCGTTTCCGTTTGCCTGACCCGTCTTTCTTAACTTGTTGATCGCCATGCCCAAAAATAAGCGCCCTGTCCCCCGTAAAACCGCCAACACGCCTGAAGACAAGGATGAGTCCGTCACGCGCATGCTGTGCACGATGGCCCTGAACCTGGCGGAACAGGAAGACAGCGAATCGCAGGGCACGGTGCTGGCCGAGCAAGCCGTCGAGTTCGGCCGCCTGATCCGCAAGGCATTGAATCAAAAGAAGGATGAAATCCTGTACGACGCCATCGAGCGCGCCAAGTACGAAGACGTGGGCGCCTACCAGTATTTGCGCAGCCATATCGAGGAAGCGGCATCGATTTCCGTGATCCGCCGCGAGAATGCCCCGGCCATGGAAATCAACGCCTTTGTCGTGCCCCTGCTGGTGCAAAGCACGGGCGGCCTGAAGGAAGCGGACAGTTTCCAGGACCAGGACGCGTTTGAAACGCTGGTGAAAAGTTTTCAACAGTCGCAGCTGGAAAGCGCCAAAGCCAAGGTGGTCTTGATGAGCCATGCCTACGACCTCGATGAAATCGACCGCATCACCTATAGCCACCTGCACGAGATGGTGCGCGATGCGTACGCGTCGATGACGGACAAGAAGATCGTCGCCACGCCGGGCCTGGAAAGCAGCATTGTCGGCTGGAGCGAGACGGCCTTCGGCCCGCAAGACACGGCCGTCGAACTGCGCTTCCTGCTGGGCTTTGCCCTCAAGCGCGTGGATGACCCGTTCTATGCGGAACCGAAGGATGAAGCGGCGCTCGACGCCTGGTTCGACGCGCGCATGGCCCGCTACCAGCTGTGGACGACGGAAGTGGGCGGCCTGGTGAAACGCTGCCTGGCGCCGGCCGGCAGCGCCCTGGAAGTGAGCTTTTTGTACCAGGATCTGTTCCACGGTGGCAAGGAACAAGGCATGAGCGAGTATGCGATGCTGCAGATGATGTCGGGCATCAACCATGCGTTGGCGGAAAATAACGTGGACGCCGGCGACGTCTCGGTGGTCGTCGGCCCGGCCGATGAGCATGGCGAGATGCTGCTGCGCGTCAACGTCAGCATGGCGGGCGGCCAGCTGCTGCACAGCGCCGACAAGCCGCTGGACCTGGCTGCCGACCTGCAGGACGAAGTCGACGACATCTGCGATGCACTGGCCACCATCGGCGTGACGCAATTGTCGGTCGCGCTGAAATTCGATGCCAAGGGACAGCCGCTGGAAGCGCAGCCGTACGCACCGGCGTAAATTCCGCCTCTTCCCCCGCCGCCTGCCGCCTTGGCAATCTACAATTATCAAGATACCATCTCCCGTTAGCGTGCGACCAGCCTGGCGCACCTTCCGGAGATGCGCATGCCCCAGCCGCAACTGATCAATATTGCCACCCATGTGCTGGCCGGCAGCGCCGCCATCGGCCTGGGCTTGTTCCTGGTGGCTACCTCCAAGGGCACGCCGCAGCACCGCCGCCGCGGCAGGCTGTTCGCCTGGCTCACCTTGCTGGTCTGCGCCACGGCCGCCATCGGTAATCTGCTGTTTGCCTATCGCCCCGTCTTTGCCGTGCTGACGGTGCTGGTGCTGTACCAGCTGCTGAGCGGCTGGCGCGCCGTCTACACGCGGGATGCAGGTCCGCAAGCCGTCGATGGCTGGCTGACGGCGGCGGCCCTGACGGCGGGCGGGCTGATCCTGCTGCGCCTGCAGCACGATGCTTCCGGACAGCAAACCATCGTCGTCCTGTCATCTCTGGGCGGCCTGGCCACCATCCTCGTCTACGACGGCGCACGCTGGGCCTTTCCCCGGCGCTGGCATGGCGTGTTGTGGCGCTATGAACACATTTACAAGCTGCTCGCCTCGCTGTTCGCCATGTTCTCGGCCGCCGCAGGCAATTTGCTACGCATGGGGCAACCCTGGACGCAGCTGGCGCCATCCGTGCTTGGCTTGATCTGCATCGCCTGGTACTGGCGGCGCCAGTACCGGCAAGAACAAGCCCTCCGCCCCATGCACCGGGTCGTCGCCTGACACCACTTATCCGCTACGCAAAGACAACCACGCCTGCAGTTTCTGCGCATACGCGAGCGTGTAGGCCGGGCTGCTCGACGGCAAGCTGACGATGCGGTAACGCTGCGCATGCTCGCCCAGCACCTTGACGCCCAGCTTCGCGGCCGTGCCGCCGTTGAAGGCGATGGTTTGCAGCCGTGGCAAGCTGACGGCCAGGGCCACCAGGTCGTTATCGTCGCGTACGCGGATATTACTGTCCAAGCTGCCCATGCGCTGCGCCTGCGCCACCACGTCCCACAGGCCCACGCCGTGCGCCAACAAGCTGCTCAACCGCGCCTCATAGGGCTGGCTGGTCAAGTCCACGCCCAGCACTTCGCCCAGCAGCCTCCAGAATTTGTTTTGCGGATGCGCATAATATTGACTGTGCGCCAGCGATTTTTCGCCGGGCAGGCTGCCCAGTATCAGCAAGCGCGTGCCGGCGTCGACGACAGGATCGAAACAGCGCTTGCGCGGCTCCGGCATGCCCGGTTCAAGAGGGAATAGGCGAGTCAAAAGCGGCATCCTGTGGGAGTGGTGGTAGCGCCTATTTTACTGGGGCCACTGCACGGGCACGGACATGATGCCCTTGTCATCCCACACCTGCACCTGCGCCGTATGAAACCTGCCTTGCGGCGTGACGGACTCGCCGATGCCATTGACATGGTATTGGTAGCCCGAACCATAGCGCTGCGCCACTATCGTGTGCGCCTGCCGGGCCGTCTCGCCACGCGAGGTCGCCAGCCCGATGCCAACGCTGCTGATACCCAAGATTAGCCCGAGAATGGCGGGTATGCGCAAATCGCGCCGCCTGTATCCCCTGGCATCACAGGCGGCCATGACGGCAGGCATCCCCAGTTGACGGTACAAGTAATGCATGGTCCACAGCGACAGCACGGTTTCCAGCACCAGCCAGCCATAACGGACAGGCGCCAGCTTGAACTGCGTGACGGTCAGGGACAGCGGTTGCATGAACAGGAAATCGAGCACCAGCACGGTGGGTAGCAGCAAGAGGGCAATCAGCCAGCGCAGCCATCTCGCCGCGCGCAGCTTGCCACGCAACAAAAAAATGCCAAAGATCAGCAATTCGATGCCGCCAACAAAATAAATCCGCCTATCCGCCAGAGCGATTTCAGACCAAGCACTGACTGTTAACACGACCCACGTGAACAGCAGTACATAGCCCGCTGACTGCAAGTGGGGCTTGGCCGCTTGCGTGAGTGCGGCGGTGGTCGAATCGAGCGGCTTGTCCTGCGGCCGCGCCGCCCACTGGCGCTGCTGTGCCTCCAGCTCATCCTGCTGACGTTGGGCAATTTCCGTTTCTATACGCTGGCGCCGCACAGCGTCGGTGCCCTCCTGTCCGGACAAGGCTTGCTGCAGGGATGCCATCGAATAGCGCTGGTAATCAGGATGGCTGGCTGGCGATGTCACGGATGCCTTTGAAATGAAAGAAAATATTTCCAATAGAAAATAATAACGCAAAATTACCATTTGAACAATTCCACCATAGAACGCCGCGTTCGGCGGCGGGTGTTCCGGTGTAGAATTTCCAGGCAAAACACCACACAAGGGACCGCCCATGCGCACCATCGACACCCTGCTGGCCCAGTATGGCGAAAGCCACCGCAACCACGTCAATGAACGGGTGCACATCGTGTGCGTGCCGCTGATCGTTTTCAGCCTGCTGGGGCTGCTGTGGAGCGTGCATGCCAGCGTGGCGCTGCTCGGCAGTATTCTGGCCTTATACTATTATTACAAGCTGTCGCGCCCGTTTGCGGCGGGCATGCTGGCGATGCTGGCCGCCATGCTGGGCCTGCTGCTGCTCATGCCGGCGCTGACCATCTTGCCCGTGGCGCTGGCGCTGTTCGTGCTGGCCTGGATAGGCCAGTTCATCGGCCACCAGATCGAAGGCAAGAAACCGTCGTTCCTGGACGATTTGCGCTTCTTACTGGTGGGGCCGCTGTTCGTGCTGGGATTTTTGTACCGGCGCCTGCGGCTGGCGTATTGAACGGAAAGTGGTCATGTGGTCATGCGGTCACGCGGGGCCGGTAACAGATTTTTACTATTCACAACTAGTTATCTGCACCAAGTGTCCTTATGATAAGTCAGCATCTTTACTGCCGGTCGACGCAATCGGCAATTAACTTTTGTCCAAGGGAGTCCCACATGAAAGCACCAATCATTGCAGTGGCATTGCTCGCCACCCTGGCCGGCTGCGCCGTACAACCGAACTCGGCTAATGTCTACAATGCGCGCCAGGCGCAGAATGAACAATCGGTTCGCATGGGCACGGTTGAATCCGTGCGCCAAGTGACCATCGACAAGGGCGAAACGGGCACGGGCGTGCTGGCTGGTGCGGCGCTGGGCGGCGTGGCCGGCTCGGCAGTCGGCGGCGGCAAGGGCGCCATCGCGGCCACCATCCTCGGCGCGGTCGCCGGCGGTATGGCCGGCAAGAGCATCGAAGCGAATGCCTCGAACAAGGCCGGCCTGGAAATCACCGTGCGCTTGGACAATGGTGACATGCGCGCCATCGTGCAAGACGCGGATGAACTGTTCCGGCCGGGCGAGCGCGTGCGCTTGCTGTCGGATGGCCGCAAGACCCGCGTCACGCATTGATCTGCTTGCCAGCGCATGCACTTACCCGAAGGCGCCGGCAGCCATGAGCAAGGCCGAGGGCGACATGCCCTCGTGCAGCCAGATGGCCATCAAGGTTGCCACGATGACATACACAAGCAGGCTCCAGACTTTGATCTGCAGTGAGGCTGGCATGGCGGTCCTCCTTCACGGATGCAATTAAGAAAATATTTACTTAATAATAATACAAATATTTTCATAAATTCAACATTTTTCACAAGCACTGCGCTGGCTCAATGCCTGAGAGTAGCTTGCCGCACATTTCGCCCCTTCATTTGCCAAGCTCGACCGGGACGCGCTATGCCCGTATACTTGTGCGATGTCCTCTCCTCTCCTGTTCATCATTGCCTGCCTGATCTGGGGCTCCACCTTCTGGGCCATCACCTTGCAGCTGGGCGATGTCGCCCCCGCCGTTTCCGTGGTCTACCGCTTCGGCCTGGCTTCCGCCACCCTGTTTGCCTGGTGCGCCTTGCGCGGCGACACTTTGCGCCTGCCCTGGCGCGCGCAAAAATGGATGCTACTGCAAGGCCTGGCCTCGTTTGCCATCAGCTATGTCTGCACCTACAGCTCGGAGCAATACCTGGTCTCCGCCCTCGTCAGCGTGCTGTTTGCGCTGATGGTGTTCTGGACGCCCTTGCTCAACCGCATCGCCTTCGGCACGCCGATTACCTGGAGCACCTGCTGCGCGGCCTTCGTCGCCATCTGCGGTATCGTGCTGTTGTTTTACCAGTCCATCGGTGCGGCGCTGCAAGATATTCTGGGCGGCAATGGCGGCAATGGCCGCAGTGGTCACTTCCTGCTCGGTTTCATGCTGGCCCTGGTAGCCACCGTGTCCAGCACGCTGGGCAATGCCCTGGTCATGAAAGTGCGCGAACACTCCGGCAACGTGATGCTGACCATGGCCTGGACCATGCTGTGGGGCACGCTCATGGTAGCCGTCTGGGCCATCGCCACGGGCCAGTCCTGGCAATTGCCCACCCGCCCCAGTTACTGGATGGGATTGGTATATCTGGCCATCTTCGGCTCGGTGATCGCCTTCAGTGCGTATTTCACTTTAATCGCACGCATCGGCACGCAAAAGACCGTGTATATCGGCGTCGTCACGCCCGTCATCTCCGTGCTGCTATCGGTGCAGTTTGAACATTACCGGCCCGCCGCCATCGAATGGGTGGGCATGCTGCTCTGCCTGTCCAGCGTGGCCTGGGCCCTGACGTCGGGCGCGCGCAAGACCGCTGCCGTCGCCTCCCTTTCCACCACTCCATCAGCAAAGGCAACATGAACACTTTCACCGCCACTCTCGCCATCCGTCCCGCCCAGGAAACCGACGTGGCCGCCATCTTTGGCATGATCCATGAACTGGCCGTGTTTGAAAAACTCGAACACATGATGATCGCCAAGGAATCCATGCTGCACGACAGCCTGTTCGGCCCCCATCCCGCGTGTGAAGCGCTGGTCGGCACGGAAAATGGCCAAGTGGTGACGTTCGCCCTGTTCTTCCACAATTTTTCCACCTTCCTGTGCCGCAAGGGCCTGTACCTGGAAGACCTGTATGTCAAGCAGTCGGTGCGCGGCAAGGGCTATGGCAAGCAAATGCTGGTGGCGCTGGCGCAGCTGGCCGTCGAACGCGATTGCGGCCGCTTCGAATGGTCGGTGCTGGACTGGAATGAAAACGCGATCAACTTCTACAAGGGCATGGGCGCAGACGTGATGCCGGACTGGCGCATCTGCAGGGTCGCTGGCGATGCCTTGACGCAATTGTCGGCGGGCACTCCAAAACCAGTTTGATAGGAAGGGAACTGTAAGCGTAAATTCCAAAAAAAATCCCCGCGGGCTAGCGGCACCGCGGGGTGAACCCATTGTCAAGTGGGAGGGGGAGAATGCAATCAACGGTTGTCAATATAAACGCTATGACTTGTCACCGCGCCGACCTTTACATTTGCTTACCGGGCCTTATATTTTCCTTAAATCTGTCAGAGAACTGTCCATCCTTTGCCACAGTTTATTTCCGTGGTTCAATCAATGTGCCATGCAAGCCGATATGTTGTTGCGTAACCCCATTGCCACCCTGCGCATTTTTATAGATTTGGTACACTGTCAGGCAGGCGATGCAGCCAGCAACCACGGCAAAAATGACCATGCGACGCTCCTTGAGTTTTTTTGAAGGTATCAGGGAAAACAGAGCCTGAGGCCGATGATGGCCAGGCAGGAAGATTCAGTGTGGCATCTTCTGCTGGTGGGGCATTGCGCAATATCAAACGCGTCAAATTGACGGCGCGCTGGCGTTTGATACGACGCAAAATGGCGGCAATGCGCTCACACACAATGAACGAATCAATGACCGAATCGTTACGCATATGGGAGCCACATCATGAATGTCTCTGCCAAACCGCTCGTCATGAAAATCTACCGCGCCTACCTGCGCTCCCGCCTGGAGCGCTACACGCGCGACTTGCAAGCCATCGCCGAACAGCGCGAGAACGACTTCCAGGCTGAACGCATCCTGCACCAGGCCGTCGTCTCGGTGCGCTCGAAACTGCACTCGTTGTAACCGTGATGCCGTCAGTGCTGCCGGCCGGCCACGGCCCAGCGCTCCAGCAGCTCGAACAAGCCCTGCGTCAACAGGGCCAACACGGCTGCGGGGATGGCACCGGCCAGCAGCATGTCGTTGTCGCTCAACGCCAGGCCGATGGTGATGCGTTCGCCGTAGCCACCCGCGCCGATGAAGGCGGCGATGGTGGCTGTGCCCACGCTCATCACGGCCGCCGTTTTCACGCCTGCTAGCATGACGGGCAAGGCCAGCGGCAAGTCCACATGCAGCAAGCGGTCGCGCCGGCTCAAGCCCAGCGCCAGCGCCGCCATGCGCAAGCCTTGCGGCACTTGCAAGATGCCCGTGCACGTGTTGCGCACGATGGGTAGCAGCGCATACACGAATAGGGCCACCAGCGCCGGCACCATGCCGATCATCCCCAGCACGGGGATCAAGATCGCCAGCAAGGCCAACGACGGCACCGTTTGCAGCACGCCGACAAAGGCCAGCACCGTTTGCCGCAGCGGCGCCGAAAATGCCGCCAGCACGCCCAGCGGAATGCCGATCAGGCACGCCAGGGCGACCGACAGCAGCACCAGGGTCACGTGCTGGCGTGTCAGAGTCCACAAATCGTCGCCGATGATTTTAGCCAGCAGATTGCTGCGTACGGCGGTCGGTTTGTTCGCCTGCGTGCCGAACGCCAGCCATTGCCGCGCCACTCCCGCAAAGCTCTTGCCATCGATTTCCACGGCCGCATTCATGGCAATCATGTCGCCCTCGCTGATGCGCCCCTGCAGCCCTTGCAACGCTTGCCAAGCGGCGGGAAAGCGCGGCGGCACGTCGAGCCGGAACAAGAGCATGGCGTCGTAGCGGGGGAAATACTGCTGCGTGTCGGCCAGCACGCGCAAGCCGTACTGGCGGATCTTCGCGTCCGTCGAATAAATGTCGATCACGTCCACCTGGCGCTGCGCCAGCGCTTCGTAGGCGATGCCGTGATCGAGTCCGCGCGGGCGCTGCGGCAAGCCATAGCGCGCGGCCAGGCCCGGCCAGCCATCGACCCTGCCGATGAATTCATGCGACAGGCCAAACTTCAAGGCGGGGTGCTGCGCCAGCTGCGCCAGGCTGGCGATGGCTTTTTCATCACCGCGCACGGCCAGCGCATAGGTATTGTTAAAGCCCAGAGGCACCGCCACGCCCAGGCCCAGCGCCGCCAGCTCGCGCCGCATCTGTTCCAGATCAATCGGTTTGTCGTGCTTGAGGATTTCGCTGGCGATGGTGCCCATGTATTCGGCATACACGTCGATGCTGCCCGCCTGCAGCGCGGCGAGCACGATGGCTGTATTGCCCAGTCCCTGGCGGTGCTCCGTCTTGACGTGCGGCGCGGCGCTCTGTTTGACGATTTCGCCGAGGATGTAGGATTCCGTGAAACGCTTCGAGCCCACCTTCAAGGTACCGCCATCCAGGGCATGCGCGGGTGCGGCGGCGAAGACAAGCAAGAACAGCAAATAAAACAGCAGGTAAGACAGCAGGTAAGACAGCAAGTAAGCAGCACGCACGCGGCGCTCCAGGACGGATGATCAATCCTTCAAGCTTACCACCGGCGCGCGCCAGACACCGCCGTACACCACGCCCGCACACGGGTTCAGGCCCAGCGCATACGCCAGGTCGGCCGGGCGCGCGATGCGCCACAGGGCGAAATCGGCGCGCTTGCCCACCACCAGGCTGCCCGTTTCATGCTGCAGGCCCAGCGCGCGCGCCGCATGCAGCGTGCAGCCGGCCAGCGCTTCCTGCGGTGTGAGGCGCCACAGGGTGCACGCCATGTTCATCGCCAGCAGCAATGACGTCATGGGCGAGGTGCCCGGATTGCAATCGGTGGACACGGCCATCGGCACGCCCGCCGCGCGCAATGCCGCGACAGGAGGTTGCTGTACTTCGCGCAAAAAGTAATACGCGCCCGGCAGCAACACGGCCACGGTGCCATGTCCTGCCATGGCGGCGATGCCCTCTTCCGACAAGAATTCCAGATGGTCAGCCGACAGGCCGCCGTAGCGCGCCACCAGCGCCGCGCCACCCAGGTCGGACAGCTGCTCCGCATGCAGTTTCACGGGCAAGCCCAAGCCTCGCGCCGCCGCGAACACGCGCTGCGTTTGCGCCGGCGTAAAGCCGATGCGCTCACAAAACGCGTCGACGGCGTCGACCAGGCCATCGCCAGCCAACTGGGGCAGCATCTGCGCGCACAGCAGGTCGATATACGCGTCGGCCTGGCCCGCATACTCGGGCGGCAGCGCGTGCGCGCCAAGAAACGTGGTGCGCACGGACACGGGTAGCTGTTGCCCTATCCTGCGCGCCACGCGCAGCATCTTCGCCTCGCTGTCCGCAGCCAGACCGTAGCCGGACTTGATCTCCAGGGTGGTCACGCCCTCGGCCAGCAGCGCCAGCACGCGGGGCAGGCTTTGCCGCAGCAATTCGTCGTCGCTGGCCGCGCGCGTGGCGCGCACGGTGGACATGATGCCGCCGCCGGCGCGGCTGATCTCTTCATAGCTGGCGCCATTCAGGCGCGCCTCGAATTCGTCGCTGCGATTGCCCGCGTGGACGATATGCGTATGGCAGTCGATCAGGCCGGGCGTCAGCCAGCAGCCCTGCCCGTCGAGCAGGACTGCACCGCTGGCCGGCAGCTCGTCACCGGGGCCGAACCAGGCGATGCGGCCATCCTTGACGGCGATGGCTGCGTCCAGCAGTTCGCCATAGCCGTGCTCCATGGTGGCCAGGTGGACGTTGTGGATGACCAGGTCCCAGTCTTGCATGGTGTTTTCCTTCCTAGATGAACAGATCGACGCGGAAGACGGCCGTGCGCTGCAGAGCTTCCAACCGCCATTCCTGCGCATCGTCGGCATCCAACAGCAAGGCGTCGTAGCGGGCCAGTGCGAACTGCTGCTCTGCACCGCGCGCCAGCACGGCCCCCTCGCCGGCGACAAACAGCAGGGTCGCCGCGCTGCGCCGCGCCAGCTTGCCCGGCGCCGTGATTTTTTCCAGCTGGTGACGGCAGCGGTCGCGGCGCGTCATCACGTTGAAATCCGTCGTCGGCCCCTTGACTTGCGCGGACACGGCCGCTTCGCCGGAAAACCACAGCATGGGCTGCGCTGCGGTCAAGACCACCTTGCGCGTGCCGTCGAGCGTCAGCTGCACGCTGTCGCCATCGACCAGCATCAGGCTGCGGTCGATGCCGGGAAAGCTTGAAAACGGGCCGCTGGCCGTGATTGTCGCCAGGCTGATACGCCAGTCGAAGTCGTCGAAGCCGGCGCCCATGGGAGCAATGGCGATTTCCGTCGTGCTACCGCCGCCATTTTTCCACGGCGCGGCGCGCAGGTATTCATGCGGAATGAAGGTTGCCATCAGAGCGCCCTCAGTTGCGCCAGGGTGCGCTTGTAGGCGGTGGCGATGGCGTCCTGCGCCAGATGGCGCCCACCGCGCACCTGCCACTGGCCGCCACACAACACGTCGCGCACCAAGTTGTCGTTGCCGCAGAAAAGAAAACTGCCCAGCACATCCCCGATAGCCACGCCGCACAAGTTCACATGCGTCTCGTCGAGCACCAGCAAGTCGGCGCGGTTGCCCTGCGCCAGCGCGCCCAGCTTGCGCCCGGACGCCTGGGCGCCGCCTCGCAAGGCCGCCTGCCACAGGTAGTCGCCCACATGGCGTTCATCGGGTGTGGCGGCGACATTGCGCTGCTGGCGCTGCAAGCGCTGGCCGTATTCGAGCCAACGCAATTCCTCGACGGGCGACTGCGATACATGACTGTCGCTGCCGACGCCGAAGCGCCCGCCGGCGGCGATGAATTCGACGAGCGGAAACAGACCATCGCCCAGATTCGCCTCCGTTGTCGGGCACAGACCCGCCACGGCGCCGCTGGCGGCCATCAGCGCCACTTCATCGGGCTGCACATGCGTGGCATGCACGAGGCACCAGCGCGCATCGACATCGACCTGATCGTACAAATACTGCACCGGGCGCCGGCCGCTGGCATCGAGGCATTGGCGCACTTCGCCCTGCTGCTCGGCGATGTGAATATGAATGGGGCGCAGCGCCGGCAGCGCTTGCGCCACTGCGCGGATCTGCGCCACACCAGCCGCACGCAGCGAGTGGGGCGCAAAGCCCACCTCCACCTGCCCGCCGCGCTGCGGCGCCAGCGCCTCGATGATGCGCAAGACATCATCCGCATCGGTGCGGAAGCGCGCCTGCTCGGCTTTCAAGGGCTGCTCGCCGAAGCCAGCATGGCTGTACAGCACGGGCAACATCGTCATGCCGATGCCACTGATGTGTGCCGCGGCCAGCACCCGTTCAGCCGTTTCGGCGGGTCGCACATACAGCGCGCCAGCCGCATCGCGCTGCAGGTAATGAAATTCGCACACAGCCGTATAGCCATGGCGCAGGCATTCGGCAAACAGCTGCGCGGCGATGGTTTGCATCTGCTCCGGCGTGATGTGGCGCGCAAAGCGGTACATCAGTTCGCGCCAGGTCCAGAAACTGTCCCGCGCATCGCCGGTTGCCTCGCCGGCGATCTCCGTCATGCCGCCCAGCGCGCGCTGGAAGGCATGCGAATGCAGGTTAACCATGCCGGGCAAGACATGCTGCGCCACTTCCACGCCAGGCGGTGGAGTTGCACCCTCCTGGATGTGCGACAAGTCGCCGGCCGCATCCCACTCCAGCAGCACGTCGCGGCGCCAGCCATGCGGCAGCAGCGCGTGGCGCGCAAACAAACAGCCGCTCAACGCGCCACCCACGCCACGGCCGCTTCCATCATCTGGCGCAGCGGCGGCTGCACCCGCGCCGCCAAGTCGGGCCGGTAGCCGAACGGCATCGCTTCATCCATGTACACGCATTGACACATCTCCAGCTGGATCGCATGCACGCGGCCTGCCGGCTGGCCGTAATGGCGGGTGATGTGGCCGCCCTTGAAGCGGCCATTCAGGGCGACCGTAAATTGCTCCTGTGCGCGCGCGATATCGACCACGGCGGAGGTCAGGCCACTATCACAGCTGGCGCCATCGGCCGTGCCGAAATTCAGGTCGGGCAGCTTGCCGTCAAAGAAGCGCGGCACGTGCGAGGCGATGGAATGGGCATCCCACAGCACCACGGCGCCATGCACGCGCAGCAGCCGCTCCAGTTCCGCGCGCAGCTGCCGGTGGTACGGCGCCCAGTAGCGCTGCAGCCGGTGCTGTACATCAGCCACATCGGGTTCCTTGCCGGCCAGGTACAGCGGCTCGCGGTGGAAGGTATCGTTAGGCAGCAAGCCCGTCGTATCCTGGCCCGGATACAGATTCGTGTCTTCCTGCGGGCGGTTTAAGTCGATGGTGTAGCGCGACCAGCGCGCCGACAGCACGGATGCATCCATCTCTTGCAAAAAGCCATACAGCTCGCGCAAATGCCAATCCGTATCGGCCTTGATCAGGGCCTGCGGCGTCATGCGCGCGGCGATATCGTCCGGTATGTCGGTGCCCACGTGGGGCATCGACACCAGCAGCGGGATGCTGCCTTCGTTAAAGCGAAAATCCATGCTTGTCTCCTTGCGCCCGCTCAAGCGTACAGCGGAGCGAACAAATTCTTGCACGTGCTGCTCAACTCGCCGCGCAAGACCATTTGCTTGGCCGCCTCGATGTCCGGCGCGAAGAAGCGGTCGGCGTCGAAGAACGGCACCTTTTGACGCAACTGGTGATGCACGTGTTCCAGGTGCGGCGAGGTTTTCAGCGGGCGGTGGAAATCGATGCCCTGCGCGGCGGCCAGCAACTCGATGCCGACGATGACGGCCGTGTTGTGCGCCATGTCGTCCAGCCGGCGCCCGGCAAACGTGGCCATGCTCACGTGGTCTTCCTGGTTGGCGGAGGTCGGCAGGCTGTCGACGCTGGCCGGATGCGCGAGCGACTTGTTTTCCGACGCCAGCGCGGCAGCCGTCACGTGGGCGATCATGAAACCGGAATTGACGCCCGGGTCGCGCACCAGGAACGGCGGCAAGCCGGACAGGGTGGCGTCGATCAGCAGCGCGATGCGGCGCTCGGCCAGCGCGCCGATTTCGGCAATCGCCAGCGCCAGGGTATCGGCCGCAAAGGCCACCGGTTCCGCATGGAAATTGCCGCCCGAGACGATTTCCGCCTGCCCGTCGGGGCCATCCTGGAAGATCAGCGGATTGTCGGTGACGGCATTGGCTTCGATCAGCAGGGTGCGGCCCACATTGCCGATCAAGTCGAGGCAAGCGCCCATGACTTGCGGCTGGCAGCGCAGGCTGTACGGGTCTTGCACGCGCTCGTCGCCTTCCAGGTGCGAGGCGCGAATGGCGCTGTGCGCCACCAACTGGCGGTACATCTGCGCGGCCAGGATTTGCCCCGGCTGTCCGCGCACGGCGTGCACGCGCGCATCGAACGGCGCATCGCTGCCCTTGGCCGCATCGAGCGACAGCGCGCCCGTGACCATGGCCGCTTCCAGCAGGCGCTCGGCCATGAACAAGCCATGCAGCGTCAGCGCGTTCGACACTTGCGTGCCGTTGATCAGCGCCAGACCCTCTTTTGCCGCCAGCACGACGGGCGCAATACCCGCCTGCGCCAGCGCCTCGGGGGCCGGCATCAATTTGCCGTTGACGCGCACGTCGCCCACGCCCAGCATGGCCAGGGTCATGTGCGACAGGGGCGCCAGGTCGCCCGAGGCGCCGACGGAACCCTTGGCGGGAATGGCCGGCATGATGCCCGCGTTGTACAGGGCGATCAGGGTATCGACGATCAACGCGCGCACGCCGGAAAAGCCGCGCGCCAGGCTGCCGATCTTCATCAGCATGATCAGGCGCACGACGGCGTCCGACAGCAACTCGCCCGTGCCGACGGAATGCGACAGGATCAGGTTGCGCTGCAACTGTTCCAGCTTTTCATCGGGGATGCGCGTCTTGGCGAGCAGGCCGAAGCCCGTGTTGATGCCGTAGGCCGCATCGCCCTTGGCGACGATGGCTTGCACGGCGGCGGCCGACGCCTCGATGACGGGATACGCCTCGGCGGCGAGGATCAGTTTCACGGGCGCGGCCCAGACGGCGCGCAGGTCGGTCAGGGTCATCGCGCCAGGTTTTAACGTCCAGTTTTTGGAGTGCTGTGTCATAGTCATTCGAGTCAAGGTCTCAAGGAAGCATGGGAAGAATCAAGCCGTTGCGCTTGGCGCAGGCGGCCGCTGTTTCGTAGCCGGCATCGGCATGGCGCATCACGCCCGAACCGCTGTCGTTGACCAGCACCCTGGCCAGGCGTTTCGCCGCGCTTGCCGTGCCGTCGGCCACGATGACCATGCCCGCATGCTGAGAATACCCCATTCCCACGCCGCCGCCATGGTGCAGCGACACCCAGGTGGCGCCGCCGGCCGTATTCAGCATGGCGTTCAGCAGCGGCCAGTCGGAAACGGCGTCCGTGCCATCCTTCATGCTCTCCGTCTCGCGGTTCGGGCTGGCCACGGAACCAGTATCGAGGTGGTCGCGGCCGATGACGATGGGCGCCTTCAGCTCGCCCGTGCGCACCATCTCGTTGAAGGCCAGGCCGGCGATGTGGCGCTCGCCCAGTCCCAGCCAGCAAATGCGCGCTGGCAGGCCCTGGAAGGCGATGCGCTCGCGCGCCATGTCCAGCCAGTGGTGTACCTGCTTATGGTGCGGGAACAGTTCCTTGATCTTCGCATCCGTCTTATAGATATCTTCCGGGTCGCCCGACAAGGCCACCCAGCGGAACGGGCCCCGTCCTTCGCAAAATTGCGGGCGGATATAGGCGGGCACGAAGCCGGGGAAGTCGAAGGCGTTCTGTACGCCCTGGTCGAACGCCACCTGGCGGATGTTGTTGCCGTAATCGACAGTGTGCACGCCCATGGCGTGGAAATCGAGCATGGCTTGTACGTGGGCGGCGCAGGAATCGGCGGCGGCCACCGTCAGGCGCGCGTGGCGCTGCGGGTCCTGCTGCGACGCCTTCCAGTCCGACACACTCCAGCCGCGCGGCAGATAGCCGTTCACCAGGTCATGCGCGGAAGTCTGGTCCGTCACCAGGTCCGGCACCAGGCCGCCCGCTTTCGCGCGGCGCACCAGTTCCGGCAGCACTTCGGCCGCGTTGCCCAGCAAGCCAATGGAAATGGCGTCCTTGCGCTCCGTATGGTATTTGACCAGTGCCAAAGCTTCGTCCAGGCTGGCCGCCTGCTTGTCCAGGTAGCGCGTGCGCAAACGGAAGTCGATGCTGCTTTGCTGGCATTCAATATTGAGCGAGACGGCGCCCGCCATGGTGGCGGCCAGCGGCTGCGCGCCGCCCATGCCGCCCAGGCCCGCCGTCAGAATCCAGCGCCCGCCCCAGTCGCCGCCAAAATGCTGGCGGCCCGCTTCGGCGAAGGTTTCATACGTGCCCTGCACGATGCCCTGCGTGCCGATGTAAATCCAGCTGCCGGCCGTCATCTGGCCGTACATGAACAGGCCTTGGCGATCGAGTTCGTTGAAGTGTTCCCAGTTGGCCCATTTCGGCACCAGGTTGGAGTTCGCAATCAGCACGCGCGGCGCGTCCGCGTGGGTCTGGAAGACGCCCACCGGCTTGCCGGACTGGATCAACAGAGTCTGGTCGTCTTCCAGCTCGCGCAGCGAGGCGAGGATTTGGTCGAAACAGGCCCAGTTGCGGGCCGCGCGGCCGATACCGCCGTAGACCACCAGGTGCTGCGGATTTTCCGCCACTTCCGGGTCCAGGTTGTTTTGCAACATGCGGTAGGCCGCCTCGGCCTGCCAACTCTTGCAAGCCATCACCGTGCCACGCGGGGCGCGGATGGTACGGCTGGCATCAAAGCGTGGATCGGTGTCCATTGTGCTGTTCATGCTGTCTCCTCGTAGGGTGCGAGCGGGCGTACCTGGCCCGATACCTGGCCCGCCCTTGTACTCCCAGCATAGGTTGTCTATACAACCAAGTCAACAGGTTTTTGCTGGCGTCAAATCCTTATTTTTTCTGAAACACGCGCCGGCCCGCCACCCACGTCTGCAGCACTTGCGTCTTGCCGATGGCCTTTGGTTCCACCTTGAACAGGTCCTGGTCAACGACGATGAAGTCCGCCCATTTGCCCGCTTCCAGCGTGCCGATGGCATTTTCCTGGTGCGCCGCCCAAGCCGCGTCGAGCGTGAAGCAGCGCAGCGCTTGCGTCACCGTCATGGCTTGCTGCGGATACCAGCCACCGGCCGGGAATCCTTCGCTGTTCTGCCGCGTGACGGCCGCGTGGATGCCCTCGAACGGGTTCGGCGACTCGATGGGGAAGTCCGAACCGCAGGCGATGCGCGAACCTTGCTTGAGGAAGGTGCGCCACGCATACGCGCCCTTGATGCGCTCGTGGCCCACGCGCTGCTCCGCCATGTTCTGATCGGACGTGGCGTGCGTGGGCTGCATCGACGGCACGATGCCCAGGGTCTTGAAGCGGAAAATATCGGACAGCTGCACCACCTGCGCATGCTCCATGCGGTGGCGCAGGCCCACGCTGCGGTACTGCCCGATCAAGGCCTGGTAGCCGTCGAGGATTTGATGGTTGCCTGCGTCGCCGATGGCATGCACGTTCACTTGGTAGCCGGCGTGCATGGCCTTTTCCATTTTCGCGCGCATGGCGGCGTCCGGGTAGAACAGCAGGCCACTGGTAGATGGATCGTCGCTGTAGGGAGCCAGCAGGGCCGCGCCACGGCTGCCCAGGGCGCCGTCGGACAGCAGTTTGACGGCACGCAAGGCGTACATGTCGCGCGCGTAGCTGTTGAGAGGACCATTTTTCGACAGCGCGTCGAAATCTTCCGTCGTGTCGGCAATCATGCCGTACACGCGCACCGTCAGCTTGCCATGGTCCGCATAGTCGCGGAACAATCGGTCCTGCATCTGGCCGATGCCAGCATCGTGCACACTGGTCAGGCCCACTTGCGACAGCTGCGCCAGCGCACCATCGAGGGCGGCGCGATTTTCCACGTCGCCGGGTTTTGGCAGCACGGCATCCATCAAGTCCATGGCGTTATCGACCAGTACGCCGGTGGCATTGCCATCCGCATCCCGTTCGATCTTGCCGCCTGCGGGGTCTTGTGTGGCGCGCGTGATGCCGGCCAGCGCCAGCGCGCGGCTGTTGGCCCAGCCAGCGTGGCCATCGACCCTGCGCAGCCACACGGGCCGTGCGCTTTCAGCAGCATCGAGTTCTGCGGCCGTGGGAAAGCGGCCCAGTTTCCAGATTTCCTGGTTCCAGCCATTGCCGATCACCCAGCTGCGCTCGGGGTGCGCACGGGCGAAGTCGCCCACGGCCTGCACGGCAGCCTGCAGCGATGCAGAACCGTACAGCATCACGCCGCTGGCAATCGTCCCCAGGCCGAACACGTGGCCATGCGCGTCGATCAGCCCCGGCAACACGGTTTTTCCCTGCACATCGACATAGGTGGCGCCCTTGGCCGCCTTGCGTTTCACCTGCGCGGCGCTGCCGACGGCGAGCAGCTTGCCAGAGTCGTCAAACGCCAGCGCAGTAAAGCGCACCACCTTGCCAGCCGCGTTGAGCGTGTAGCCGTTGGCGTTGTCGATGACGGTGTCGGCGTGGACCTGGCCGAGAGTGCCCATACAGGCGAGAACAAGCAGGGTGCGGCGCATTGGCAGGGTCGGCATTTCCATCTCCAGGTCTTTTAAGTCAATGAATGAAAAGACGAGTGTATAGAAATTGGCAAAATGGTCAAAGCCCGCATGCCTTGCGCCCAGTCAATACTTCCCCGCCGCCACTGACCTACGCTGGCGTTTTAACGCGGAGTATCCATGGCCAGGCACCATGTCATCAGCACCACCGCTTGCGACGTGTTCTTCAAGCTCGTGGCGCACCAGAAGAAAAGCCTGGGCGCGCGCTTCGACAGCATGATCGTCACCTTCAGCGCCGACGGCCAGCCCGTGCTGGGCGCCACCCTGCGCGACGCGAAAAGTGGCTGCGAACTGCACCGCCTGGCCGGCCAGCCCGACGAATGCTGGTGCTGCGGCTACGACGAGCAGCTGGAATTCGTCTCGCCCGCCAACGTACCGCTGGCGCACGCCGATTACCGGCACCTTGAGCAATGGCGTAACGTGGACGGGGACGACGGATGCAAAGGGGCGCACGGGGCGCTTGGCCAGCAAGCGGGAGGCGCAAATCACCCAGACCGAGTTCCTGCCGCACGCGGATAAATCGCCATGCTGCGCCGCCGCGCCAAAACACGCTGCGCCTGCCGCCAAGGTCGTCCAGCTCGATGGCATCAAGACGACCGACAAAGACGTCGGTTCGTCCGTCAAGCAGGTCAAAGTGAAAGACAAGGTTCGCCCGCTGACCAGGGGCGAGATCGACATGGCGTGGATGCTGTTCCAGGATGCGATCGACTACGGCAAGGTCAAGGTGCATGGGGAGCCGTATCTATGGTTTGGTTTGCAGCCGAAGGATGTGGCCATGACGCCGGATGGGGATATTTATTTTCATGAGTCGGAGTATCGGGAGGATTTTTCCATAGCTCAGCCAATAGACAAAAACTGGTTCATGCATGAAATGGTCCATGTCTGGCAGTATCAATTGGGCTATCCGGTTGCATTGCGTGGAGCTATCCGTTTCGGATTGAGTTACACGTATTTTTTAAAGCAAGGGAAAAAACTATCTGACTTCAACATGCAGGCACAGGGCAATTTACTGGCAGATTATTTCGGACTACAGTATTTGAAAACACCAAAAGCTATGAATCAAAAAGAGTACCGAAACTCCCTGACTCTCTACGAAGAGGTGATCGATGCATTTCTTAACAATAGAAAAAGCAAGACCAATCTTCCTGGAAATGACATTGATCATGAGCCTCTGTTTGACACACCGTGATGCGTACCCGGTGTCCCGCATGGCTGAAGCCGAAATTACCTCATTCAAAGGTATGCCATGCTTCACCATCTCAAACAGAGAGGAACGACGGAATGGAACGCCGATGCTTGGCGCACTCATGGTTTACGATATATCCATAAAACCGCCTGTAGAGGTCTGGTCTTTCATTCTCCCTGGAGCGACGACCCTCCCCATGCATGCAAAAACCTGCTATTTGTATGGACAAGTACCGACAGGAGCCGAATCGACTGCTGCGACGATGCTGAAAACAGACAGGATGTACAGCGTCTTTTTGAATGGCAGACCGGATGATCCCTCCGATTCGACTCGTGGTTATAGAGGAAAATTTTGCCTGACCAACGACCCGGCAGGTCAGCAAAAAATCATTGCTATCAACAGTGATATGCAGGAGTGGCGCACTGAAATCTGCCCACCCCACCCATCGCGCCCCTAGTCCGACACACCAGGCCTTGTTTGCCAAAACAGCCCGAGCTTACTTTTCTTCCTCCCCCCGCTGCGCCGGCGCCCTGAACCATTCACCGGGCGGCACCACGTGCGACTCTTTCGGGTCATCAATGTAGTGCGGCGAAGTAATCTGCACGTCGAATTCGTTGAAGACGTCGATGATGTTCTGGTGCAAGCGATTCAGTACTTCGGCGCGCTGGCGGGGGACTTCGGCGCTGGCGTAGGCGACCAAGCGGTATTGCACGTAGTAATCTTGCAGCGCCAGTTGCATCACGTACGGTTTCGGCGTGGTGGACAGTTCCGTCGTGCGCGACGCGGCCAGTTCCAGCATGGCGTGCACTTGCC
The DNA here is from genome assembly GCF_049897325.1 of Janthinobacterium sp. DSP2-3-3. Classification (NCBI taxonomy): domain Bacteria; kingdom Pseudomonadati; phylum Pseudomonadota; class Betaproteobacteria; order Burkholderiales; family Oxalobacteraceae; genus Janthinobacterium; species Janthinobacterium sp. DSP2-3-3. The sequence goes on along the minus strand of NZ_JAFCWA010000004.1, from coordinate 156,907 downwards.
GCCACGGCGTGGCGTAGCCGATGGTGACGGTGGAGTCGAGCACGAAGCCGCCGCCGGGCTGGGCGCGCGAATAGTTCTTCGTCGTTTGCGACATCACCCACGCGTTTGGCAAGGCTATCTCTTCGCCCAGGCCCGTGCGCAAGCGCGTCTCGAACATGCCCACGTCGACCACCGTGCCTTCGCTATCGCCCACGCGCACGTATTCGCCCTTGCGCAGGGCGCGCGTGTACATCAGGATCAGGCCGCTCGCGCCCTGGCCGACGATGCTCGACGCGCCGATCGACACCATCAGGCCCACCAGCACGGACAGGCCCTGGAAGGCGGCAGTATGCGAGCCGGGCAGATAAGGATACGCCATGGCCAGCGCGAACAGCCAGATCACCACGCTGGCGATGCGGCGCGTGGGCAGAGCCGTGTCCTTGTCGAGCCAGCCGATCTGCAATTCTCCGCTTTCCACGCGCTTGAACAGCGAGGCGGCCGTGGCGGCGATCAGGCGCGCGATGGCGAAGATCACGCACACCAGCACCAGCCCCGGCAAGGCGCCGATGATGGCGTGGAAGACGTCGGCCGCCACGTCGAACAGGTAGCCGCTCAGGCTTTCGCCCCAGGCACGCGTGTAGGGCAGGCGGCCCAGCACGAAGGCGGCCCACAAATAGGTAGCCATCAGGCGCAAGCCCCACAGCACGGCGCTCAGCAATTGGTAGGCGAAGGCGATGTAGTGCTCGGCATCGAGCACGCGTACGTTTTTCAAGCGCACGTCGCGCAGGCGCGAGGCCAGCAGGATGCCGCTGCGGCGCTTGGCCCAGTGATACAGTCGCGTCAAGCCCATCCACACCAGCCAGAACACGAGGGTGGCGGCCGCGCACACAGCAGCGGCGATCGACAGGTAGCGCCAGCTACCCTGTTCGCGGTAATCCAGCAATGCCTTGCTCAATTCCTCGGCCGCCACCTTGGCCACGCTTTCCGTCGTGTCGCCGGCCAGCTGGTTGACGTCGCCAGGCACGACGACGAACAGCTGCACGCCGTCGAGCAGCACTTGCGTGCCTTCGGGAATCATGCGCGTGCTCGTCTGCATGCGTCCGTTTTTCGCCAGCACGCTTTCCAGGCGGCGCTGCGCGCCGATGGCCCGTTCATCGGGCGGATAGCCGGCCAGCGCGGCGCGGAAGACGAATACCTTACGGTTGGCAAACATCAGCGGCGCCGTCCTGACCGCAGCAAGCTGCGACGGCGCCACGACGGATGCGGCCTCCGCAACGAGCGCAGGCATGCCATCGTCCGCAGGGGCTGCGGGCAACAGGAAAATGGTCAACAGGCACAACAGGCGGAGCAACGCGGACATGGCAGAAATGAAAGAGTGACAAGGAGCAGCCATCATGCCATGTAATCCTGGAAACTCAAGCGCCGCAGCTACAGTTCAACTCGCATCATGGAAAATGATGCCCAGGGTGTGGCGCAAGCCCGAGCGCAGGCGCGACACGCCGTGGCGCATGTTCACGCGGTAACTGCCGCGCGTGCCGTTGACGGGGCGCTGCGCGACGGGAAAGAGGACGGCATCGCCCTGCGCCAGCGGCACGACTTCCAGGCGCGACTGCATGCGCGGGCGCTGCTCCGTCAGCACGAATTCGCCACCCGTGAAATCGTCTTGCGGGCGCGACAGCAGTACGGCCAGTTGCAGCGGAAACACGTGCTTGCCATACAGATCCTGGTGCAGGCAGTTGTAATCGCCTTCGCGGTAGCGCAGCAGCAGGGGCGTGGGCCGGGTTTGCCCGGCGGCATGGCAGCGCGCCAGGAAATCGGCGTGACTGGACGGAAAGCGCGTCTCCAGACCCAGGCTGGCGTGCCAGCGGTTGGCGATGGCCGCCAGCGGCGGATACAAGGCAGCGCGCAGCTCGGCGACCGGCTCCGGCAGAGGATAGGCCCAATACTGGTACTCGCCCTGGCCAAAACCATGGCGCTGCATCACCACCTTGCTGCGAAAACGCGACGCGTCGTCATACTGCGCCGCCAGCGCCGCGCAGGCATCCGCACTCAGCAAGCCCGGCACGAAGGCGCAACCGTATTGATTCAGCTCATCCTCGATCTGGCGCCAGTCCAGCGCACTCATCGTTCGCCCTCGCGTTCCAACAACGCCTGCTTGCGCTCCACGCCCCAGCGGTAACCGGACAGCGCGCCATCGTTGCGCACCACCCTGTGGCAGGGGATGGCAACGGCCAGCGCGTTCGCCGCGCAGGCGCCCGCCACGGCGCGCGCGCCTTGCGGGGCACCGATGCGCCGCGCCAGCTCGGCATAGCTGACGGTGCTGCCGGCAGGAATCTCGCGCAAGGCTTGCCATACGCGCTGCTGGAACACGGTGCCGCGCACGTCGAGCGGCAAGTCGAGGCCCAGGCCCGGCGCCTCGACCAGGCCCACCACCTGCGCCACCGTCTGTTCGTATTCAGCTTCCGCGCCACGCAGTTCGGCTTGCGGAAAACGGTCCTGCAAGTCGCGCAGCAGCACTTCCGGGTCGTCATCGATCAAAATCGCGCAAATGCCCTTGTCCGTGCTGGCCACCAGGATGGCGCCCAGCGAACAGGCGCCGATGGCGAAACGGATCACGGTGCCGCTGCCGCCAGCGCGAAACGCGCCCGGCGTCATGCCCAGCAAGCCCGACGTGGCGGCGTACAGGCGGCCGCTGGAATTGAAACCGGCCGCGTACAAGGTCTCGGTGACATTTGCCGCGCCCTGCAAGCCGGCCTTCAGGCGCTCGCCGCGCCGCGCCGCCGCATAGGCTTTTGGCGTGATGCCGGTGTGCGCCTTGAAGACGCGGTGAAAGTGAAAGCGGCTCATGCCGGCGGCCCTAGCAAGGCTGTCCAGCTCTAGCATCTCGTCGCTGGCGTCGATCAGGCGGCAGATATCGGCCACGATGGCCGCCTGGCGCTGGGCCAGCGGCGGCTGATTGGGCTTGCAGCGCAGGCAGGGGCGAAAACCGGCCGCTTCCGCCTGCTCGCAACTGGCGTGGAAGGCCACGTTGCGGCGCAGGGCGGTACGCGCCGCACAGGAAGGGCGGCAATACACGCCCGTCGTGCGCACCGAGTAATAAAAAACGCCGTCGGCGTCGGGGGCGCGCCGCTGCAGGGCATCCCAGCGTTCATCGTCAGTCAGGTAAGCGTGTTCCATGGCAAACTCCGTGCAGGTCAATAGTAAGTCGCCAGCATAGCCAGCGCCGGTCGGCGCCGCACTCCGGCGCTTGCTTTTGAATTCAAAAAAAGCTTGGCGGCAGCCATCGTGCTCGGTGCTAAAATCGGCCATCGCGCCTCCAGCCGGCGGCGCGCCCTGCCCGCGCCCCGGAGAAACCGCATTGGACGATCATACTACCCAGGAAAATACGCCCATTTTCCAGCGCATCAAGGATTTTCTGCTGGCCGGTATCGCTGCCGGACGCTGGAAGGAAGGCGACGTGATTCCTTCCGAGCAAGCATTGGTGAAACAATTCGGCGTCTCGCGCATGACGGTCAACCGCGCCGTGCGCGAACTGACCAGCGAGCAAGTGCTGACGCGGCGCCAGGGGTCCGGCACCTATGTGGCACAGCAAAAATACCAGGCGACCTTGTTGGAAATCAAGAGTATCGCCGATGAAGTGCGCGCGCGCGGGCATATCCACCGCAGCAGCTTGCAATTACTCGAACGCACCAAGGCGTCCGATTTGCTGGCCAAGCAATTCGGCTTGCCGCCGGAACACCCGCTGTTTCATTCTCTGATCGTGCATTTTGAAAACGGCGTGCCGATCCAGGTGGAAGACCGCTGGGTCAATCCCGAGTGCGCGCCCGACTACATGACGCAGGATTTTTCCAGCATCACGCCGAACGAATACCTGATGGCTGCCGCCCCCTTGCAAGGCGCCACCTACAGCATTGAAGCGCTGTCGGCACCGCGCGACATCGCCGAAATGCTGGCCATCGACACCAAACAGCCATGCCTGGTGCTGCGCCGCCAGACGTGCTCGGGCGGCAAGATCGCCTCGATCGCCACCATGTGGCATCCCGGACACCGCTATCAGTTCGCAGGCAGCTTCACGTAGGACCAATGCCGCAATTGAGTAGCACGATTTCACGCCAACTTTCTCACGAATTCTCACCAAATCACGAAAAAAACAGCCATTCCTGGGCAAAAAAAATCCCGTTTTGGCCGTTTCTGAACTTAAATACGCCGAGCAAATATTCGATGCTATAGTTGCCGCCAGAAAGCGCCGCAGGCGTTTATTTGAGTGCGCCTCATGTACTGCCAGCCCAGTCCAATCTCGCCCCAGAAAGGGATGCATTTGTCGTATTGCAGCCACATGAGTTTCAGCGCACCACGCCGACAGAGCCCTGCGCTGCGCCGGCTCGCGCATACGATGCTGGCGGCAGGCATGGCACTCTCCCTGCCGGTGCAGGCGGCGGCACACGGCATGGCGCCGACACTGCTGTGGCCGTACGCTGCCGCCAGCGCCACCGCCCTGGCGGGACTGGCTTGCTGGCAAGCCTGGCGGCTGCGGCAACGGTTGCGCCGCCTGCTCCCGCCCGCGCATGCCCCGGCCGAACAGGATGCCGGGCAAGCTTTGCGCGGCGCCGCCCTCGCTGGCTGGACTTGGCGGCGCCAGTCCGACCGGTTGCAGTTCGCGCCCCAGTACCAGGACGTGCTGGGCGACAAGAGCGCCAGGCTCGACCATACACTGTCCGACTGGCTGGCAGAAGTGCACCGGGATGACCGGGCACGCCTGAGTCTTGCATTTCGCCAGCATCTGGACGGCCAGGCGCCCGGCACCTTCAATTGCGAATTCCGTTTGCGCCACAGCGACGGCCACTGGCGCTGGCTGCTGGCACGCGGCGCCGTGCTGTCGCGCGCCTCGGATGGCGCCGCCACGCAGGCCAGCGGCATCGTCTGCGATATCAGCGAACGCAAGCAAGACGAGCAATCGCGCATGCGTTCGATGCTGGAAGCTGCGCCCGAAGCCATGCTGGTGGCCGATGTCGAGGGCAAGGTGCATTACGCGAACCAGATCGGCGCGCGCTGCTTCGGCTATCCGCTGGCCGAGTTGACGGGCATGTCGCTGGAGCAACTGGTGCCGGAAAGTACGGCCAGCCACTCCGTGGGCGACCCGCAAGCGCGGCACAGCCTGCCTGGCCGGGTGATGCTGGCGCGCCGCCGCGACGGTACGCACTTCCCCGCCAAGGTCAGCCTGTCGCCGCTGCGTATGGCCGGGCAAGTATTTTCCATCGTCTCGCTGCGCGACATGACGCAGCGCCAGCGCGCCGAAGAAGCCTTGCACGCCAGTTCGGAGCGCTACCGCCTGATCGTGCAAACGGCCGCCGAAGGCATCTGGATGACGGATGCGGACGGCAAAACCACGTTCGTCAACCCGAAGATGGCGCACATGCTGGGCTACACGGTGCAGGAAATGCTGAACCGTCCCATGCTCGACTTCATGGACCGCGACAGCCAGTTGCTGATGCAGCGCCGCCTGGCCAGCCACGGCAGCGTCGCCAGCCAACCGGACCAGGTCGACTTCCGCTTTTTCCGCAAGGACTTGTCCAGCCTGTGGGGCTTGCTGTCGAGCACCAGTATTCAATCGGACAACGGCGAGCCGGGCGGCACGCTGGCGATGATTACCGACATCACGGAACGGCGCCAGGCGTCGATCGCGCTGTCGAATTCCAGCCAGCGCATGGCGTCCGTATTCGGCGCCGTCACCAACGGCCTGGTGGTGCAGGACAGCCATGGGCATATCCTGGAAAGCAATGCGGCCGCCGAGCGCATGCTGGCAGCCAGTTCGGCCAGTCAGGCCAACCGCAGCCTGTGGCAAGCCATCCGCGAAGATGGTTCCGCCTTCGACCAGCGCAGCCATCCCGTGCACATCACCCTGTCGACGGGTGTCGCCATGCGCGACGTGCTGATGGGCGTGCAGCAGCCCGACGGCAGCCTGTCGTGGCTGTCCGTAAATACGGAGGCCATCCGCGATGAGTATGGCAAGGTCGGCATGGTGGTGGCCAGCCTGACGGACATCACGTATCACAAGCGCAGCGAGAGCGCCTTGCGCGAACTCAATGAACATCTGGAAGAACGCGTGGCGCAGCGCACCGAGCAGCTGGACCAGGCCAAACAGGTGGCCGAAGAGGCGAGCCTGGCGAAGGGACAATTCCTGGCCAATATGAGCCATGAAATCCGCACGCCGATGAATGGCGTGATCGGCATGGCGTATCTGGCCCTGAAGACGGATCTGGAACCGCGCCAGCGCGATTACCTGGAAAAAATCCGCTTTGCCGGCGAGCACCTGCTGGGCATCATCGACGATATCCTCGACATCTCGAAAATCGAAGCGGGCAAGCTGGAAATCGAGCGCGTCAACTTCAGTTTCGATCATGTGGTGCAAACCCTGATGACGGTGGTGGCGCCGCGCGCCGCCGGCAAGAATCTGGAACTGCTGTTCGAGATCGACCCGCAATTGCCTGCCGTGCTGGTGGGCGACCCGCTGCGCCTGGGACAAGTGCTGATCAACTACGCCAATAACGCCATCAAGTTCAGCGAACAGGGCAGTATTACCGTGAAAGTGCGCAGGGTGGTGGCGGACGCCAAACACTGTCTGGTGCGCTTCGAAGTGTGCGACCACGGCATCGGCCTGTCGCAGGATGAAATGAGTAAACTCTTCCAGTCCTTCCAGCAAGCCGACACTTCCACCACGCGCGAATATGGCGGCACGGGCCTGGGCCTGGCCATCTGCAAGCAACTGGCACAGCTGATGGGCGGCGACGTGGGCGTCGACAGCCGTCCCGGCGCCGGCAGCACTTTCTGGTTCACGGCCAACCTGGGCATTTCCGACCAGGCGGCGCCGGCCATGCTCGACAGCATGGTGCAGACGGCGGCGGCCATGCGTGCCAGCGCCGACGCCGCCCTGGTGATGCGCACGCTCAAGCATGCGCGCATCCTGCTGGTGGAAGACAATACCTTCAACCAGCAAGTGGCGCTGGAATTGCTGGAAGAAGCGGGCGCCTCCGTCTGCCTGGCCAACAATGGCGAAGAGGCGCTCGACCTGCTGCGCCAGACCCAGTTCGACTGCGTGCTGATGGACGTGCAGATGCCGCTGATGGATGGTTTGCAAGCCACGCGCCACATCCGCGCCGACCCGCAGCTGGCGCACCTGCGCGTGCTGGCCATGACGGCCACGGCCACCAGCGAAGACCGCGTGCGCTGCCTGGAGGCGGGCATGGACGATTTCATTTCCAAGCCGATCCAGCCGGCCATGATGTACCAGACCATCGCCAGCTGGCTGCCGGCGCGCGAAACCCCACCACCACCACCCGCGCGCGGCCGCGCCGTGCCCGCCTTCAAGACCACCCTGGCGGGCGACCCGCAAGTAATCGACCTGTCCATCCTGGCCAAGCTGCTGGGCTACAACCCGGAAAAGGTACGTAAATTCGCCTTCAAGTTCCTGCAAACCACGCAGGATGGCTTTGGCGACATCGACGCGGCCCTGGCACGCGGTGACGTGCAGCAGGTACGCGAACTGGGGCACCGCATCAAGTCGTCGGCACGCACGGTGGGGGCGCTGGGGCTGGCCGAGCTGTGTCACAACCTGGAAACCCTGGCGCCGGGCGAGCCGGCCGACGAGGCGGAGCGGGCACGGTGCATCGTGGCGCGCCTGTGGCCCCTGCTGGAACAGATTACCGAACAAATCATGAATAACACCAGCTTTGCCAATGACGATTAGCTACCGCCAGTACGTTACGGCAAGGTATCGGCATCGACAGCGATGCATATCAACAGAAAGACATGACGATGAACACTGTATCAAACCAAGCTAGCCGGGAACACAACGAAGCAGGCCTGGCGCCGTTGCGCGTGCTGCTGCTGGACGACGATGTCTTCATGCTCGACGTGCTCAGCGACATGCTCGAGCAAATGGGCCAGTTCGACATCCGCTGCGAGTCGCACAGCGAACAGGCGCTGGCTACCCTGAAGCAGCACCAGCCCGATCTGCTGATCTGCGACCTGTCCATGCCCGACATCGACGGCATCGAATTCCTGCGCTTGGCGGCTGACAATGGCTTCCGCGGCGGCGTAGTGTTGCTGTCCGGCCTGCATTCGGCCGTGCGCCTGGCCGCAGAACGGCTAGCCGTCGCCAATGGCCTGCATATATTAGGCACCTTCCGCAAGCCGATGGAAAGCGCGGAATTGCAGCTCATGGTGAACTTGCAGCTGCAGCACACGGCGCGTCTGGCCAGCGTACAAGCCTGAGTGAGGAGGTTGGCCGGGAGGGCGGGCAAGGCGCTGCGGGCCAGCAGGCATGCGGCTTTGCCGCTCTGCCGCCAGGCGCGGTGGCGATATGCCTCAAGTTTTTCTGCAATAATCGCCACGCTTTGAAAAAATGGGTTATTATTTCAGCCATCCCCGCCTGCATACCTCTGGTCGCACCTTCCAAGAATATTGAATTCGTGCCCATTGCCCCCATCTGCTAGCTGCATTCCAGGAAGCATGGATGGCGAACCAGCGTATGGTTAATCCCAGGCATTATTGATCCCACCCTCATTTGAGGAAAATATGAGCGAAAATATCAAACACATTAGCGATGCATCTTTTGAAGCAGACGTCCTGAAATCCGAGTTGCCAGTGCTGGTCGACTTCTGGGCGGAATGGTGCGGTCCCTGCAAGGCTATCGCCCCGATCCTGGAAGAAGTGGCCAAGGAATACAACGGCCGCATCCTGATCGCCAAGATGGACGTGGACGCCAACCAGGCAGTGCCTGCCAAGTTCGGCATTCGCGGCATCCCGACCCTGATCCTGTTCAAGGATGGTGTTGCGGCTGCTCAAAAAGTGGGCGCCATGGCCAAGGGCCAGTTGACAGCTTTCGTCGACAGCAACATTTAATGTATGATAGGCAGCGCTGCGCCCGCAGCGCCGCCTGACTGGATAGACCGGGAAGCAGCTTTGCCATCATTCGTGCACAGCCTTCCCCAATAATTAATCAACGCCACGCAGTCCCCTCCCCTACCTTTACATCCCGTCTCGGGACACTCAACACATATGCATTTATCCGAACTAAAGGCCCTACACGTATCCGCCCTGCTTGAGATGGCGATCGGTCTTGACATTGACAACGCAGCCCGCTTGCGCAAACAGGAGCTGATGTTCGCTATCCTGAAAAAACGCGCCAAGTCCGGCGAACAGATTTTTGGCGACGGCGCCCTGGAAGTGCTGCCAGACGGCTTCGGCTTCCTGCGCTCGCCTGACGCCAGCTACATGGCGTCCACCGATGACATTTACATCTCCCCTTCGCAAATCCGCCGCTTCAATCTGCACACCGGCGATTCGATCGAGGGCGAGGTACGGACCCCGAAAGATGGCGAACGCTATTTCGCATTGGTCAAAGTCGACAAGGTCAACGGCGAATCGCCGGAGATGTCGAAACACCGCATCCTGTTTGAAAACCTGACGCCGCTGCACCCGAACGAGCCGCTGCGCCTGGAACGTGAAATGAATGGCCAGGAAAACATCACCGGCCGCATCATCGACCTGATCGCCCCGATCGGCAAAGGCCAGCGCGGCTTGCTGGTGGCATCCCCGAAATCCGGCAAGTCCGTGATCCTGCAGCACATCGCGCATGCGATCACCGCCAATCACCCGGATATCACGCTGATCGTGCTGCTGATCGACGAACGTCCGGAAGAAGTTACCGAAATGCAACGTTCGGTACGCGGCGAAGTCGTCGCCTCGACCTTCGACGAGCCGGCCACGCGCCACGTGCAAGTGGCCGAGATGGTGCTGGAAAAAGCCAAGCGCCTGGTCGAAATGAAAAAAGACGTGGTGATCCTGCTCGACTCGATCACCCGCCTGGCGCGCGCCTACAACACCGTCATCCCTGCCTCGGGCAAGGTCCTGACCGGTGGTGTCGATGCGAACGCGCTGCAACGTCCAAAACGCTTCTTTGGGGCCGCGCGCAATATCGAAGAAGGCGGCTCGCTGACCATCATCGCCACGGCGCTGATCGAAACGGGTTCGCGCATGGATGACGTGATCTTTGAAGAATTCAAGGGTACCGGCAACATGGAAGTGCATCTGGAACGCCGTTTGGCCGAGAAACGTGTCTATCCGGCAATTAACCTGAACAAATCGGGTACTCGCCGCGAAGAATTGCTGATCAAGCCGAACGAGCTGCAAAAAATCTGGATTTTGCGCAAGTTGCTGTACTCGATGGACGAGATCGAGGCGATGGAGTTCATTTTAGATAAAATGAAAGCAACAAAAAACAATGCTGAATTTTTTGACATGATGAGACGCGGCGGATAAACTTGCCCAGTTTCATGCGAAGCCGCTCATTGAGCGGCTTTTTTGTTGCCTGCGGCCCTAAAGCGCTATATAATCGACGGTTGCATTATTTTAAAACCTGGCAAGTGATCGGCAATCGGGTCAAGAAGCAAGACGACCGACGAAGTGCTGTTTGGCTACCAAACTAGAGAGAGAAGACCATGAAAGTCGATACCCATCCAGAATACCGCGAAGTTGTTTTCCACGATCTGTCGTGCGATTTCAAATTCGTTACCCGCTCGACCATCCAAACCCGCGAAAAAATCACCCACGACGGTAAAGAATACCCACTGGTGAAGATCGAGGTTTCGGCTGAATCGCACCCATTCTTCACGGGCAAGCACAAAATCGTCGATACCGCTGGTCGCGTCGAGAAGTTCCGTCAGAAATTCGGTACCGTTGGTTCGAAAACCGCAGTCGCAGCAGGCTGATTTTTGCCGCTTTGCGGCAAAAAAGGCAGCTTCGGCTACCAAAGAAAAGGCAGCTACGGCTGCCTTTTTTGTCTTTGGCCGCTTTACTTTATACTCGCGCATACCCGACGCCATTCGTCGCGTCTTGCCAATTTTCTGATACCGACTATCGATGAAGCCAGTCCGCCTTCCCGCTGCTGCCACACTCGCGCTGCCACGATGGGCCTTGTTTGCGCTCGGCCTGCTGTACATCCTGCCTGGCCTGATCGGCCGCGAACCGTGGAAGAACGATGACGCCGCCAGTTTCGGCATCATGTGGACCATGGCGCATGGCGGCCTGAACGACTGGCTGTGGCCCAACGTGGCCGGCCTGTCACTGCCGGATGAAGGTCCGCTGGCCTTCTGGCTGGGCGCCATTTTCATCAAGCTGTTCGGCTGGATCGACGGCGACGTCTTCGGCGCGCGTATGTCGACCATCGGCATCTTCGCCGTCAGCACCCTGTCCGTCTGGTACACCGCCTTCAACCTGGGCCGCCGCAACGATGCCCAGCCCCTGCGCCTGGCCTTCGGCGGCCAGCCCGAGCCGGACGATTTCGGCCGCACCCTGGCCGATGCCGCCGTGCTCATCTACCTGGGCTGCCTGGGCTTGCTGCAGCACAGCCACGACATCACGGCCGAAGCGCTGTATGTGTCCCTGATGGCCTACCTGCTGTACCGCGCCGTGCGCTATGTGGAAGGCCCGTCCGTGCGCAATGCCGCCCTGCTGGGCCTGGCGCTGGGCGGCCTGACCCTGACGCGCGGCTGGATCACGCCGGCGGCGCTGAGCATCGCCCTGCTGCTGTGCACCGTCTTCCTGCGCCTGCCGCTGCTGCGCAGCATGCGCCACCTGGCGCTGGCCATGGTGATCGGCGCCGCGCTGACTCTGGTCTGGCTACTGCCCGGCGAATGGCTGCAGCCCTACGGCCATTCGCCGCTGCAAGCGTGGATGGAGTGGAATTGCCGCCAGTTCAGCGCCCCGAGCCTGAAAAGCCTGCAGTATTTCTTGCGTGTCGGCATCTGGTTCTTCTGGCCCGCGTGGCCGTTCGCCGCCTGGGCCGTGTATGCCTGGCGCCGCCAGCACCACGTGCTGCACATCGTCGTACCGCTGACCTTTGTCGCCATGCTGGCCATCCTGGGCCTGTGCCACCCCGATCCTGAACCGAGCCAGCTGTTGCCCCTGCTGCCGCCGCTGGCCGTGATGGCCGCGTTCGGCCTGCTGACCATGAAACGGGGCGCCATCAACGCCATCGACTGGTTCTCCGTGATGGTGTTGACCATCTGCGCCCTCGTGATGTGGCTATTCTGGTTCGCCATCCTGACGGGCTGGCCGCCGCAACAGGCCCACAATGCACTGAAACTCGTGCCTGGATTCAAGCCCCAACTGGAACTGGTGGCCTTCTTCGTGGCCGCTGGCGTCACGGCCGGCTGGATCGCCCTGGTGCACTGGCGCATCTCGCGCCAGCCTGCCGTACTATGGCGCGCCGTGGTGCTGTCGTCCGGCGGCCTGATCCTGATCTGGGTGCTGATCATGACCTTGTTCCTGCCGCCGCTGAACTACAGCAAGAGCTACGCCAGCGTGGCGCACCAGATTTCCGTTCACCTGCCGCCAGGCAGCAAGTGCATCAACAGCAACGTCGGCGCCGCCCAGCGCGCCTCGTTCGCCTACTTCGGCCACCTGCCGTTTGCCAGCGTGGGGCAGCAGCAATGCGATGTGTTCTTGTTGCAAGACAGCATCAAGGTTCCCGACAGCAAGGAACAACTGCCCGAGCACCACGGCGCGGACTGGATCAAGCTGTGGGAGGGGCGCCGCCCCACGGATGACGTGGAACGTTTCCGCCTGTACCAGCGCGTCAGGTAAGCCGCAAAAAACCGGGCCAGCCCCGGTTTTTTTATGTCCGCCAAACAGTCACGGACGACAGGAAAAGTGTTGCCTAAAAATATAGTTAATTACCTAAATTGAACTAAAATTGTTTTTTAGATTATAATAGCTGGCTGCGCGATGGCGGTGTCTTGCATTCCCGCCCTATTCGTCCCCCAATTCACTATGAGATTGTCCATGAAATTATTTAGCACCCGCACCTTGCCGCTCATCAGCGCCGCCCTGTTCGCCTTCTCCTTCAGCGCTACTGCCCAGGCCACCGTGATTGACCTCGGCGTCGCCAATGGCTACTCGGCCTTTATCTTCGGCAACATCGGCAGCAGCGGCGCCAGCGGCTTCACCAGCGTCGGTGGCAGCATTGCTGCTGGCGGCAATATCTACCTGAACAACTACAACGTTGGCACGAACAAAAAACCAGGCAGCGCCGTCAATTCGGTCGTTGCTGGCGGCAACCTGAACACGGGCTGGGGCACGCTCAGCGGTTCGGCCGTGTATGGCGTCAGCAACCCCAACGCCACCCTGACGGCACCACAATGGTTCCCAACTAACAACATCAGCAAAGGCAACGCGTCCACCCTGGACTTCGCGGGCACCAAGCAGCAATTGACGACCCTGTCGGGCGACGTGGCCAAGCTGCAATCGAACGGCACCGTGATCTCGCAATACGGCGGCTTCAAGCTGGTGGGCGACGTCAACGCCGACGTAAATGTCTTTACCATCGCTGCGAACGACCTGCATAACCTGACCCTGGACGTATCGTCGCTGAAAAGCACGGCCAGCATCATCATCAACGGCACGGCTACCAACATCACCATGAGCGGCGGCTTCGACAATTTCGGCAGTTTCGCCAACCGCACGCTGCTGAACTTCGCCAACGCCACCACCACCAGCCTGAACAACGTCGGCATCAACGGCAGCATCCTGGCGCCAAACAGCGCGTTTTCCGGTTCGGGCAGTATGAACGGCACGCTGGTCGCCAATTCGGTCAGCTCGATCAATTACGGCCACGTCTCGATGAACGGCGCCGGCTTCAATACGGTCAACGTCTCGGCCGTGCCAGAGCCAGGCACCTACGCCATGCTGCTGGCCGGCCTGGGCTTGCTGGCGTTCATGCGTCGCCGCACCCCGGCACGCGCACCGCAAGCACAAATGGCCTGAGCTTCACGCCGAACCAATAAAAAAACACCGGGCCGCGCAAGCGTCCCGGTGTTTTTTTATGTGCTGGAGAAAAACTTATTCCACGCTCAGGCCCAGATCCGTGGCCACCTGCTGGCGCAGCAGGTATTTCTGGACCTTGCCCGTCACCGTCATGGGGAACGCCTCGACGAAGCGCACATAGCGGGGAATCTTGTAATAGGCGATCTGCCCGTCGCAAAAGGCACGGATATCCTCGCTGGTGGCCTGCGTGCCCGGACGCAAGATGATGCAGGCGCACAACTCTTCGCCATACTTGGCATCCGGCACACCCACGCATTGCACGTCGAGCACGCTCGGGTGGCGGTACAGGAATTCCTCGACTTCGCGCGGGTAGATGTTTTCGCCGCCACGGATGACCATGTCTTTCGAGCGGCCGACGATGCTGCAAAAGCCATGGGCATCGATCACGGCCAGGTCGCCCGTGTGCATCCAGCGCGCCGCGTCGATGGACTCATTTGTTTTTTCAGGGTCGCCCCAGTAGCCCTGCATCACGGAATAGCCGCGCGTGAGCAATTCGCCCTTTTCGCCACGCGGCACAATGCGCCCTTGCGCATCGATGATTTTCACTTCCAGGTGCGGATGGACGCGACCGATGGATGAGACGCGCATTTCGCGCGGGTCGTCGATCGCGGTCTGGAAGCTGACAGGCGACGTTTCCGTCATGCCATACGCAATCGTGATTTCTGCCATGTGCATCAATTCGATGACGCGCGTCATGACTTCCGTCGGACACGGCGAGCCGGCCATGATGCCGGTGCGCAAGTTGGATAAATCGTATTGCTTGAAATCAGGATGATCGAGGATAGCGATGAACATGGTGGGCACGCCATGCAAGCCCGTGCAGCGCTCGGCCTGCACGGTTTCCAGCACGGCTTTCGGGTCGAAGCCTTCGCCGGGAAACACCATGGCCGCGCCATGCGTGACACAGGCCAGGTTGCCCAACACCATGCCGAAGCAGTGGTACAGGGGCACGGGAATGCACAAGCGGTCGTGTTGCGTCAGGCGCATCGCTGCACCGATGAAAAAGCCGTTGTTCAGGATATTGTGGTGCGTCAGGGTGGCGCCCTTCGGCGCGCCCGTGGTGCCGGACGTGAACTGAATGTTGACGGCGTCGTCAAACTGCACGGTAGCACTCACTTCGGCCAGGTGCGCCAGGTCGACGTCGGAGATACCCTCCATCAAGGCGTCGAAGTTGTGCATGCCGGGCGTAGCGGCCGCACCCAGGCGGATGACGTGGCGCAATTGCGGCAGGCGCGGCGACTGCAGGGCACCGGCGCGCGAACGGGCGATTTCCGGCACCACGTCCTGCACGATGGCCAGGTAGTCGCTGGACTTGAAGCTGGGCGACAGGATCAGCGCGCTGCATTGCACCTTGTCGAGCACGTATTCGAGTTCCGAGCGCCGGTAGGCTGGGTTGATGTTGACCATAATCAATCCGGCCTTCGCCGTGGCGAACTGGGTCAGTACCCATTCGGCGCAATTTTGCGACCAGATGCCGACCCGGTCACCCGGCTGCAAGCCCAGCTTCAGCAAGCCGGCTGCCAGGCGGTGTACGCGGCGCTGGAATTCCAAATAGGTCCAGCGCACGTTCTGGTGCGCCACGATCAGGGCATCGTGCTGGCCGTAGCGGGCGGCGACACCGTCCAGGTAGGCGCCTATCGTTTCGCCGATCAACGGCGTCTCGTGGGCACCGTGTACATAACTGATTGCTTGCATGCTGTCTCCAGGGTGTGTGGCGCGACGCGCTCTTGTTATCGTCTTTGATGCTGAAAATTATAGCCGCAAGCGCCCCCGCCCTGCGTCAGCTTGCTGTAATGTGCAGGCCAGCACACCAGACACTCACGGCACCATGACAGGCAACGCGCGGCACACCCTCGAACAGGGCTTCATCCTGACCCGCCACTGGCGCGACACCAGCGCCGGCACGGAAGTCGATTTTTGGCTGGCAACGGACGCCGGGCCCCGCCACGTGCGCCTGCCCGTGCAGACGGCCGTTGCCTTCCTTCCCATGGAGCAGCGCGAGCAGGCGGAGCTGCTGCTGCGCGGCGAGCGCCACGCCGAGCTGCGGCCCCTGTCGCTGTGCGATTTCCACCATCGCCCCGTGCTGGGGCTGTACTGCAAGCAATACCGGCATTTGCTGAAGCTGGAAAAACAGTTGCGCGCGCACGGCGTCGATGTGTACGAAGCCGACATCCGCCCGCCCGAGCGCTATCTGATGGAGCGTTTTATTACGGCGCCGGTGTCGTTCTGCGGAGAAACCCTGGAAGAAGTGCAGCTGAGGCCGGCGCCCGGCTATCGCCCCACCTTGAAACTGGTATCGCTCGATATCGAGACGACGGCGTACGGCGAGCTGTATTCGCTGGCGCTGGAAGGCTGCGGCCAGCGCCAGGTGTACATGCTGGGGCCGCCCAACGGCGGCGCTGAAACACTGGACTTCGACCTCGAATACTGCGACAGCCGCGCACAGATCCTCGAACGCCTGAACACGTGGATGGACCTATACGATCCGGACGCCATCATCGGCTGGAACCTGGTGCAGTTCGACTTGCGCGTGCTCAAGGAACATGCCGAGCGCTATCACATTCCCTTGCGGCTGGGACGCAATGGCGCCGTCATGGAATGGCGCGAACATGGCGGCAAGCAGGAACACTATTTTGCCGCCGCCGCGGGCCGTTTGATCATCGACGGCATCGAGGCATTGAAGTCGGCGACGTGGAATTTTTCTTCATTCAGCCTGGAAAACGTGGCGCAAACGCTCCTCGGTGAAGGCAAGTCCATCGACAATCCCTACCAGCGCATGGCCGAGATCGACCGGCGTTTCCGCGAGGACAAACCGGCGCTGGCGCGTTACAACCTCAAGGATTGCGAACTGGTCACGCGCATCTTCGCCAAGACCGATTTGCTGACCTTTTTGCTGGAACGGGCCAGCGTGACGGGCTTGGCGGCCGACCGCAGCGGTGGTTCCGTAGCCGCCTTCGAACACCTGTATTTGCCGCTGATGCACCGGCAGGGCTACGTGGCGCCCAACCTGGGCGATATCTCCGGCGAAAACAGCCCGGGCGGCTTCGTCATGGATTCCCAGTCGGGCCTGTACGACTCCGTGCTGGTGCTCGACTATAAAAGCCTGTACCCGTCCATCATCCGCACCTTTTTGATCGATCCGGTGGGCCTGGTGGCAGGCACCAGCGGCTACGAAGCCGATACCGTGCCCGGCTACCGGGGCGCGCAGTTTTCCCGCATGAAACATTGCCTGCCGGCCATCGTGGAACAGGTATGGCGGGGACGCGAGGCGGCCAAGCGCGAACGCAACGCGCCGCTGTCGCAAGCGTTAAAAATCATCATGAACGCGTTCTATGGCGTGCTGGGCTCGAGCGGCTGCCGCTTCTTCGACCCGCGCCTGGCTTCGTCGATCACCTTGCGCGGCCACGACATCATGCACCGCACGCGCGAGCTGATCACCGAGCAAGGTTATCAAGTGATTTATGGCGACACGGATTCCACCTTCGTGTGGCTGAAAACGGCGCATAACGACGAAGCGGCGGGCAAGATCGGCCGCGCCCTGGTGGCGCATGTGAATGCTTGGTGGAATACCTACTTGCGCGAGGAATTCGAACTGGAGAATGCGCTGGAGCTGGAATTCGAGACGCATTACCGGCGTTTCCTGATGCCCACCATCCGCGGCTCGGAAGAAGGCAGCAAGAAGCGCTACGCGGGCCTGGTGGGCAAGCCCGACGGCAGCGAAGAGATGGTCTACAAGGGCCTGGAAACGGTGCGTAGTGACTGGACGCCGCTGGCGCAGCAATTCCAGCAAGAGTTATACCGGCGCATTTTCCAGCGCGCCGCCTACCAGGACTATGTGCGCGACTACGTGGCGCGCACCGTGCGCGGCGAATGCGACGCCTTATTGGTCTACCGCAAGCGATTGCGCCGCCCCCTCGGCGATTACCAGCGCAACGTGCCGCCCCATGTGCGCGCGGCGCGTACAGCCGATGCCTACAATCTGGCGCAGGGCCGGCCGCTGCAATACCAGAACGGCGGCTGGATCAGCTATGTAATCACAGTGGCGGGGCCGGAACCGCTGGAAACGCAGCGTTCGCCCATCGACTACCACCACTACCTGACGCGCCAGCTGCAACCGGTGGCCGACGCGATATTGCCCTTCCTGGGCGATGATTTTTCGCGCCTCGTGTCCGGCCAGCAGGATTTGTTTTGAGAGCCTGTTTCAATAGGGAGCGTCTTCTGCTGGCAGCTCATCGGAAGCGCGGACAAGGCGTGAGGAGGCAGCGTGGCAAGCCACGCAACGACGATCAACGCAGTCCCCGCTTTTGAGGTGCGCCAGCAGGAGATGTATTCATCTGTTGAGACAGGCTCCACATCAATTTTGCTGACCGGCACGGCCAAGCTGAGGTAATATCGGCGCCGGCACAAGCTTGTCGCAGGCGCTGTGCGCGGCGGCAGCGTAAAATACGCCATGGCGAAAGAATAAGAGCTGTACCACCAGAAGAAGATGCCGTTCCAGACGAGAATCGTTCGCAAAACGATTTTGCCACCTGAAATGGCGCATAATTTAACACTATGTTGAACCAGCAGGCAGTAGCACTAGCCGTCTGCCCTGCTAATTTTTGAATGAATTGACACCATGACCGAGATTACGTCCTTAAGAGACATCCCGCAAAAAAATATCTTCCGCAAGGGCGACACCTTTGTGCTGTTCGGCGAGCTGTTCGGCCGCGGCTATGTGAATGGCTTGCTGGACGAAGCGCGCAAGGCGGGCATGCATATCGTCGGCATGACGGTCGGCCGCCGCGATGAAAACATGGCGCTGCGGCCCTTGAACGCGGAAGAGCTGGCCGAAGCCGAAGCCAACCTGGGCGGCCGCATCATCAATGTGCCGCTGATGGCCGGTTTCGACCTCGACGCGCCAGCCGGCGAGCCGACCCCGACGGCCCTGCTGGCCGACATGACCCTGAAAAGCTGGCAAGAAGACAAGCTGGACTGGGCGCAGATCGAACGCTGCCGCGAAGCCGGCATCGCCCGCTTCAGCGCCTCCGTGGCAAAAGCCATGGCCGAGCTCGACAGCCTGATTCCTGACGGCAGCAATGTGTATTTCGCCCACACCATGGCCGGCGGCATTCCAAAAGTCAAAGTCTTCCTGGCGATTGCCAACCGCATCTACAAGGGCCGCGGCGAGCGCTTCATGTCTTCGCGCGCCCTGCTCGACAGCGATCTGGGCAAGCTGATCCTGATGAACTTCGACGAAGTCACTGCCAACACCCTGCAGCACCTGATCGACGGCAGCGCCGCCATCCGCGCCCGCATCGAGCAAACGGGCGGCCAGGTGCGCTACAGCGCCTACGGCTACCACGGCACCGAGATCTTGATCGACGGTAAATACCAGTGGCAAACGTATAGCAACTACACGCAAGGGCTGGCCAAGAAGCGCCTGGAAAACGTGGCCAAGGCCGCGTGGGAAAAAGGCATCAAGGCGACCGTGTTCAACTGCCCGGAAATCCGCACCAACTCGTCGGACATTTTCGCCGGCGTGGAACTGTCCTTGTTCCCCCTGCTCGACGCGCTGAAAAAAGAAGGTGGCGGCGCCTGGGCCGAAGAGCAATGGAAAATCTGCCAGGGCTTGCTGGCAGACGGCGTCTCGCTGCAAGACTTGTTGGACCGTATCGCCGCCTACAACGGCGACGCCACCAGCGTGCAGTTCCGCAACTTCGCCGCCTGGCCGATGGACAACACGCCAGAGCTGGCCGAGGTCATGATCGGCACCTCGGACGACATCACCAAGCTGCACAAGGACCGCAAGGAACTGATCACCGACCACCTGAGCTCGCTGGTACTGGAAGGCACGGGCCCGCTGATGTTCCACGCCATGTCGGAGCCGCAAGCCCCCGTCATCTGGCTGAACCACGACATCATCGCGCGCCAGCTGAACTCGGTGCATAACTGAGTCTGATGTAAGGCAAACAGTATGTAGCACACCGACGGCCCGGCTCATCCCCGGGCCGTCGGCATTTCTGCCGCTGTTGTTACGTCCGCGTGATAGACACGCCGCCATCGGCCAGCAGCGCCGTACCGGTGGTAAAGCTGGAGGCATCGGATGCCAGGTACAGCGCAGAGAGGGCGATCTCGTCCGGCGTGGCCAGGCGCTTCAATGCATGCAAGCCCGCCACGAAGGCCAGCGCTTCGGGCGTGGCGGCCACCGTGCGCCCCAACGGCGTATCGGTGCCGCCCGGCAGCAAGGCATTCACGCGGATGCCCGCCGCGCCGCACTCCACCGCCAGCGCCTTCGTCAAGCCAATCAAGCCCGCCTTGCTGGCCGCATATGCCGCCATGCCGGGCATGCCCAGCGTATGGCCGACAAAGGTCGATGTGAAGATCAGCGAGCCGCCGCCGCGCGCCGCCATGGCGGGCAGCTGGTACTTGGCCGCCAGGAAGGCACTGGTGAGATTGGTATTGATCGCCGCTCGCCAGTCTTCCAGGGCAACCTCCGGCGTGGGCCCCATGGGACCCAGGGTGCCCGCATTATTAAAGGCGATATCGAGGCCGCCAAAGCGTTGCAGCGCCAGCGCCACGGCCCCTTGCGCGCACGCCGCATCGCCCACATCGCCGATACAGGCCACGGCTTGCGCGCCGCCGTCCGCCAGCTGCGCCACCAGCGCGTCGAGCTCCTTCCGCCGCCGCGCCACCAGCACCAGCCGCGCGCCATGGCGGGCGAACAGCTGCGCCGCCGCATAGCCGATGCCCGAACTGGCGCCCGTGATGATGGCGACCTTGTTTTCTAATTGTTGCATGGGATATCCCTCCAGGTAGTGAAGGAACACCATAGGACGGCTGTCCACGCGCTGCACTCCGCTTCTTGCGCTGGAATCGACGTATTCAAAGATTCTCAACACTTGTGCAAAACACACGCCAAGCATAAAACTTGCCAGATTGTGACAAATCAGTGATAATGCGTCTCGCGTTGCCGGGATGGCGGAATAGGTAGACGCACGGGACTCAAAATCCCGCGCTGGAAACAGCGTGCCGGTTCGATTCCGGCTCCCGGCACCACAGAACACATCAAAGAAGTACAGATAAAGCCACTAAATCCAATAAAATCAAGGGTTTAGTGGCTTTTTTCTTGTCTATTCAATCCGAACACTCCCGATAAAAACTGATAGGCGTTACGCCAGATTTACGCCTTGATTACGCCAAATTGGAAAAATCATGGCATCATTCCGAAAACGTTCAGGCGGCTGGCGCGCATAAATCGCCGTGCTCGGCACCCGTGAATCCGAAACATTTAGTACTCAGGTAGAAACCATTGCATGGACAACCGAGCGATAGGTGCATTTTAGATCTTCAAACTGTACTGAAGTGTCGGTCACGCCGGGGGGAAGTCAAAACTGTTTCCACGGTACCTGTTCAGGAAGAAGGTTTCTTAATCCTAAAGAAGCGCCAGTGCATCGTTTAATGCATGCAGGAAGGCAAGACAGCAGCAACAGCCTAGCCCCCCCTGCCCGCCCTCCGGCCCCGCCTTCCCCTACCCACTCCGCAGAATAATACTGAAGCGCACGGCGTTGCGCTTGCGCCCTTCCGGCTATCCAAACGGCCGCACGCCAAACAACACGCCATGCAGCCAGAATGCCAGCAGCAGCCACAGCGCACAGCCAGCGACGATGGCGATCAAGGTGCCTTGCACGGTGCCGCCTTGGTACGCGACGCCAGCCGCGCGGTCGCGCTGCACGGCGGCATACAGGTCGACCAGCGACCAGACGAGGAAGCCGCCGAACAGCAGCACGTCGGCCACGTTGCCGTTGGCCAGCAGATGCGCCACAGCCCAGAGTTGCGTACCCAGCAGCATGGGGTGGTGCACCAGAGTCTTGATGCGGTTGCGCGGCACATTGGCCGCCGCCAATAAAATCAACGAGAACAGCATCAGCAGGCCGCTGGCGTGGCGCAAGCCCATGGGCGGCGTCCACACGACCAGCGCTTGCTGGCGCGCCAGGCCGTAGCCCCAGATGATCAGGCCCAGCCCGGCAAACGCCACGAGCGAATACAGCCCCTTCCAGCGTTTTTCACCGAGGCGCGCCAGCTGGGCGCTACGCCAGCCGTCGGCGACGATGCGCACCGAGTGCAAGCCCAGGAACAGCAGCAATCCGAGTATCAACACCGTCATCGTCTTCTCCTGCAGTCAAGACCAGCTATCGAGCATAACCCACACCCTGGCCCATGCCCTCCGCGCAAATCAACGTTCCTCGCGATAGTAATCGCAGCCTTCAAACGTGGTGCGCAGCGCCTGCTGCAGCTGGGCGTAGCGCTCCGGCGTCAAGTTAAAACGCACGTCAATCTGGCCGTCGTCATCCATCTGCATGGCGGCCTCGGCATCCATCTGCACGGACAAACGGTTCGGATGCAGGATCACGGCGTGCATGTGGCCATACCAGGCAAATTCCTGGCCGCCGTATTCGATGTAGGGTTCGTCCATGCCCATGGCCACATCCTGCTCGTCGTATTCCTCGGCGCGCTGCAGCATCAGGTAGACGGGCTCGCCTTTGCCGGCTGGCGCAGCCAGGGTGGTGATCAGGGCGTCGTCTTCATTGATAACGGACAACTCGGTGGCGGTAAATCCTGCGGACATGGCGTGCTTTCAACAGATATAGGAATGACGCCACCATAGCGCAAAAGACGCCCGGACAGAATACACGCGACAAATAAAGCGTACCGCCCTGTAACAGCATCGCCGCCTATAATTGCCGCTCCAAACTATTTCTACAGGAGAGCGCCTTGACCGCAACATCGCCCTACACCACCCGCCTGGCCATTCCCACCATCGCCACCTACCAGCAACTGCGCGTTGCCGCCGGCCTGAGCGCGAAAACCACGGAAGCGGCGGCCAAGGGCTTGCCACACTCCCTGTTTGCCGTGCAAGTGCTGCACGGCGACACCGTGGTGGGCATGGGCAGGGTCATCGGCGATGGCGGCTGCTTCTTCCAGGTGGTCGATATCGCCGTGCTGCCGGCCCACCAGGGCAAGGGCTTGGGCAAGCTGATCATGCGCGAGATCATGCAATTCATCGAGACGGAGGTGCCGGAAAGCGCGTATATCAGCCTGATCGCCGATGGCCAGGCGCAAGACCTGTACGCGCAGTTCGGTTTTCAGCACACGGCGCCCGCCTCGGTCGGCATGGCGCTGAAACGCTAGGCGCCCGATGCCGGCCTGGCTGCTATGCACCCTGGCGCTGGCGCTGCTGTTGAGCGCTGCCGCCTGGCGAACCGAGCGCTTGCTGCAGCGGCGCGGACGCACGACGCGCTGGCTGTGGCTGGCGGCCATCGCCGCCTCCGTGCTGCTAGCGCTGGCATGGCTGCCCGGCGTGCTGGCGGTCATGCCGGCGGAACAGGCGCAGCTGAAACTGGGCTGGTTTGTCTTGTCGGTGGGCATGCTGCTGCTGTTGGCGCTGCGCAGCGTCTGGCTGCTGTCGCACCAGCGCCGCTGGCAAAAAACCACCTTGCTGGGTACGCCCGTATTCCTCAGCGGCGGCATCGGCCCCTGCGTGGCGGGGCTGCTGCGGCCGCGCATCGTGATGCCCGTCTGGCTGCGACTGATTCCACCCCAGCAACAGGCGCTGCTGCTGGCGCACGAACAATGCCGGCTGGCCGCGCGCGATCCGCAATGGCTGGCCCTGGCGCATGCCTTGATTATTCTCATGCCATGGAACCTGCCCCTGTGGTGGCAGTTGCACCGGCTGCGCTTTGCCATCGAGGTCGATTGCGACGCGCGCATGCTGGTGCAAGGCCACGCACTGCGCGACTATGTCATCGTCCTGCGCCGGCACGGCCAGTATTATTCTGGCTTGACGGGCGCCTCGCCCATCGTGCTGAGCGACCCGCTGACGCTGCGGCGCCGACGCCGGATCATGGCCAGATTTACCCGGGACCAGGCGGCGAACTTGCTATAGTAGCGGCAATGCCGCGCGGCGTGCCCGCGCCACCGGCTCCCCCTTAGAAATCAGAGAGATACCATGCTTTACCTGCTTGCCATCGTGATCGTCATCGCCCTGCTGTACTACGTCTTCAGTGGCCGCACGCCCGTCAAACCGCTGCACAAGCCGCTCGTCTCGGTGCGCCAGTACGTGCCGGCGATACCTGCGGGCACGCCCGCGCACCACTGGAACGATACGGGCCGCTTTGCGTCGGAAGTGGAAAACGAATCGATGTACCAGAACGCCATCGCCAAACTGGCCGGCGAGCACGGTCCCGGCAACGCGGAAGAAAAATGCCTGGCCCTGCTCGTCTGCGACGATGCCAATCCGTTCCAGGACAAGGCCATCGCCGTCTTCATCGATGCCCAGCTGGTCGGCTACCTGTCGCACAACGACGCCCTGCGCCTACGCCGCAACCTGGGCCGCCAGAAC
Source organism: Janthinobacterium sp. DSP2-3-3 (assembly GCF_049897325.1). Taxonomy (NCBI): domain Bacteria; kingdom Pseudomonadati; phylum Pseudomonadota; class Betaproteobacteria; order Burkholderiales; family Oxalobacteraceae; genus Janthinobacterium; species Janthinobacterium sp. DSP2-3-3. The sequence goes on along the minus strand of NZ_JAFCWA010000004.1, from coordinate 132,663 downwards.
CTGGTGGGCCAGCTGACCTCGTGCGACGCCGTCATCCGCGGCGGCGGCCTGTGGAATGACAAGCGCCTGTCGTATGCCGTGTGGCTGGACTTGCAGCCCTACAATTAAGTGAACTCCCGCCACGACCAGCGTTGTTGCGTCACACAAAGAAGTGCCGACACGATGCCGCCGACGCCGATGTAGACCACTGGAAGTGGCAAGGAGTTCAATGCCATTATGGCTGGCGGTGGGCCAAGCATTTTGATGCACATCAAATAGATCGCTATTTACTGGCGATGGCCTTGCAGACGGCCATCGCCCGTGTTTTTGTGATCCATATCAAGCCGAAGTGCATGCCGGCCTGCTGGTGATGGGCGGCTACGGCCACGCGCGCTTCCGCGAAATCCTGCTGGGCGGCGTGACGGAAACCGTGCTGCGCCAGATGACGGTACCGGTGCTGATGGCGCACTGATATGAAAAAAGCCACGCCACCCTGGCGGATGACGCGGCTTTTGCTGAGCAGCTAGCGCTTACGCTTTGCGTTGCGCCACGGCATCCACGACGCACAGGGCCGTCATGTTGACGATGCGGCGCACGGTAGCCGATGGGGTCAGGATGTGCACGGGCTTGGCGCAGCCGAGCAGGATAGGGCCAACCGCGACACCATTGCCGGCCGCTACTTTCACCAGGTTGTAGGCGATGTTGGCCGATTCGATGTTCGGCATGACGAGCAGGTTGGCGTCGTTCTTCAGTGCCGAATGGGGCATGATTTTTTGACGCAGTTTGCTGTCAAGGGCCGTATCGCCGTGCATTTCGCCGTCGATTTCCAGGTCCGGCGCGCGTTCCTTGATGATGGCCAGGGCGGCGCGCATCTTTTGCGCCGAGGCGCTGTCGCTGGAACCGAAGTTCGAGTGCGACAGCAGGGCCGCGCGCGGCGACAGGCCGAAGCGCGTCATTTCCTCGGCGGCCATGATGGTGATCTCGGCCACCTGCTCGGCGTCCGGGTTTTCGTTGACGTGCGTGTCGACCATCACCAACTGGCGTTCAGGCATGATGAGCACGTTCATGGCCGCGTAGACATTGCTGCCGGCGCGCTTGCCCAGCACCTGGTCGATGTACTTCAGGTGCAGCTGGGTGGTGCCGAAGGTGCCGCAGATCATGCCGTCCGCGTCGCCCTTGTGGATCATCATCGAACCGATCAAGGTGTGACGACGGCGCATTTCCAGCTTCGCGTACTCCTCGGTGACGCCCTTGCGGCTGGTCATGGCGTAATACGTATTCCAGTAATCGCGATAGCGCTCGTCGAAGTCCGGGTTGATGACGTCGAAATCGGCGCCTTGCTTCAAACGCAGACCGAACTTCTCGATGCGCGCTTCCAGCACGGGCGGACGGCCCACCAGGATGGGGCGTGCCAGCTTCTCGTCGACCACCACTTGCACGGCGCGCAGCACGCGCTCTTCTTCGCCTTCGGCGTAGACGATGCGTTTGAGTTCGGCCGGCGTCGATTTCGCCTTCAGGAACAGCGGCTTCATGAAGGTGCCGCTGCGGTAGACGAATTGCTGCAGGCTGTCGGCATACGCTTGCAAATCCTTGATCGGGCGCGTAGCAACGCCCGATTCCTCGGCCGCCTTGGCGACGGCTGGCGCGATCTTGATCAGCAGACGGGGATCGAACGGCATCGGGATCAGGTATTCGGGACCGAACGACAGGTTGCTGATGCCATAGGTGGTGGCCACGATGTCCGACTGCTCGGCATGCGCGAGGTCGGCGATCGCGTGCACCACGGCGATTTCCATTTCGCGCGTGATCGTCGTGGCGCCGCAATCGAGGGCGCCGCGGAAGATGTACGGGAAGCACAGCACGTTGTTGACCTGGTTCGGATAGTCCGAGCGGCCCGTGGCGATGATGGCGTCGCTGCGCACGGCCTTGACTTCTTCCGGCAAGATTTCCGGATTCGGATTGGCCAGCGCCAGGATCAAGGGGTTCGGCGCCATCTTGCGCACCATGTCTTGTTTCAGCACGCCGCCGGCGGACACGCCGAGGAAAATGTCGGCGTCCGGGATGATCTCGGCCAGGGTGCGCAGCGGCGTGTCTTGCGCGAAGCGTTCCTTGTCCGGGTCCATCAATTCCGTGCGGCCCTTGTAGACCACGCCGGCCAGGTCAGTGACGTAGATGTTTTTCAGGGGGAAGCCCAGGTCGACGATCAGGTCCAGGCAGGCCAGCGCCGCGGCGCCAGCGCCCGACACGACCAGCTTGCAATCCTCGATTTTCTTGCCGACGGCTTTCAAGCCGTTCAGGATGGCCGCGCCGACGATGATGGCGGTACCGTGCTGGTCGTCATGGAAGACAGGAATCTTCATGCGGCTGCGCAACTGGCGCTCGATATAGAAGCACTCAGGCGCCTTGATGTCTTCCAGGTTCACGCCGCCGAAGGTAGGTTCCAGCGAAGCGATGATATCGACCAGTTTATCCGGGTCCATCTCATTGATTTCGATGTCGAAGACGTCGATGCCGGCGAATTTCTTGAACAGCACGCCCTTGCCTTCCATCACCGGCTTGGCGGCCAGCGGGCCGATATTGCCCAGTCCCAGCACGGCCGTGCCGTTGGTGATGACGGCCACCAAGTTGCCGCGCGCCGTATATTTATAGGCATTCGCCGGATCGATGACGATTTCTTCGCACGGTGCCGCCACGCCTGGCGAGTAAGCCAGCGCCAGGTCGCGCTGGTTGGTCAGTTGTTTGGTCGGCGTCACGCTGATTTTGCCGGGGCGCGGGCACTCGTGATACTCGAGTGCGGCCAAGCGCAATTGTTGACGCAATTCTTCTTTTTTATCAGATGACGAATCCATGCTGTGCTGCCTTCCTGTTTGGTCGATCGGGTGTTCCGGATTTTATCAGACCGATTCTTTCAATTAGCTAGGTATTTTCCGCTAGCCACAGTCTGATATCACGAAAACGCATAACCTAGCATTGTAAGGCCGTCCGGCGGCACAAACGCTCTGAACAGGAAAAACTATCAATTTTTATATTTCAATTAGTTTTTATGATAGGCACCGGAGCACGCCACAGCGGCAATGCCTCGACGGCACGCTCGATATCGTCCATCTCGTCCGCGCCCAAAGTGGCGTCGAACGGCGCGGACAGGATGCTGCGCATCAGCGCCAGGCGCGTCGTGGCTTGCTGCTCATCGATGAAGCGTGTCGTCTCCGCGCAGTACTGCGCGCGGCGCAGGGCATCGGCGCCGTCATCGTCGCCGTCGGGATAATAATGGCGGCCGATGTGATGCAGCGACTGCAGCAGGAATTCGATCTCTTGCAGGATGCGCAGCGCATCATCGCCGGACAGCACGATACGGCGGTTGGCGGGCAGCAGGGAGGGTGGCGTGGCTGGACTATTCAAAATTTTCATCGATCAGGAATGCATAGTCGTTATCGATCAGCATTTGCAGATAGGCATCGAAACTGCCGGCGATGACCTGATAGTTGTCTGGGTCATGCAGGAAGCGCACGACCTGTCCCACCGCGCCCGACGCCGTGGGCGTGAAATCGATATACAGCCGCGAGGAGCCGCCATTGTTCATGCAATGCGAAAAACACAGGCGCTGGCCCTGCTTGATGCCGGCGTCGATGCGCACGTCGACGATGCCGGGGTCGTCTTCCAGGTAATGGCCATAGATATCGGCGATGCTGCGCTGGTTCGCTTGCCCGTCCTCCAGTATCTGCTCGACGGAACTCAGATAATACGGATACTCGAATACGTCCGAGCCCAGCATGTACACCAGCACCGTGCCGCCGGCATACTCCTGGTAGTAAGTGCCGTTGTACTTGCCCAGCAAGCGCAGCAAGCTGTCAGGGCATAGCGGATACGTTAGGCGCAGGCTGGCCAGTTGCGCCGCGCTGGCGCCGCTGGCCAGCGCCAGCTCCGCCAACGGCTCCGGCGGCAATGCCTTGAGTACACCTGCGAGATAGTGGTCGACGATATCCATACGTGGCTGGTTCCTGATTTGACGAGTTGGCGCAATATAGCAGCTCAGGATACGCGGCCGGCGCACGGCTGGACCAGCATTCCGCCCGGCGCGAAGCGCACGGCGATCAGCAGCAAGACCACCACGCCAGCGGCCATCACCATCCATGCCTGGGCCAGGCTGGATGAGTGTTGGCGGATCAGGCCGGCAATGAAGGGCATGCTGCTGGCGATGATGTAGCCACCGCCCTGCACAAAGCCCAGCAAGGCGCCGGCGCTGGCCGGGTCATGCACGTGGTCCATGCTGACGATCAGCGACAGGGGGAACAGCGCGCCGATGCCGCAGCCCAGCAGGATCACGGCGGGCAGCGCCAGTTGCGCGGGCGCCACGATCAGGCAAGCCAGTCCCGCCAGCACGGCTAGCAAGACGGGCAACAGCAGGATGCGGCGGTCGGGGTAGCGGTGGATAATGCTGGAAATCACCAGTCCCGCCAGCACCTCCACCAGGGTCAGACCACCGAGCAGCAAGCCGCTGTCGGCGGCGCTCCAGCCCAGCTCCGTGTAAAACGGCGGCAGCCAGGCCAGCACCAGGGTGTACGCGCCCGTGCCGATGCCGAAAAACACCAGCAACAGCCAGGCTCGACGACTGCCCAAGGGCAAGCTGGCGCCCGCGTCGCTGACCACGTCCATGCGCGAAGCGGCCGCGCGGCGCCACAGCAGGGCGGCCGCCACGGCAGGCAGCGCCCACAAGGCCAGCAGCGCATGCCAGCCCAGCGACTGCGCCAGCGGCGAGGCGGACGCGGCGGCAATAGCCGCCCCACCCATGATGCCCGTCGTGTAAAACCCCATCAACTGGCCTGCCCGCGCGGGAAAATGGCGCTTGATGAAGGCTGGCAGCAAGGCTTGCACCAGCGCAATGCCCAGGCCGCCCAGGGCCGCCGTGGCGATCAGTCCGCCGCTGCCGTGCAGAGGCCAGCGCAGGGCGCAGGCGGCAGCGATGATGGCGATGCCGATGCCGATACCGCGCGCCACGCCCAGGCGGCGCTGCAGTTGCGCGCCCGCCAGAGCGCACACGCCCATGGCGAACACGGGCACGGTGGTCAGCAAGCCCGCATCGGCATTGCTGATGCCCGTGCTGGCCTGGATGCTGTCAAGCAAAGGACCGATGGCGGCCAGGATGGGGCGCAGGTTCAGGCCCAGCAGGATGATGGCGGCCACCAGCAGGGCGGAAGATGATGCAGAAAAGGGGGAAGCGGCAGGGCGTGCAGGGCGTGTGGAAGGCATGGGATAGTCCTTGCCTCGCTGGGAGGCACATGGTTTAATGCGTCATCAAATATGACTCGATGAAAAGTATCTTAACATAAAGATATAAATCTATCTTGAGGTCGAGATAAATGGAACCCCATGACAACTACCCCGCAAGAACACACACGCGCGCAATTTGCCGCCGCACAATGGCAGCGCGAACTGCCGCAGATGGATACGCATGCCATGCAGCTGGTGGGCCAGCTGGGCACGGTGGCGCAACTGATGGCGCGCGACTGGCTCAACCCGCTGTTTGCCGAGCACGGTTTGCAGCCGGGAGAATTCGACGTGCTGGCGACATTGCGCCGCTCGGGCACGCCCTACAGCCTGACGCCGACGGCGCTGTACGAAGCGGCCATGCTGTCCTCGGGCGGCATGACCAACCGCATCGACCGGCTGGAAGCGGCCGACCTGATCGAACGCCAAAAGCATCCGACGGACCGGCGCGGCGTGCTAGTGGCCCTGACGCCCCAGGGCCTGGCATTGATTGAACAGCTGGTGCTGCTGCACGTGGAGAACGAGCGCGCCATGCTCTCGCCCTTGAACGCGGACGAACAGCACCAGCTCGACCAGTTGCTGGCCAAGCTGCTGCAGGGCATGGCACAGGCGAAGAAAATTTAGGAAAGCAGGTGCGCCAGCTCGCGCAGCGCCGCATTGCCGCGCCGGGCCAGGCGCTGCAGTTCAGCCGGGTCACGGCTGTCGTACAGGGCCTGGACATGGCCCGCGCTGGCCGCGCGCAAGTCGATATCGCTATCGCGGTCTGGCATCTGGGCGTCGGCCACATGGCCCTCGACCAAGGTCAGGTAGTAATGGCGGGGCTTGCCGCGCAAGTTGGCGGAAAACTGCAGCACCAGGCCGCTGTCGAACAGCAGGGCGCCGCTGCGGCCGCCCTGCTCCAGCAGCACGCGAAACGCCGGCAAAGGCTGCCGCGCCGCACGCAGGAAGCCGGCCAGGTGCACCTGATAACCGAGGTCCAGGCCATTCGCACCCAGCTGGCCGCGCTGCAGATACAGCTTGAACGATGCCCGCACGGGCCGCCCGGCGCGGCGGAACAGGCGCTCGTCCTCGTACAGGCACAGCTGGCCGCCGTCGCTGACGGCATCGAAGCCGTGCGCTACCAGCTCCTGCGCCTCGAAAGTGGTCAGACCGACGGCTTGCGGGTCGCGCAGCCAGCCATGGTCTAGCCAGGATTGCAACAAGACGTGAATATCGATAATGGGCATAGTAAGCGGCTCGGCAGTGGCAAAGGCCTGTATTGTAGGCCAGCCTATAATAGCCGGGTCACACCATCATTCAACGCACAGACTACGCCATGGCCCCACACGACGCGCTTTCCGAATTCGACCTGATCAAACAATATTTCGTGCGCCAGCGCCCCGGCCGCGCCACCCTGGGTATCGGCGACGATTGCGCGCTGCTCACGCCCGGCGCCGGCAAGCAGATCGCCATCTCCTCGGACATGCTGGTCGAAGACCGGCACTTCTTTGCCGGCGCCGACGCCCGCATGCTGGGGCACAAGAGCCTGGCCGTGAACCTGTCCGACCTTGCCGCGATGGGCGCGCGTCCCGTGGCATTTACCCTGGCCCTGTCGCTGCCGCAAGCCGAACGCGCCTGGCTGGCTGACTTTGCCGAAGGCCTGTTTGCGCTGGCCGATACATTCGGCTGCGAATTGATCGGCGGCGACACCACCCGGGGCCCCTTGAATATCTGCATCACCGTATTTGGCGAACTGGCGCCGGGCCAAGCCCTGCGCCGCAGCGCGGCCGTGGCGGGCGACGACATCTGGGTCAGTGGCACCCTGGGTGACGCGCGCCTGGCGCTGGCCGGCTACCGCATGGAGCAAGAGCTGGCGCCAGCCGAGCTGCTGACGGCAGCGGTGCGCATGCACACGCCCACGCCGCGTGTGGCGCTGGGCTGCACCTTGGCCGAAACGGGCCTCGCGCATGCGGCCATCGACATCTCGGACGGCTTGGTGGGAGACCTCGGTCACATATTAAAAGCCTCGCAGGTGGGTGCCACCCTGGATGTCGACGCCCTGCCTGCCGGCCCCGTGCTGGCGCGGCAGGACACGCCGCTGCGCCGCCGCTACACGGCCGCCGGCGGCGACGACTATGAACTATGCTTCACGGCGCCCCCATCGTCACGCGACGCCATCGCCGCGCTGGCGACCAGCTGCGCCACGCCCGTCACGCGCGTAGGCCGCATCGAGGCGGAAAGCGGCTTGCGGCTGGTGGATGCGACAGGCTTGCCGCTCGATTTGCAGTTATCGTCCTTCGACCACTTCAGCGACTGAGTTAGCGCACCGCCACCCGCGCCAGCCCCGGCTGGTTCACCATCCAGTAGTGCTGGAAGGCCAGGCGGATGTTGTCGCGCAGCTGGGTGTCATCCCACGGTTTCGTATAAAAACGGTAGATGGCGCCCCGGTTGATCGAGTCGAGTACCGCTTCGAGGCCCGTGTAGCCGGACAGGATGATGCGGATGGTTTCCGGGTACAGCTCTTTGACTTTGCTCAAGAATTCCGTGCCGCTCATGCTGGGCATGCGCTGGTCGCAGACGATCACGTGCACGCGGTGCAGCGCCAGCATTTCAAACCCTTCGGCCGGGGTGCTGGCCGTGAGAATTTGATAGCCCTCGGGACGGAACAGACGGTGCAAGGACGACAGCACGTTGACGTCATCGTCGACGATGAGCAGGGTTTGCGCCGGCTGGGCAGCCGGGTCGTGGCCGGGCGGCAGGCCGGCGCCGGCAACGATCATCTGCCCCAGTTCCAGTGCCGGCAGGGCGCGGCTGAAATAAAAGCCCTGGATCTCGTCGCAGCGGTTGCGCCGCAGGTATTCGAGCTGCGGGCGCGATTCCACGCCCTCGGCCACCACGCTCAGTTTCAGGCTGTGTGCCATGCTGACGATGGCCAGCGCGATGGCAGCGTCGTTCGGGTTGCTGGTGATGTTGCGCACGAAGGCGATATCGATTTTCAGCTTGTCGATGGGGAAGCGCTGCAGGTAAGCCAGGCTCGAATAACCGGTGCCGAAATCGTCGATGGCCACCTTCACGCCGATCTTCTTCAACTTGCCCAGCACGACGATGGTGCGCTCGGCGTTCGACATCAGCGCCGTTTCCGTCAATTCCAGTTCCAGCAGTTCCGGCGCCACGCCATGCTGCGCCAGCGCGCGCGTCACCTCGCCTTCCAGATCGCCTTCAGCAAACTGGCGGCTCGAGACGTTCACGGCCACGTGCACGAGCCCCACTTCGCTGTCGCGCCACTCGGCGATCTGGCGACAGGCGGCCTGGATCACCCAGGCGCCCACGCGCACGATCAGGCCCGTGTCTTCCAGCACGGGCACGAATTCGGCCGGCGCCACCAGACCGTAGCCGGGACGGCGCCAGCGCAGCAGCGCTTCCACGCCGCTGATGCGGCCCGTGCGCAAATCCACTTTCGGCTGGTAATACAGGATGAATTGCTCGTGTTCGAGCGCATGGCGCAGGGCCAGTTCCAGGTCCAGGCGCGCCAGCACCTGCACATTCATGCCGGCCGTGAAAAAGCGGTAGCCGTCTCGCCCCGCCTGCTTGGCGCCACCCATGGCCGTATTCGCATACTTGATCAGGGTTTCCGGGTCGGTGGCATCGTCCGGATACATGGCGATGCCGATGCTGGCCGTCAGGGTGGCCGCGTGGCCGCGCAAGTCGAACGGCGCGCGCAAGGCTTCGCGCACCTGGTTGGCCATCGCCACGGCTTCCTGCTGGTTGCGGCTCATGGTCAGGATCAGTGCGAATTCGTCGTTGCCCAGGCGCCCCACTGTGTCGCGCAGGCGCACGCATTCGACCAGGCGGTTGCTGAACTGGCGCAGCAGTTCGTCGCCCAGCGCCGCGCCCAGGGTGTCGTTGATGCTTTTAAAACGGTCCAGCGCGATGAACAGCACCACGATGCGCCAGCTTTTTTCCTGCGCCAGTTCGACGGCCTGGGCCAGGGTCTGGTAAAACAGGCTGCGGTTCGGCAGCCCCGTCAAGCCATCGTAATGGGCCAGGTGCTTCAGGCGCTCCTGCGCCTGGCGCCGTTCGCTGATGTCGCGCGCAACGGCGATCAGCAGCAGGCCGCCCGCACCCTGCCCGCCCGCCACGGGCGCCTGCGCATACCAGTGCCAGCCCAGTTCCACGGGCACCAGGCTCAAGTCGCGCCGCACCAGTTCGCATTCCGTCACTTCCGTGGCCAGGTGGGCCGGGCCACCCGGCAGCGCGGTCAGGGGCGGGGCGGGCGGCGACGGCAGCAAGGTGCCGGGCGCCAGCGCCAGTAGTTCAGCGCGCGCATAGCCGAGCAGCCGGCAAGCGCCGTCGTTGATGTCCACCAGGGTCATGCCCTGCACGTCGACGAGGAAGATGGCGTCGGTGGCGGCGTCCATGGCGCCGCGAAAGCGCTGCAGTTCGGCCGTGCGCTGGCCCACCGTGCGTTCGAGCAGCGTGTTGTAATGGCGCGCGGCGCGGTGCAGCAAGCGCACTTCGAGCATGTTGCGGATGCGCGTGAGCACTTCGAGCGCGTCAAACGGCTTGCTGATGAAGTCGCACGCGCCCGCTTCCAGCGCGGCCAGCTTGGCGTCCGGGTCGGCGGCGATCACCAGCACGGGCAGATAGCCTTCCAGCTCCAGCGGGCGCAAGGTATCCATCACGGCATAGCCGCTCATGCCGGGCATCACCAGGTCGAGGATGATCAGGTCAAACTGATGGCGCTGGTGCAGGCCGGCCACGGCGCGCGCATCGAGGCTGCTGGTGATGGCCGTGTAACCGCCGCTTTGCAGCAGATGCTCGAGCAGGCGCAAATTGACTTCTTGGTCGTCGACGATGAGAATTTTCGCCGCATAGATATCGGCCTGGCTGATCATGCAGCCCCCTTGCCTTTCTGCCGGCGCTGCTGCGCCACATAAGCCAGGGTACTGTTGATCGCCTCGGTAAATTCATCGAGGTTGATCGGCTTGGTGAGATAGCGGTAAAAGCCCAGCGCCATGCTGCGCTCCACATCGCCCGGCATGGCATTGGCCGTCAGGGCGATGACGGGAATGTGCGCCGTGCGCGGATCGGCGCGCAGCAGTTTCAGCGCGTCCGTGCCATTCACATTTGGCAGGTTGATGTCCATCAAGATCAGCTGCGGCAGGTGCGTGCGCGCCATCTCCACGCCCAGGCGGCCATCCGTTGCCGTCAGCAGTTGCAATTGCGGGCAGTAGCGCACGATTTCCTCGACCAGGGTCAGGTTGGCGGGATTGTCTTCCACGTACAGCAAGGTCACGGGGGCGCTGTTGTCGAGCAGCGCTGCGGCCAGATCCGGCCGCGGCAAGGCCGGGGCCACGGGTACGGGCAAGGCATCGACCCTACGCAGCTCAATCCAGAAGGTGCTGCCCTCGCCGGGTGCGCTGGTCACGCCGATGCTGCCATCCATCAGCTCCACCAGGCGCTTGGTGACCACCAGACCGATGCCGCTGCCTTCTTCCGTGCCGCCCTCCTGCCCCAGCCGGTTGAAGGGTTGGAACAGCAGCGCCAGCTGTTCGGCGGTGAGGCCCACGCCCGTGTCGCGCACGCTGATGCGCACTCGCCCGCCCGCCTGCGGCGCGCAATTGATGGCTACCTGCCCCTGCGCGCGGTTGTACTTGAGCGCATTCGACAGCAGGTTCAATAAAATCTGCTTCAGGCGCGTGCGGTCGGCCAACACGTTCAGGGGGTAGGCATCGGGGAAGGCCATGCCGATGCCGCGCTGGCTGGCCAGCGGCGCGATCATGTCGCGGCATTCCTGCAAGATGGCGTCCAGGCCCACCGGTTCCAGCGACAGGCTGACCGTGCCCGATTCCACCTTCGCCAGGTCGAGGATTTCATTGATCAAGGTCAGCAAATGGCGCCCCGATTTCAGGATATGGCCGGCGAACTCCTTCTTTTGCTCCAGGGTCGACGGCAGGCGGTCGGAACTGAGGATTTGCGCGAAGCCCAGGATGGCATTCAGCGGCGTGCGCAATTCATGGCTCATCGACGACAGGAACGCCGACTTGGCATAGTTGGCGCTGCGCGCCTCTTCCATCGCCATGGCCAGTTCGCCATTCGTCATTTCCAGCTGCATCGTGCGCTCGTGCACGCGCACTTCCAGTTCCTGGTTCAGGCGCATGACTTCCTGCTGCGCCTGGGTACGCTGCTCGCCTTCGCGCGCCAGTTCGCCGTTCGAGCGCTCCAGCGCCTGCGTGCGCAGCTCGATCTCGGCCAGCATCTTGTTGAAGGAATCGACCAGTTGCGCCACTTCGTCGACACTGAGCTTGCGCGCCCGGCGCGAATAGTCGCCCGTCTCGATCACTTCGCGCGCCACGTCGGCGATATCGAGGATGGGCTGCGTGATGACGAAATCGAGGCGGCGCAGCAGCAGCAAGGCCACCAGCAGCGCCAGCACCGTCACGCTCAGCGCGATGGCCAGGTAGTCGGCCGTGCGGCCGGCCAGCTCATAATCGGCGCGCAGGTACACGGTGCCCAGCAATTCGCCATTGTCGACGATGGGCTTGAACAATTCCACAGAGCTGCCCTGGATGCTTGCGCCTTCCTTGCCCGCCTTCGCCGGCAACTCACCCACACCCTGGTTCGCGCGGTAGCTGGCAAACAGACTGCCATCGGCCTTATACAGGGCGCCGGCCGAGACGCGCGGGCGGATGCGCATCAGGTTGAGGTTTTCCAGCGCCAGGCGTTCGTCGTCGAAGGCCAGCGCGGCCGAACTCATGTGCCCCAGCAGTTCGGCCTGGGTGCTGATGTCGGCCACCAGGTTGCGGTGGTAGGCGCGCAAGTCATAGACGACGATGGTGCCCAGCGAAATGACGAGCGCCACCAGGGTGGTCAGCAAGACCACCGACATCAGCTTGTGGCGGATGGAACGCAGTCTGATCATCTAGGCGCCCCCCGTTTGCACGCGATAGGCGGCCAGCAGCATGCGCGCGCTGATGCGGATATGTGCCTGCGCCACCGGCTTCAGGGCCACGTCGAAGCGCACCTTGTCTTCGGCCATCACAAAATTGATCATGCTGCCCATCGCGTAGACCTCATCCGAATCGGATACCGTCAGCAACGCCAGGCCACGGCTGGCGGCCAGCATCTCCTGCAGCGCCGCTTTATCCAGCGCGCCCAGGTACAGCACGTGCAGTCCGGCCAGCGCTTCGCCGCGGCGCACTTTTTTCACCTGCACGGCGCGGCCGTTGACGCTATGCCCGGCCACGCTCTGTTCGAGCTGCTCGGCCAGCGCATCGGCCCCCGCCACGCCGATCACCAGCGGAGAGTCGGGCCGGGCAAAGCTGCCGTCGGGCCACTCAACATAGCCGGCAAACTTGTACAGATACGCGGCCTTGACCTGGCGCTCCAGCTCCCCCGGCACCTGCGCCTGCGCATTGGCGCACAGCACGCCCAAGAGCAGCAATAGCCAGCTCCAGCGGAGAGAGCGGCGGCCAGCGCCGCGCACGGGGCTGCGCAAAGGGCCAGAATGACGCCACCAGGTCCAGTTCAGAATTGCCATGACAACCGAGTAAAGATAATACATACGACGACGCGGCACCATGCCGCGTGCCTATTCTGGCGATGCGCACCAGGGCGGCGCGGCAACAGCCCGCCTGCCGGCCCGAAGTGGTAGCAAATGTATAAAAGAGTGTACGCATTTTCGCTGTTACCGGGGAAAGTTTCTTTTACCGTCGACCATGCTACAGTCTTGCCACCCTTTCCACCGCATGCAGGAGTCATCCATGAGCAACCCACTCGTCCCCCTCTCCACCGCAGTCGGCCTGGCCTTGCAGGCGAAGGGCCTGCTGCTGGCCACGGCCGAATCGTGCACGGGCGGCGGCGTGGCGCAGGCGGTCACCGACGTCTCGGGCTCGAGCGCCTGGTTCGAACGGGGCTTCGTCACCTATTCCAACGGGGCCAAGAGCAGCATGCTGGACGTGCCCGCCGAGCTGATCGCCGCACACGGCGCCGTCAGCGAGGAAGTGGCCGCCGCCATGGCGCAAGGCAGCCTGGCCCACAGCGATGCCCAGGTGGCTGTCTCGACCACGGGTATCGCCGGCCCCACGGGCGGCGTGCCCGGCAAGCCCGTCGGCACCGTCTGCTTCGGCTGGGCCATGCACGGGCGCGTGCAGACGCAACGGCTGGTGTTTGCCGGCGATCGGCAAGCCGTGCGCGAACAGGCCGTCATTCATGCCCTGCAGGGGCTCTTGCGGTTTATCAACTGATCTCGGCGATGCAGGCGCGGTCGCGGCCCGCCTGCTTGGCCGCATACAGGGCGCTGTCGGCGCGCATCAGCAACTCGTGGCGGCCGGCGCCATGGCGCGGATACTCCGCGATACCGGCTGAAAAGGTGCAGCCCGTCAAGCTGTGCGGCGCCTGCCGGATCAGCAACTGGCGGTAGCGCGCGGCGATATCGTCGATCTTGTGCGCAGCGATGCTGCTATCGGCTTCGCGCAACAGCAGGCAGAATTCCTCGCCACCATAACGGCACACCATGTCGCTGCCGCGCAGCTGGCTCTCCACCAGGCGCGCAAACTGGATCAGCACTTCATCGCCAAAGTTATGCCCGTAGGTATCGTTGACGCGCTTGAAAAAATCCAGGTCGATGATGGCGATGGCCACGGGCGCATCCGCGTCGGCCGCGTGCAGGATGGCATTCAGACAGGTTTCAAAATGGCGGCGGTTGTACAGGCCCGTAAGATGGTCGCGCATGGCCTGCTCCTTCAGGCTGTCCTGCAAGGAATTGACATGCAGTATCTGGTGCGCCAGCTCGCGGTTCAGGTGCTCGAGCTTGACGTTTTCCGTTTCGCGCGCCGCCTGCAGCTCCAGCGCCTTGTCGCGCTCGGCCTTCAGGCTATGCATTTCCTTTTCCAGGTTGCGCATCAGGCTGCGCGAGGCGCGCCCCGACTTGCTGCTGGCCTCGAACACGGCCTGGTATTGCTGCAGGAAGCCGTACGCGGCTTGCCAGTCGCCCATCAGGGCATTGATCTCGGCCAGCCCGCGCAAAATCTGCTGCTGGTGAAACGGATTGCGCGTCCAGCTCAGCAGGCTGTGCGCCTGCGTCAGCGAAGCCAGCGCCTGCGCCGTCTGGCCCGCATGCAAGTCCAGCTTGCCCCGCACCAGCCACGCATGCATCTGCTCTTCCAGGTCCTGGCCGCGGCGCGCATATTCTTCGGCCCGCAACAGCAATTGCATGGCGCTCTCGGGCCGCTGCAGCAAGATGGCGGCATGGGCGGCGATGCAGAACAAAAAGGCGCGGATGGCCAGGTCTTCTTCCGGCCACTCGTAAAACGGTTCCACCAGCGCCAGCGCCTCGGCCGGCTTGCCGGTGGCCAACAGACACATGGCCAGGTTGGCCGAGACGATGGTTTGCTGGTATTTGAGCTTTTGCGTGCCGATGATTTCGAGCGCCTCGACCAACAGGGGGATGGCGTCTTCGTCGTTGCCCAGGTCATGCTGCGATGACGCCAGGTTCGATAGGCTGTTGACCCGGTGTGCGGGGCTGCCAAAACGTTCGGCGATATCGAGCGCCAGCAAAAAATTGCGCGGGCCATCCTGCGTATCGCCACGGTTCAGGGCATCGACGCCCAGGCGCGCGTACAGCATGAACTTGTGCAGCGAGTCGGGTAGCTGCGCGGCCTGGCTGCGCGCCTGCAGGAAGTGCTGTTCGGCAGCGGCAAAATCGCCGCGCCGGCTCGCATACGCGCCTTGCAGGGCAGCTACTTCCATTCCCCCTTCCAGGTCGCCGCCGTGCTGGAAATACGCGCGCAGGCGCTCGCACGATGGTTCGGCCTCACCCGCGTAATACGCCAGCCAGCAATGATTGAGTTCCGCATACGCGCCACCGCGCGCATACTGTTGTCGTTGCGCCGCCGCCAGGGCCATCTGCGCCAGCCGGCGTGCCTGGCGGCGGTTGCCGACCAGGCAAGACAGGGCTTGCTGATTCAGACGGTCTATGTCGGCTTTATCGAGACTGGAGATCGGCACTGCGTCCTCGTTCACACTCTGGGGTGGAATTTTTCACACAAAACTTGCTCTGTATCAATGGTATCCTGATTAACATCATAACCAGATTCGCTCTCGCGCATGGCATATTTGCAAAGAATTGTGGTAAAAATGCCAGTCGTGGCCTGGCTTGGCGCCCGCGCCGCTGTCACGGATCTTTGATTGTCACTGACGCAACAACTTGGAGTAGTCGCAATGCAAAACACGGTACATTTCATCCTGCAGGGCAAGGGCGGCATCGGCAAGACCCTGGTATCGACCCTGCTGGCCCAATGGATAGGCGGCAAGGACGACACGCCTTTGCGCTGCTATGACACCGATCAGGAAAACGCCACTTTCTCGCGCTACAAGGCGATGAACGTCAAGCATGTGCCCGTGATGACGGATGCACGCAACATCGACCCGAAACGCTTCGACGCGCTGATGATCGACATCCTCGACACAGACGGCAACTGCGTGATCGACAATGGCGCGAATACCTTTTCGCCGCTGATGGGCTATCTGCTGGAAAACGATTGCTTCTCGCTGCTGGAAGAATCGGGCCGCAAAGTGTACATCCACACCATCGTCGGCGGCGGCGACACCCTGCACGACACGGCCACGGGCTTTGTCGCCACGGCGCAATCGACGAAAGTGCCGCTGGTGCTGTGGCAAAACGAACACTTCGGCCTGCTGCAATCGGCGTCCGGCAAGCAGTTTATCGAATCGCAGTCGTATGCCGACAACCGCGCGCGCGTCAAGGGCAGCATTACCTTGAGCCAGCGCAATCCCGACACCTTTGGCGCGGACGTCAAGAAAATGAACACGGCACGCCTGACAATGCAGGAAGTGCTGCAGAACGACAAGTTCAACATCATGGAAAAACAGCGCATCAAGGTTGTCTACCGCGACATCTTCGAACAACTCGACAAGGTGCAATGGTAGATGGACCAGCACAAACTGCGCAGCCACGTGTTCGACAAGACGGGCATCAAGGTCGACGTGGACGACCCGATATTCGCCCTGGTGGCGCTGAACGAAGCGGTGCTGGCGGAAACCGTCGAGCGCCAGCTGGCCTTGCTGGACGCCGCCACGCAAGCGCTGGCGGCGCAGGCGCGCGCAGCGGGCGGCTTGCCGGCCTTGCCGACGGCAGCCATGCCCCAGCCGGCGCCGGAAGCGCCCATACCCGCGCCATCGCCGGCCGGGTCGGCCAGCTTTACGCCGCGCGAATGGCGCTTGCTGGGCGCGGCCGCCATCGTCTCGCTCGCCTGCGCGCTGCTGGTGCTGGGAGGCGCGGCCCTGCTGTATAAACTGTAGCACCGACCGTAGCACCGTCGCGCTGCGCCAGCCACGAGCGAGCCGCAGCGTCTTCCCCACCCTAGCCTGGAAGCATGCATGAAACCGATCAAACTGTTGGCCATTCCCGCCCTGATGCTGTCGCTGTACGGCGCCCCGCTCACCCTGGCCCACGCCGCCGTTGCCGCCGCCGCGACGGCAGCCACGGCCATGCCAAATATTGCCTACGAAAAATACACGCTGCCGAATGGCCTCGACGTGATTCTCGTGGAAGACCATAAATTACCCGTCACAGCCGTCAACGTCTGGTACCACGTGGGTCCGGCCAATGAAGCGCCGGGGCTGACGGGCTTTGCGCATCTGTTCGAGCACATGATGTTTGCCGCCACCAAGCACGTGCCGCGCGGCATGGCCGACCAGTTGCTGGAAGGCGCGGGCGCCACCGATTCGAACGGCAGCACGGATTTCGACCGCACCAATTATTTCGACACGGTGCCATCGAACCAGCTGGAACTGGCCCTGTGGGCCCATTCCGACCGTATGGGCTATCTGCTGGACGTGCTCGACCAGACGGCGCTGACGAACCAGCAAGACGTGGTGCGCAACGAACGCCGCCAAAGCGTGGAAAACGCGCCCTACGGCATCGTGCAGGAAGCCCTGTATCACCAGCTGTTTCCCAAGACCCACCCGTATTACGCCAGCGTCATCGGTTCGCATGCGGATATCCAGAACGCGAAACTGGCCGACATCAAGGAATTCTTTACCCAATACTATGGCCCCAACAACGCCAGCCTGGTGATCGCCGGCGACATCGACAAGGCGAAGACCAAGCAACTGGTCAAGCAATACTTTGGCAGCTTCAAGAGCGGCCCCGCCGTGGCCAAGCCCAATGTCGTGACGCCACCCATCACGCAGGAACGCCGCGTCGTGGTGCAGGACCGGGTCGAATTGCCGCGCGTCTTCATGGCCTGGCTGACTCCGTCCGCCTACGCCAAGGATGACGCGGAGCTGTCGATGGCCGCGCAGATCTTGGCCGGCGGCAAGTCCAGCCGCCTGTACAAGTCCCTGGTGTACGACAAGCAGATTGCGCAGGACGTGGGCGCCAACCAGAGCTCGAACGCCCTCACCTCCGTGTTTACCATCGACGTGACGGCGCGCCCCGGCCACCAGCCCGAGGAAATCGAGCAAGCCATGCAGGCGGAGCTGGAGCAATTGCGCGCCAACGGGCCCACCGGGAAGGAATTGGAACGGGCCCGCAACAGCATCGAGACGAGCATGCTGAGCCAGGTGGAAAAGGTCGGCGGCAACGCCAACATGATGAACCAGTACAACCAGTACCTGGGCGACCCCGGTTACCTGGGCAAGGATATCGAACGCTACCGCCAGGTGACGGCGGCCGGCGTGCAGCGCGCCGTCGATACCTACCTGAAAAACCAGGCGCGCGTGGTGGTGTATGGCGTGCCGGGCACGCCGGACCTGGGCGCGGAAGTACCGACGCCGGCACCTGGCAAGGTCAAGGCGGCGCCAGGCACGGCCATCAATGCGGATGAGCCGTGGCGCAGCGCCGTGCCGAAGGCCGGGCCCGCGCCGAAGATCGTGCTACCGCAAGCGACGTCCTTCACCTTGAGCAATGGCTTGACCGTGATCCACAATTACAACCCGGCCGTGCCGCTGGTGTCGACCCAGCTGGTGGTGAAAAGCGGTTCGGGCGCCAATCCGCTGGCGCAGCCGGGCTTGTCGGGCTTTACGGCGCAATTGCTGCAGGAAGGCACGGCCACGCGCAGCGCGCCGCAGATCGCCGACGACGTGGCGCAACTGGGTGCTTTTCTGGGCACCGGTTCCGGCGCGGATGCCTCGTTCGCCCAGCTGACGTCGCTGAAAACCACCTTCCCGCAAGCACTCGACGTGCTGGCCGACGTGGTGCAGCACCCGCAGTTCCCGCAAGACGAGGTGGAACGCCAGCGCGCCAGCCGCATCGGCGAACTGGCGCAGCAGCGCGAAAACGCGGGGGCCGTGGCGGCCCGCGTGGAAGCGGCGGCCCTGTATGGCCCGCGGCATCCGTACGGCACCATCCAGCTGGGCACGGAAGCGGCCCTGAAGGCCACCAGCCGCGCCGACCTGCAGGCGTTCTGGCAGCAGCATTATGTGCCCAACAATGCGGCCCTGATCGTCTCGGGCGATATCGGCGCCGCGGAATTGAAGGCGCTGGCCGAAGCCAAGTTCGGCAGCTGGAAGGCGGGCACGGTGGCGCCGTCCGTGACAGCGACGCCGGTCACGACGAAAGCCAGGTTGATCCTGGTCGACAAACCGGGCGCACCGCAGACGGCCGTGCGCCTGTCGACCATCGCCGTGGCCCGCACGACGCCCGACTATGCGCCGCTGCAAGTGATGAACGCGGCGCTGGGCGGCTTGTTTACGAGTCGACTGAGCAATAATTTGCGCGAAGAGAAGGGCTACACGTATGGCGTGCGCTCGCAATTCCAGTACCGCAGCCAGCCGGGGCCGTTCTCCATCGCCGCTGGCGTGCGCACCGACGTGACGGGTCCGGCCGTATCGGAAACCTTCAAGGAAATCCGCGCCATGATCGCCAAGCCCTTAACGGCCAAGGAATTGTCGAATGCACGCAATTCGCAGGTACTGTCGCTGCCGGGCCAGTTCGAGACGAATGCCAGCATCAGCGCCAGCATGGCCAACACGTATATCTACGGCCTGGGCCTCGACTACTACGCGACCCTGCCGCAGCGCTTTGCCGGCGTCACGGACAAGCAGGTGCAGCAAGTGGCAAAGAAATACCTGCAGCCGGAAAAGCTGATCGTCATCGGCGTGGGTGACATGGCGAAGATCGCGCCGCAATTGTCCAAGCTGAAACTGGCGCCCGTGGAACTGCGCGATGCTGAAGGTAAGGTCAAATAAGACTAGCGGCGCTTGAACAGCGCCAGCTTATCGATGAACGCCGCCACGGCCACCCCGGCCGTGTAGGCGATCAAGTCGGCCCAGCCAAAGGTGGAGCCCAGCACCAGGTGCCCCAGCGGATGCGCGCGCAGCTCGACGATCCATGGCGCCTGGTACAACTGGCCACATTCGACGGCAAAGCAGATCAGCAGCGAAGTCAGCGCCAGCTGCCACGTGCGCATGCGCGTGGCGATGCTGCCCAGCGCAAAGACGATCATCATGGCCCACAGGGCGTCGCCCGGATACTTGCCGAGCACAGCAGGCAGGAATTGGGGATAGGCGCGCGAGGCCAGGCCCAGCGCAATGACAGCCACGGTCGCGCCCACCTGCAGCAGGCGGCGGCGTTCAGGTTTTACCAGGAACATATTTCCATTCAAAGGCACAATACGGGCCGAACCATTACGGCCCAGTAGGCGGTATTGTACTGCGCCTGCCGTGCCTGCCTGACGCATATTTCGCCAGGGCAAGTTCAACCGGCGCCCATCTGCTGCGCCGGTCTACCGGGGCCACGGTCAATGCCCAGCCGGACGGGGCAACGCTCAGTCGCCCAAGCCCGCGTACAAGGCCGTGCTCAGGTAGCGTTCGCCAAACGACGGGATGATGGTGACGATGGTCTTGCCCGCGTTTTCCGGACGGCGCGCCACTTGCAGGGCGGCCCACAGGGCGGCGCCCGACGAAATGCCGACCAGCAAGCCTTCGTCGCTGGCGGCCAGGCGCGCCGTGGCGAACGCATCGTCGCTCTTCACGCAGATGATTTCATCGTAGATGGCGGTGTTCAAAATCTGCGGCACGAAACCGGCGCCGATGCCCTGGATCGGGTGCGGTCCTTTCGTGCCTTTCGACAGCATCGGCGACGCTTCCGGTTCCACGGCAATCACTTGCAGGCCGGGCTTGCGCTCCTTCAACACCTCACCGATGCCGGTGATCGTGCCGCCCGTGCCCACGCCGGCGACGACGATGTCGACTTGCCCATCCGTGTCGCGCCAGATTTCCTCGGCCGTCGTGGCGCGGTGAATGGCGGGATTGGCCGGGTTATTGAACTGCTGCAACATCAGGTAGCGCGGGTCGGCCGCCACCATTTCCTCGGCCTTGCGGATGGCGCCCAGCATGCCTTCGCTGCCCGGCGTGAGCACCAGCTCGGCGCCATAGGCGCGCAGCAGGATGCGCCGCTCGCGGCTCATGGTGTCGGGCATGACGAGGGTACAGCGGTAGCCGCGCGCGGCGCACACCATGGCCAGCGCGATACCCGTGTTGCCGCTGGTGGGCTCGACGATGACGGTATCGGGATGGATCTTGCCCGCTGCTTCAGCAGCGACGATCATGGACAGGCCGATGCGGTCCTTGACGCTGTGCGCGGGATTGTAGAATTCGAGTTTGGCCAGGATGGTGGCACTGCAGCCGGTGGCGATGCGGTTGATGCGCACCAGGGGGGTGTTGCCGATCAGTTCAGTGACGTCGTTGGCGATGTTCATGGGAGTCTCCACAGCTATATCAGAAAATCCCAGTCTACCGCTTTTTCACGGCAGCGCACGTGGTGCGCTGCCGAAACTGAACAATTACTTCACGTCCAGCAATTCCACATCGAAGATCAGTGCCGAGTTCGGCGGAATGTCGCCATTGCCGGCGCCGCGCGGGCCGTAAGCCAGTTCGCCTGGAATGATCAGGGTGCGCTTGCCGCCCACTTTCATGCCGGCCACGCCCTGGTCCCAGCCCTTGATGACCATGCCCTTGCCGAGCGGGAAGTCGAACGGGCCACGGCCTACGGAGCTGTCGAACTTCTTGCCGCGCGAATCTTTCGCCAGGGGACGGTACAGCCAGCCCGTGTAGTGCACGGTAACGGCATTGCCGGCGGACGCTTCCTTGCCCGTGCCGACCTTGTTGTCGATCAGGATCAATTTATCGGCGACAGGGCCGGGGCTCAGCGAGACGGCGGAGGCGGGAACAGGCGCTGGCGCCTGTGCCTGCGCCAGCGACGCGGCGACGGAGCAGATCAGGGCAAACAAAACGGAGCTACGCGTCATGATGTATTCTTTCAGTGAGTTTCGGTGAGATGCCTGCAGTCCAGATAGCGCAGGGACAACAATAATAGCAAACCACTGCCCGAAGTTGAAAACCCTGTCACAAGACTTACACTTTCCACACCCGCTGCCGGCGCACAAGAAGGACTGGTGCTGCCGGAATGGACTTAGACAAGTTCCGGCAAGGCTGAGGCCCCAGGCTGGCGCAAGCTTTTCAGCGCATGGGCGGCCGCCACCATGCCGAAGCTGGCCGTCACCACCACGCTGGAACCGAAGCCGGCGCAATTCAAGCCCGTCACGCCGGCCGCCGTGCCATCGACGGCGCACGCTTCCGCGCTCTCGGGCACGCTCAGCGGCTCCATGGAAAACACGGCATCGACGTTGAATTTGTTTTTCACGCCACGAGGGAAACCATATTCGGTACGCAACAGCTTGCGTACACGCTTGAGCAGCGGTTCCTGCTCCGTTTTCGACAGGTCGCGCACGGCGATCAGGGTCGGGTCCGTCTGCCCGCCCGCGCTGCCGATGGTCAGCATGGGCAGATTGTGCGCGCGGCAATACGCGATCACGGCCGCCTTGGCCTTGGCATTGTCGATGGCATCGACCAGATAGTCGAAATCGCGCCCGCCCAGCAACTGCTCCAGATTATCGGGGGTAATAAAATCCTCGATCTGCGTGACCTGGCACAAGGGGTTGATCAATTCGATGCGTTCGGCCAGGGCCGTGATCTTGGCCTTGCCGATGGTGTCGCTCATGGCCTGGATCTGGCGATTGATATTCGATTCGGCAACATTGTCCAGGTCGATCAGGGTCAGGCGGCCGATGGCGCTGCGCGCCAACGCTTCGACGATCCAGGATCCGACACCGCCCACGCCGATCACACACACATGGGCGGCGCGGAAGCGTTCCAACGCCGGGGCGCCGTACAGGCGGGTAATGCCGCCGAAACGCCGTTCAAAATCGATCTCGGTCAAGTCCATGGGAATTAGTTCATTGGTGGAGGTATGCATGACGCCATTTTAACGGACACTGCGCTGGCGGATATTCTAAAATAGACGAATTGACACAGCGACAAGCCGCACTGTCGCCGCGCCCCCACACCGCCCACCACGAGAACTCGCCATGACCTCTCCCCTGTTCGACTCCGTTCCCGGCTTTGACCAGCCCATCGCCGTGCTCAAGCATTGCCACGACAAGATCCGCAAGCAACTGACGACCCTGCAAAACTTGCTGGGCCACCTGGCGCAGCACGGCAACACGGCGGACGCGCAGCAGGCGGCCAAGGCGGTGTTGCAATATTTCAATAAAGCCGCCCATTTGCACCATGACGATGAAGAGCAAGACCTGATGCCCATGCTGCAGGCGACGGCCACGGGCGACGATGCAGCCCTGCTGGCGACCCTGGTGCCGGAAATCCTGGCCGACCACCAGCGCATGGACCAGGCCTGGCTGACCCTGCGTCCGGAACTGGACGCCATCGCGGCCGGCAGGGACACGCAGCTGTCCGCCGACGGCGTGCGCGATTACGATGCCGCCTACCAGGCCCACATGGCCAAGGAAGAGGGCCAGCTGGCGCCCATGGCGAAGCGGCTGTTCAGCGCGCAACAGATGGAGCAGCTGGGCACGGCCATGCAGCGCCGCCGCGGCATCGCGCCCGATGCGCCAGAAGCCTCCGCAGCGCCGGACGCGGCCGCCGTGCTGGCGGCGATGCGCACCGACTACGTGCAATCGAGCCTGAGCGAGACGGACGTGCTGGCCGATCCCATCGCCATGTTCCAGAAATGGTTTGCCGAAGCCGTCAAGGCCCAGGTGATGGAGCCCAACGCCATGAGCCTGGCGACCGTCAGTCCCGACGGCAAGCCCAGCTCGCGCATCGTGCTGATCAAGCAGTTCGACGAGCGCGGCTTTACCTGGTACACGAATTACCACAGCGACAAGGGGCAGCACCTGGAACACAACCCGCACGCCGCCCTGCTGTTCTTCTGGGGCGAGCTGGAGCGGCAAGTGCGCATCGAAGGCACGGTGGTGAAAACCACGGCGGCCGAGAGCGATGAGTATTTCAATGTGCGCCCCTTACAAAGCCGCTTGTCGGCGATTGCCTCGCAGCAAAGCGCCCCCATTGAAAGCCGTGCCACGCTGGAAAGCCATTACGCGGCCGTGGCCGCCGCTGTCGGCGACGCCCAGCCACCGCGCCCGGCCCACTGGGGCGGCTACCGTTTGCAGCCGCAGCGCATCGAATTCTGGCAGGGACGCCGTTCGCGCTTCCACGACCGCATCGTGTTTACCCGCGATGCTGACGGGCAATGGAGCATGCAGCGTTTGCAACCTTAAGCGCGCAGGCAAGGCGACGCAAAGCAAGCTGGTCAATATAGGTGTAGGCTATGCGGATAGAAGTTACTAAATAACATTGTTTCTCAATTTGCGGCCCCAGCTGGGGCCGCTTCATTGGAGGCTATTTTGTTTGTACAAAACCAGCTCAAGTCCTGGGTCGCCAGCATCCGCAGCAAGACCGCCTTGCCGCTCCGCATAGAATTGTGGAATGGCCAGCATGTGGACCTGTCCAGCGAAGCGCCTAGAGTCACCATCCGCCTGCCGACCATCGCCTCAGCACGCTATCTGCTCAATCCCTCGCTGGCCAATTTGGGCTCGGCCTATGTGGAAGGCAATATCGAAGTCAGGGGCACGGCCCAGGACATGATTTCCATCTGCAATGCGCTGGCGCGCACTACCCTGAAACCGGAAGGCAAGCTGGCCCGTATCGTGCGCAGCTTTACACACGACAAGAGCAAGGATGCCGAGGCCATCCGCTACCACTACGATGTGTCGAACGCCTTCTATGAACAGTTTCTCGACCCCGCCCTCGTGTATTCCTGCGCCTATTTTGAAGATGGCGATGAAACCCTGGCGCAGGCGCAGCTCAAGAAGATCGATTATATCCTGAAGAAAATCCAGCTACAGCCGGGCCAGACCCTGCTCGACATCGGCTGCGGCTGGGGTGCGCTGGTCATCCGTGCCGCGCAGCAATATGGCGCCCGCTGTGTGGGCGTGACCCTGTCGGATAACCAGTACGCGCTGGCGCGCGAGCGCGTGGCGGCGGCCGGCCTCGCGCACCTGGTCGAGATCCGCCTGCAGGACTACCGCGACGTGGCGGGGCAGTTCGACCGCATCACCAGCGTGGGCATGTTCGAGCATGTGGGCCTCAAACACTTACCCGAGTACTTTTCCATCATCCACAAGCTGCTGGCACCGGATGGCATGGCGATGAATCACGGCATCACCTCCACCGACCCGGACAATGGCGAAACGCCGTATGGCGGCGGAGAGTTCATCGAGAAATATGTGTTTCCGCACGGCGAGCTGGCGCACATCGGCAATGTGCTCAAGACCATGCAGCAGGGGGGGCTGGAAGTGCTGGACGTGGAAAACCTGCGGCGCCACTATGCGCGCACCTGTGCCCTGTGGACGGAGAATTTCGAAGCCCATGCCGAGCAGATCCGCCCGCTGGCGGGCGAACGGCGCTTCCGCATCTGGCACGTCTACCTGGCCGGCTGCGCCTATGCCTTCGAGCAAGATTTGATCAGCCTGTACCAGATCGTCTGCGTGAAGGCGGGCCGGCGCTCCTCCACCCTGCCCTGGTCACGCAACTATATGTATGCGCAGGACGCCAGGCCCGCGCCCGCACTAAGCACCTGACAGAGGCGCGCGGCGCGGCGCTGGGGAGGGGCCTCACTTCAGGCGACCCGCATACATGGTGCGGAATTTCTCCACCTTGGGTGCGACGACCAGGGCGCAATACCTCTGCAAGGGGTGCTGCTCGACATAATTCTGGTGGTAATCCTCGGCCGCATAAAAAACTTGCGCCGGCGCCAGTTGCGTGACGATGGGCGCATCCCACACGCCGGCCATTTCAGCGAGCACCTTGCGCGCCACGCTTTCCTGCCCGGCCGACTGGTAATAAATGACGGAACGGTATTGCGTGCCGACATCGTTGCCCTGCCGGTTCAGGGTGGTGGGATCGTGCAGGGTAAAAAATATTTCCAGCAAGTCGTGGTAAGGGATGACGGCGAGATCGAATGCCAGCTGCACCACTTCCGCGTGCCCCGTCTCGCCCGTGCAAACTTGCTCATACGTGGGGTCGGGCACGCTGCCCCCCGTGTAGCCGGACGCGATGCGCGTCACGCCGCGCACTTCCGCGTACACGGCAGCCAGGCACCAGAAACAGCCACCGCCCAGTACCGCCACTTCCGCCTGCTGATTCATGATGCCCTCCCGCAACGCTGCTGCCTCTTATCATTTCCTTACTGTAACGCAAAGCGCCATGGCCTGCAGCGCCCCTTGAAACGGCGCCTGGCGCACTGCACATCAGGGCACGCTGGCCACGATTGCGCTGGCACGGCCGATTTTTGGCATAATGTCAGCAAATAGACAGGTCTCCCATGAACACACGCTCTCCCCGCGCGCCAGCGCAAGAATTCGATACGACACATTTCCGCCAGGCGCTGTCGCAGTTTGCCACCGGCGTGACGGTCATTACCACGCGTTTGGCCGACGGCAGTTTCCGTGGCTTGACGGCCAGCTCCTTCAATTCCGTCTCGCTGTCGCCGCCCCTGGTGCTGTGGAGCCTCGGTTCCGTGGCCAACAGCATGCCCATTTTCAGTGGCAACTCGCATTACGTCATCAATGTGTTGGGCGCCGACCAGGCGGAACTGGCGCAGCGCTTTTCACGCCGCACGCCGAATCCCTTTGACGACGTCGAATACGAACTGTCGCGCACAGGCCAGCCCATCCTGAAAGGCGCGTCGGCCTGGTTCGAATGCCACAACCGCAGCCGCTATCCGGAAGGCGACCACGTCATTTTCGTCGGCGAAGTGGAACAATGCGCGTTTGCCGCGCAGCCGCCCTTGATCTTTCACAATGGAAAATTCAATACACCGCCGGTCTGAGCGGGACAAAAAAAATCCGCCGAGGCGGATTTTTTGTTTTACAGGGTAAAGTTATACCCGATGCTGATACTCACGGCAACCGGGTCGAGCTTGATGTCCTGCGTCTGCCCCGTCGAGAATTTCGCCCTGGTTTTCAGGTAGGTCTTGACCACGGCCACGTCGGCAAACCAGCGCTCGTTGAAGGCCAGGGTGCTGCCGACCACCAGGCTGCCTGTCAGCTTGTTGTCCATGCGGTAGGTGACTGGTTTTCCACCCGGATCCAGCAAGGCCGTCATCTGGCCCGAGCCTTTTTCCTTCTGGAAATAGGCATACGTCAAACCCGCGCCCACGTAAGGGCGGATCATCGCATTGGGCTGGAAAAAACGGTACTGGATGAAGACCGTCGGCGGCAAGGCTTCCGCCGTCCCCAGCTTACCCGTGCCCTTGATGGAACCATCGCCCATCAAGTCATGCTTGTACGGCACGCCCAAGATCATTTCAGCGGAAACATTGTCCGTGATCATGTAGGCAAAGGTCAGGATGGGCTTGGTATCGGCCTTGACGTCGGCTTTCGTGCCCGGCAGTGCCGGTGCGGAAATGTCGCCACTGTCCACGTGCGGCGTGATCTTGTTGAGGCCGACCTTGGCCATCCAGGTGCCTGCGCTTTGCGCCGAAGCGCCCGTCGCCATGGCCATCGCGGCAGCTGCGGCCAGCACGCGTACCGCGGTATTCAAACGATTCTTCATCTTGTCTCCTGATTCAGTATGTGCGGAGTGTTCCGCTATCCAGTCTTGTCACTGCCAGCCACGTCCCGGGGACGCAGCCGGCTCGGCCATTCCTTACAGCCAGCCCCGCACGACCATGTCCTTGGCCACATAACGGGCCAGCAACAGATTGTTGAACGGCGTAGGATGCACATCGTCGGCATACGAGTAGTGGCTGACATCGCCTGCTTTCAGGTTCGTGCCATTGCAGACCAGCGAGCTGCCCAGGATATTGCCTGGCGCGCTCAAGTCGCACGCCGTCTCGCTGACGTTGGTCAAACCATACGGGCCAGGGTTGGTGCCCTGATCATGGCTGACGGCAAACACGTCAACCAGCAAGACTTTCGCATTGCCGCTCAGGCCGCCGCTCAGTTCACCATTGAAGGCGCTAACCATGGCGTTGATCAGCGCTTTGGTATTGGCATCCTTGCTCAAGCCCGATGGCGTACCGGCCACGTCAGGCAGGTTGTTGACCACCACATAGTTGGCGCCCTTGGCGATGACCTGGTCCTTGACCAGCGCCACCAGTTGGGTGCCAGCCAGTTTC
Organism: Janthinobacterium sp. DSP2-3-3; assembly: GCF_049897325.1. Classification (NCBI taxonomy): domain Bacteria; kingdom Pseudomonadati; phylum Pseudomonadota; class Betaproteobacteria; order Burkholderiales; family Oxalobacteraceae; genus Janthinobacterium; species Janthinobacterium sp. DSP2-3-3. The sequence goes on along the minus strand of NZ_JAFCWA010000004.1, from coordinate 104,936 downwards.
ATGGCGGCAACCAGCAACGGCCCCTGAGCCGCAGCGTATTCGGCACCGGCCTTGGCGCCAGCTGCATTGCCCGTCACCGTTGCATCGGCTTGCGCCTTGGCGGCCAGGGCGGGAGCCAGCGTCTGGGCATTCGCATTGCCGGCAATCATGGCCGCTTGCACGGCGGCACCGACGATCGTCGCGGACGTGGCGCCCGGCGCGGCACTGGCTGTTTTGATGGCGGCACCAATGGCAGCCGCTGCCGTGGCGGGATTGGTGGCGCCGGCCGCCAGCGCCAGTGCCAGGTTGGTGGCGAAGGCTTGTGCGCCCGCAGCAGCGCCCGCAGCCTTGCCAGCCTCCGTTGCGCCCGCTTGCAATACGCCCAGTTGATACAGCACGTCGTTACCGCCTGCCATCACGAAAACGGCTTCCGTGCCGCTGAACTTGCCGCCGGAAACAGCCAGGTGGTTCGCGATCTGCGTCACCACGGGCACGGTCAGGGCGCCCAGCGCGCTGCCCGTCAGCTTGTTGTTCGGGCCGACAGGATTGGTCACGCGCGAACCGCCCATGGCGTAGCCGAAGCAGCCGGCATGCTTGACGCGCGCCACGGACAAGCCTTGCGCAGCATTGCCTTCCAGGCCAGTCTCGGCGGCACATGGCTTGGCCAGGCCGAATTGCGCGGCCAGGTGTTCGGTCCAGTTCTTGCCCGTCAATTCAGGATTGATCTTGGTATTATCGCCATTGATGGTGAACTTGCCGCCACCTTTCGCCAGCACCGTGCCCACGGCATACGAACCGACATCGGACAGGCTGTCGCCGAACGACACCTGCGCCGTGTATTTGACTTTCAAGGTTTGATCGCCGCCACTGGCGCCGCCGCAACCTGCCAGGACAGCCGCAGCCAGCACGGCCAGCGCGAATTTTGTTTGATGCATTTTGTCTCCTCGGTCTTTTTTCTGGTTTCTAAACGAACGGGCGTGCTATTCGCTACCCAACTAATATGCCATCGTTCCTTAGGCTTGTATAGAAAATATGTTTTAAAAATCAACGAAATAACAACACTGCCAGCGCCCTTTCACGACAGGGCGATCGCTTGAATTATGGAGGATTAAAGATGTTTCGTGGCAAGCATCGCTATTGCGCTGCATCAAGGAAAAGCCCCTTGCGGGGCTTTTCATCATGCGGACAGAAACTGCTGCAAGATACCACTTGAGCCGAATGCGGCACGCCGCAAACGGTCATTCACGCCCAGCCACGCAGGGCCGGTCGGCGGTGCTTCGACGAGTATCAGCTCGGCGCCGACCTGGTCCATCGTGCGCAGCGAGGCATACAGCGCGTGTGCGTAATTTTCCGGGCTGGCCGCCAGGCGCACGCTGGCGCTGGCCGGCGGCAGATCCGAGTAGTGGATCAGGGCCACGCGGCGTCCGTCATTGAGCAAGCGGTTCAAGGTGGCGCGCACGTCGTCGCTGTGCTGCATCGCAACAGGCGTGTGCGGTGCGTAGTGCGATTCCAGGGTGCCCGAGGCACGCGGCGCGGCCGCGTCGGCCACTGCCGGTGCGTGGCCAATGACGGCGGCGATCTGTTCGCTGCTGATATGGCCGGGACGCAACAGCACGGGACCGTGCGTGGCCAGGCGCGACAGGTCGACGATGGTCGACTCGATGCCCACCTCGCTCTGTCCGCCATCGAGCACCAGGCCCAGTAAGCCGCTAGCGAGTTCCGCCGCGAATTCATCGCGCACATGCTGCGCCGTGGTGGGGCTGACATTGCCGAATTTGTTCGCCGACGGCGCCGCCAGGCCACCTTTCCCCCCCTTGAAGGTGCGTAGCAATTCGATAGCCACCGGGTGCGACGGGCAACGCAAGCCCACCGTATCCTGGCCGCCGGACACGGCATCGGGAATATGCGCGGCGCGCTTGACGATCAGGGTCAGCGGCCCAGGCCAGAAGGCGGCCACCAGCTGTTCCGCCTCGACCGGAATGTCATCGGACCAGTGCGCCAAGTCGGCACCGGGTGCCACGTGCACGATGACGGGGTGGTCCGATGGCCGGCCCTTGGCTTCGTAGATGCGCGCCACGGCAGATGGATTTTCCGCATCGGCACCCAGACCGTACACTGTTTCCGTCGGGAAAGCGACGAGGCCACCCGCTTCCAGCACGGCGGCGGCAGCGTCCAGATCTCGTGCGGGCACGCTCACGGCGCGATTCCCAGGATCAGGCAAGCGTCGCGCAGGCGCTGCTGTGCCTCTTGCAAGGTGGCGGCAATCAGGGTCAGGTGGCCCATCTTGCGCCCACGCCGCGGATCGTCCTTGCCATACAGGTGCAAACAGGCGCCCGGCAGCGCCAGCACCTGGTCCCATGCCGGTTCGCAGGCGGCATCGCTGCCGTCTGCAAACCAGGCGTCGCCCAGGATGTTAAGCATCACGGCCGGCGAATGCTGGCGCACCTCGCCCAGCGGCAAGCGCGCCATGGCCCGCACCTGCTGCGCGAACTGGCTGGTGACGCAAGCATCCATCGTGTAATGGCCGCTGTTGTGCGGACGCGGCGCCATTTCGTTGACCACCAGGCTACCGTCGGTCAGCACGAAAAATTCAATGCACAGCACGCCGACATAGCCGAGTTCCGCGACCATGGCTTGCGCCGCCCGCTGCGCCTTGGCGGCGCAGTCGTCCGACACATTCGGGCCCGGCACGGTGGTGGTAAAAAGCACGCCGTCGCGGTGCACGTTTTCGGCGATCGGATACACGACCGACTGGCCATCCACGCCGCGTGCCGTCAGCACCGACACTTCATACGCCAGCGGCAGCATCTTTTCCAACAGGCAAGTTACCTGTCCCATTTCCGCGAACGCGGCGCGCACCTCGTCGCGCGTGCGCACGCGGAACTGGCCCTTGCCGTCATAGCCCATGCGCACGGTTTTCAGGATGCCGGGCAGCAGCTCGTCGCTAATGGCGTCGATATCGGCCTGCGTGGCGATGACCATGTGCGGCGCCGGCAGCACACCCGACTTGGCCGCGCAGTCGACAAAGAAACGCTTTTCCGCGATGCGGTCTTGCGCCACCGACACGCCGTGCGCATCCGGCGCCACGAACACGCGTTCGGCCAGGCGCGACAGGCTGTCGGCCGGCACGTTTTCAAATTCCGTGGTGACAGCCAGGCATTGCGCGGCCAGCGCGTCGAGACCGGCGGCATCGCTGTAGCCGGCATTCACCAGGCGCTGCGCCACCTGCCCCGCAGGGCAGGCAGCGGACGGTTCCAGTACAGCTACTTGATAGCCCATGCCTTGCGCGGCCTGGGCAAACATGCGGCCGAGCTGGCCGCCACCCATCACGCCCAGCCACGCCGGTGGGTTGGCGCCGGGCAGCAATGGGGAAGTCGATTTACTATTCATTATTTTTCAAACACATTAATCAGGCAAGACCATGGCTTTGGCAGCAGCCGTTTGCGTGGCACGGAACGCTTCCAGCCGCTCGGCCAGGGTGTCGTCGTTGGCGGCAAGCATCGCCACCGCCGTCAACGCTGCATTCGCCGCACCCGCTTCGCCGATGGCAAAAGTAGCCACCGGCACGCCCTTGGGCATTTGCAGGATGGACAGCATGGAATCTTCGCCGCGCAAGTATTTCGACGGCACGGGCACGCCCAGCACCGGCACGATGGTCATCGCCGCCACCATGCCAGGCAGGTGGGCCGCGCCGCCGGCGCCGGCGATGATGGCGCGCAAGCCGCGCGCGCGCGCGCTCTTCGCGTACGCATACATCTCGTCGGGCATGCGGTGCGCGGAAATGACTTGCGCTTCGTACGGCACGCCAAACTGTTTCAGGATGGCAACCGCATTCTGCATCACGTCCCAGTCCGAGGACGAGCCCATGATGACGCCGACCAGCGGCTTGGGGTTCAACTTTTGCTCAGTCATCTCAAGCCTTCAGCTTCTCGCCCGTCAGGCGTTCGATGGCTTCGAAGTACTTGGCCTGGGTTTTTTCGATGACGTCGGCCGGCAGCGCTGGCGCCGGTGCGGTTTTGCCCCAGGTCAGCGTTTCCAGGTAGTCGCGCACGAATTGCTTGTCGAACGACGGTGGCGAGATGCCCGGCTGGTAGGAATCGGCGGGCCAGAAGCGCGACGAGTCGGCCGTCAGCACTTCATCCATCAAATGCATGACGCCGTTGTCATCCAGGCCGAATTCAAACTTGGTGTCGGCGATGATGATGCCGCGCGTGGCGGCGTACTCGGCGGCAGCCTTGTACAGCGCGATGGCCACGTCACGCATCTTGGCGGCCAGTTCGGCACCGATGCGCTCTTCCATTTCAGCAAAGCTGATGTTTTCGTCATGTTCGCCCAGCTCAGCCTTGGCTGCCGGAGTGAAGATCGGTTCCTGCAGTTTTTCCGCCTGTTGCAGGCCCGCTGGCAGCGCGATGCCGCAGATGCTGCCCGACTCCTGGTAATCTTTCCAGCCCGAACCGATGATGTAGCCGCGCACGACCGCCTCGACCATGATGGGTTTCAAGCGCTTGGCCACGACGGCGCGGCCCTTGACTTGTTCCACTTCCTCGGGCGACACCACGGATTCCGGCGCCACGCCGGTCAGGTGGTTCGGCACGATATGGCCGAGTTTCTCGAACCAGAAGTCGCTCATCTGGTTGAGCACCTTGCCCTTGCCGGGGATAGGCTCGTTCATGACGACATCGAAGGCCGACAGGCGGTCCGTGGTGACGATCAAAATCTTGTCGTCGCCAACGGCGTAATTGTCGCGGACCTTGCCGTGGCCCAGCAATGGCAGGGAGTGGATGGAAGTCTGATAGAGGCTGTTCATAGCGGGGGAATAGTTGGATGAAACGAAACCGGCAGGCAGGGGATGCCTGCCGGTCGAGAAAATCGGGCACAAGGATACGCTGTATGCGGATGCCTGCTGCCCGTTCCAGACAGAATTTTACTTCACAATTTGCGACAGCTCGCCGGCCTTGTAGCGCTCGGCCATTTTTTCCATCGTGATGACCTTGATTTTCGACGCCTGGCCTTCGCAGCCGAATGCCTGCATGCGGGCGCGCACGATTTGCTCGGCGGCGGTGCGGGCTGGCTTCAGGAAGTCGCGCGGGTCGAATTTCGACGGGTTTTCAAACAGGTACTTGCGGATCGCGGCCGTCATCGCCAGGCGGATGTCGGTGTCGATGTTGATCTTGCGCACGCCGTGACGGATGCCTTCCTGGATTTCTTCCACTGGCACGCCATAGGTTTCCTTCATGTCGCCGCCGAATTCGCGGATGATGGCCAGCAATTCCTGCGGCACCGACGACGAGCCGTGCATCACCAAATGGGTGTTCGGGATGCGCGCGTGGATTTCCTTGATGCGGTCGATGGCCAGGATATCGCCCGTCGGCTTGCGCGTGAATTTATACGCGCCATGCGAGGTGCCGATGGCGATCGCCAGGGCGTCGCACTGGGTGCGCTGCACGAAATCGGCCGCTTGCGCGACGTCCGTCAGCAGTTGCTCGCGCGTCATGGTGCCGTCGGCGCCGTGGCCGTCTTCCTTGTCGCCCTTCATGGTTTCCAGGGAACCGAGCACGCCCAGTTCCGCTTCCACCGTCACGCCGATGGCGTGCGAGAATTTCACCACTTCGCGCGACACTTCCACGTTGTATTCATACGAGGCGACCGACTTGCCGTCCGCTTCCAGCGAGCCATCCATCATCACGGAGGTAAAACCCGAGCGGATGGCGGCCATGCAGACGGCCGGCGACTGGCCGTGATCCTGGTGCATGACGACGGGAATGTGCGGATACGCTTCGACGGCGGCGTCGATCAGGTGGCGCAGGAAAGCTTCACCGGCGTACTTGCGCGCGCCAGCGGACGCTTGCATGATCACCGGGCTGTTGAGCGCATCGGCGGCAGCCATGATGGCTTGCACTTGCTCCAGGTTGTTGACGTTGAAAGCAGGAATGCCATAACCGTTTTCGGCGGCATGGTCCAGCAATTGACGCATGGATACGAGAGACATGGTAATACTCCAGAGAACAATAGAAACTGTTGCGGCGCTTCGCGGTCGATGACCGCGCCGACGCCTGAATTCTTTCAACTACACGCAATGACACAAGAACGTCCAACAAACTGTTCAGGGCTAGGCGCGTTGCCGAAGGCAGTACGACTAGTACGACGAGGCAATGCAACAACGCCCTGGGCTGTTTGTGGGCGTTCTTATTCGAATTCGCCGACTGTGACGATTTTCAGGGCATTCGTGCCGCCCACCTGTCCCATCGGCTCGCCCCAGGTAACGACGATCATGTCGCCCTTCTTGACGATGCCCTGCGCCACCAGCAGCTCTTCCGCCTGCTTCAGCACTTGCGCACTGGGGGCGTTCTGCATCAGATGATACGCCCGAACATTGCGGTACAGCGCGGCTTTGCGCAAAGTGGTGACACTCGGCGTGAGCGCGTAGATCGGCGTGTCGATGCTGTGGCGGCTCATCCACAAGGCGGTGGAACCGGATTCCGTCAGCGCCACGATGGCTTTCACGCGCAAATGGTGGGCCGTAAACAGCGCGCCATACGCGATCGACTGGTCGATGCGGGTAAACGTGACGTTGAGGAAATCGGCATCGAGCTTGTTGTATTCGGACTGTTCCGCTTCGACGCAGATGGCGGCCATCATTTCCACCGTCTCGATCGGGTACTTGCCCGAGGCCGTCTCGGCCGACGTCATGACGGCATCCGTGCCATCGAGCACGGCATTGGCCACGTCGGACACTTCCGCGCGGGTCGGCACGGCGTTGACGATCATCGATTCCATCATCTGCGTGGCAGTAATGGCCAGTTTATTCGACGCGCGCGCCATCTTGATCATGCGCTTTTGCAAGGCCGGCACGGCCGCATTGCCGACTTCCACGGCCAGGTCGCCGCGCGCCACCATGATGCCGTCGGAAGCATCGAGAATTTCCTGCAAGGCAGGAATGGCTTCCGCGCGCTCGATCTTGGCGATCATCATCGGCTTGTGGTGGTACGGTTCGCCGGCGATATTGGCCAGCTGGCGCGCCATTTCCATGTCGGTCGCGCATTTCGGGAAGGAAATGGCCAGATAATCGGCCTGGAAACTCATGGCCGTCTTGATGTCTTCCATATCCTTGGCCGTCAAGGCCGGCGCGGACAGGCCGCCGCCCTGGCGGTTGATGCCCTTGTTGTTCGACAGCTCGCCGCCGATCTTGACGGTGGTGTGAATTTCGCTGCCGTGGATGCGCTCGACGATCAGCACGATGAGGCCGTCATTCAGCAACAGCACGTCGCCCTTGTGCAAGTCGCGCGGCAGCGCCTTGTAATCGAGGCCAACCCGTTCCTGGTTACCCAGCTCGCCATTCTCGCCCCACTTGGCGTCGAGGATGAAGCGCTCGCCCTGCTCCAGTTGGATGCGCGTGTTTTCAAACTTGCCGACGCGAATTTTCGGACCTTGCATGTCGGCCATGATGGCCACCTCGCGGCCGCATTCAAGCGCCGCCAGGCGCACCAGCGCCGCGCGGTCGATATGGTCTTGCGCCTTGCCGTGGGAAAAATTCAAACGCACCACGTCGACACCCGCACGTATCATCTTCACCAGAATATCGAAGTCGGTGGAGGCGGGGCCGATTGTTGCTACGATTTTTGTACCGCGTGGCATAGAAGTCCTTGTGCGAGCGAAGGTGAGCAAGGCCGGCTCGATGCTGCATCCGGCAAGGTAAAAGCGCAGCGGTCAGGCTGCGCTTGGTGGCACTACAGTCAGGCTGTATCAGCCAGCACGTTGCATGAGAATTTCCACTGCGGGCAAAGTTTTGCCTTCCAGGAACTCCAGGAAAGCGCCGCCGCCCGTCGAGATATAGCTGATTTTATCGGTAATGTCGTATTTTGCAATCGCCGCCAGGGTGTCGCCACCGCCAGCGATGGAAAATGCTGTCGATTCGGCAATCGCCAACGCCAAGGTCTTGGTGCCGTTGCCGAACTGGTCGAATTCGAACACACCGACGGGGCCGTTCCACACGATGGTGCCGGCGGCAGCGATCTGCTGCGCCAGCAGGGCCGACGTTTTCGGGCCGATATCGAGGATCATGTCGTCGTCAGCCACATCGGCCACGTCCTTGACGGTCGCGGCGGCCGTCGGCGAAAACTCCTTGGCGCACACGACATCGATGGGAATCGGCACTTGCGCGCCGCGCTTGGCCATGATCTCGATGATGGCTTTGGCTTCCTCGACGAGTTCCGCTTCCACCAGCGACTTGCCGACATTCAAGCCGACAGCCTTCATGAAGGTGTTGGCGATACCGCCGCCGACGATCAAGTTATCAACCTTGTCGGACAGGGCTTTCAGAATGGTCAGCTTGCTCGATACTTTCGAACCAGCAACGATAGCCAGCAGCGGGCGAGCTGGGGCGTGCAAAGCTTTCCCCAGCGCATCGAGTTCGGCAGCCAGCAGCGGGCCGGCGCAGGCGATAGGGGCGAACTTGGCGATGCCGTGCGTGGACGCTTCGGCGCGGTGGGCCGTGCCGAACGCGTCGTTGACGTAGATATCGCACAGCTTGGCCATTTTTTGCGCCAGTTCATCGCTGTTTTTCTTTTCGCCCTTGTTCACGCGCACGTTTTCCAGCAAGACCACCTGGCCGGCGGCCAGGTTTTCCAAGCCGGTACCATCGATCCAGTTTTGCTTCAATGCAACCTCCTGGCCCAGCAGCTCGGACAAACGGGCCGCCACGGGCGCCAGGCTGTCGGCTGGCTTGAATTCGCCTTCCGTCGGACGACCCAGGTGCGACGTCACCATGACGGCAGCGCCAGCGTCAAGGGCGGCGCGGATGGCCGGCACCGAGGCGCGGATGCGCGTATCTTCGGTGATCTTGCCACTGTCATCTTGCGGGACGTTCAGGTCGGCGCGGATAAACACGCGCTTGCCTTGCAGTGCATTGTGGGCGATCAAATCTTGCAGACGGATGAAGTTGAGAACAGCTGACATGGCGATCCAGATGACGAGTGGAAGGAAGTGCGCTATTTTACCGCAATGACCAGACCAAATCCCCGATTTGTCCTGCTTTACTGAAAAACGTGCAACAGTCGCAAGCCCGTGAAAATCAGCATGCCAAACACGATGGTTTGCAGCATATTGCGGCGGATCACGAAAAAGAGCGTGGCGGCAATACCCGACAAGAGTTTCAAATTCGATAATTCAAAGTGCACTTGCTGCCCCTCCATCAACATGTCGGGCGCGATGATGGCCGCCAGCGCGCAGGCCGGCGCATAGCGCAGCATCTCGTTGATCCTGCGCGGAATGCTGATGTGATGGCCAACCAGCCAAAACGTGCTGCGCGTGGCGGCCGTGGCCACCACCAGCACGGCGATGGCGATCCACACATCGGTCCTGCCCCAGTCCCATCCGTCAAACATGGCGTTTGTTCCATTTCTCGGTCAATTCTTCCACGGCCATGGCGCTGACCATGCCCACCACCACGGCCACCAGCAAACCCAGCTTGTATGGCAAGCCAAACGCCAGCACGGCCACCGTGCCCGCCACCAGCACGCCGCACAAAGCGGCGCGGTTGAGGATCAGGGGCACGGTGACGCACAGGATCGCCAGGGTCCCGGCGAACCCCAGCCCCCATTCGGCAGGAACGACGGCCCCCAACACGATGCCGATGAAGGAACCGATTTGCCAGGCCAGCCAGTTGGGGTAAATCAGCCCCTTGAGAAAGGGCAGCTTGGCCGGGTCCGGCGTTTCATGGGGGTAGCGCTGCAGGAACAAGCCTACCGTGATATCGCCCGCCACATAGCCGAGCGCAAAGCGCTGGCGCCAAGGCAGATGCGCGAAATGGGGCGCCAGCAGCACGGAAAAAATAACAAAACGCAAATTAACGACGAGGGCCGTGGCGAAGATCACCCACACGGGGGCGTGGGCGGCCAGCAGCGGCAGGGAGGCGAGCTGGGCTGAGCCGGCAAAGACAAACAGGGTCATGGCCCCCGCCTGCGCCACCGTCAGACCGCTTTTCACCATGGCCACGCCCACCACCATACCCCAGGCGGCAATACCCAGCAGGCTGGGCGCGCCCACTCTCAGGCCGGCGCGCCAGGCGTCTTTCAGCAGGCCGTCGTCCTTGGCGGCCATGACGGCGCTCACGCGGGTGTTCATGCGAGCCCCCGGCAGGCGCACTGTGGTAACTGCACAACAATGGTGCGCGGGGCGCATGGGTGCAACGGTGATACCGGCAAGGCAAATCCAGTCAGTGTGGCGCTGCAGCTGCCATATTTTCGCAAAAACCCGCGCCGCAGCCGCAGATGATCAAGGCGCCATTTTAGCCATGATTTTTGCTGCCTGCCTGAATCCGTTAAAATCGTGGTTTTGGCAGCAGCCGACTTCCTACCATACAGCCTCACGGAGCATGACAAGATGACAAAAATCACCCAGACAGCGGTCGAACTCGACAGTAAAGACTTGCCAGCCCACTGCCCTAACCCGGCCATGCCGCTGTGGTCGTCGCATCCGCGCGTGTTTCTGGAATTCAACAAAGACGGTATCGCCAAGTGTCCCTACTGCGGCACGGCGTATACCCTGAAGGAAGGCGCCAGCGCCGGCCATCATTAAACTGCCCAGCGGCGCGCACCCAGCGCGCCGTTTTCATTTATACACCGAGCTGTACCGCTCAAGCCGGAGTCGTCATGAAACGTCTGAAAGAACTCAATGGCAGCGCCGCCGAAGTCGAAGCGGCGTTCTACGATGCCTTGCACCGCGCCGACCTTGCAGCGCTGATGGCGCTATGGGCCGACGATGAAGAGATCGTCTGCATCCACCCGGGCGGCGCGCGCCTGATCGGCCATGCCGCCATCCGCGCCTCGTGGGAAACCATTCTGGCGGGCGGCGGCCTGCACATCGTGCCGGCACAGCTGCATGAAACGCACAATTTGATGAGTTCGGTGCACACCGTCATCGAAGGCGTCACCTCTGAAGAAGGCGGCCCGGCACATCTGCTCGCCACGAATGTGTATGTGAAAACGCCGCGCGGCTGGCGCATCGTGCTGCACCACGCGTCCGTCGCCCCCGGCAGTGCGCCGGCCGACGCCACGGGAACACAGATCCTGCACTGATGACTTTGCCCCTTATCTACAACGCCCCTTATACCGCTCCCTTCTGGCTGCCTGGCGGCCACGCGCAGACGATTTATCCGGCCGTATGCATCGCCAAGCCGGCCGTGGCCTTCCGCCGTGAACGCTGGCAAGCGCCCGATGGCGACTTCGTCGATGTCGACCTGGTTGACGGCCAGCCGGGCCAGCCCTTCGTGGTCCTGTTCCACGGCCTGGAAGGCTCGTCGAACAGCCACTACGCGCGCGCCCTGATGGCCGAAGTGGCGGCGCGCGGCTGGTCGGGCGCCGTGCCGCATTTTCGCGGCTGCTCGGGCGAAGCCAACCTGGCGCCCCGTTTTTACCATTCAGGCGATGCGCAGGAAGTAGACTGGATCGTGCAGCGCCTGCGCCCGCGCGCCACGGGTAAATTTTACGCGGCAGGTGTCTCGCTGGGCGGCAACGCCTTGCTGTGCTGGCTGGGCCAGTCGCAGCACCAGGCTGATTTCATCGATGCGGCGGCGGCCGTGTCGGCCCCGCTGGACCTGGTGCAAGGGGGCAAGGCCCTGTCTTGCGGCAGCAACCGGCTCTACACGCGCATGTTCTTGAACACGCTCAAACCCAAATGCCTGGCCAAGCTGGAACAGTTTCCCGGCCTGTTTGCGCGCGAGGCCATGCTGGCCGCGCGCGACTTGCACGCCTTCGACAATATCGTCACGGCACCCCTGCACGGCTACCGCGACGCCGACGATTACTGGCACCGCGCCAGCGCCAAGCACGTCTTGTCGGACATCACCGTGCCGACCCTGGTGCTGAATGCGCAAAATGATCCCTTCCTGCCCGGGCGCTTCTTGCCGCGCAACGCCGCGTCCAAGGTCACGCTCGAGTATCCGCGCCATGGCGGCCATGTCGGCTTTGCCGCTGGCAAGTTGCCGGGAAGCACACGCTGGCTGCCGCAACGGCTGATCCATTTTTTTGAAGGCGGCAACACGGCGCCCTCTTCCCCGCAAAGCTGTCACGCTGCTAGCTCGCACACGCACACGGAAAACGCTATACATGGATGAACTCGTCAAGCAGGCGCTGGCCAAATGGCCGAACGTGCCCCACTGCTACGGCTGGCTGGGCCTGGACGCGCGCGGCCACTGGCGCATGCGCGACCAGCAGGCACAACAGCAACAACTGCCCGGCGACAAGATCGCCCATGTGGCGCTGCTAGGATTTATCAATCGCAATTACGACCATGACGAACGCGGTTGCTGGTTTTTCCAGAATGGCCCGCAGCGCGTCTACTTGAACCTGGAAGCGACGCCGTACATCGCCCGCAGCGACCCGCAGCACGGTTTTGTCTTGCAGACAGGCGCGCCGCTGAAGACCATCGATGCCGCCTGGCTGTGCGACAACGGTGCGCTGATCCTGTGCCAGGGCGACAGCGTGGCGCAAGTCGATGACCGCGACATGGCGCAGGTGCTGGCATCGCTGCGCATCGATGGCCTGGCGGCAAGCGACGAAGTCCTGCTGGGCTGGCTGGAGCAAGGCCAGGGAAACCTGACTTTATTGCATAACGACAAGGAGATTGCCGTGCAGCCGCTGGCCTATGCCAGCGTACCGCAAACCTTCGGCTTCCAGCGCGCGCCGCAAGCGGAGTAGCGGCTAGCCTTTCTGATCCTTGATCTGTTCGCGGCGCTTTTCCTGCAGTTCGCGCTCGCGCGCATCGATCACGGCCTGGTCGTAAAAAGTTGCGTCCGTCGATTTGCGGGCGATCGTCAGCTGGTCCAGCGCGGCCATGGTGGCGCCCTGCAGCACGTAGGATTCGGCCAGCGCCATGTGCTGCAAGGTCATCTTGCCCTGGTCCGCATAGGCTTTCGCCAGTAAATCATACAGTTCCGGCTCTTCCTTGTAGAGCTGCACCTGGTCGCGCAGGTACAAGGTTGATTGCTCCAGCTTGCCGGCAGCCATCAACGCTTCCGCATACTGATGGGCAATGCCGCGCGAGAGGGGAAACTGCTGGCGCGCCGCGTCCGCCGCCTTCATGGCTTGCTGCGCCACCTCCTTCTTCTGCGCCGGCATCAACAGCACTTCCAGCCCCATCGCTGCCAGCAGCGAATTGGGGCCCTGCGTGCCACCCGAGGTGAACACATTCGGCCCGGCCGGCTGGTGCAGGGCGGCATGGGCCGCGTCGAGCTCCTTCTGGGCATCAGAGGGCTTGCCCTGCTTGACGGCGACAAAGGACAAGCCGTAATGTGCGGCCACCACCTGGAAACGGCTTTGCTGTTCCAGCTGCGTCTTGAAGACCGCCTTGGCATTCAGCAGGCCTTGCACGCTTTCATCCTGCAGCACGCGCGCGCGCGCCCGGGCCAGGTGGAAACTCAGGCTGTCCGGACGCTGCTTGTAGGGCTGCTCGCGGATGCGTGCCTGGATGTCGGCGATGCGCTCCGTCGTCAGCGGGTGCGTCTGCAGATAGGCGGGCATCAGGTCGCTGTACGAACGGCTGGCCGCTTGCATGCGGCCGAAGAAGGCTACCATGCCGGTGGTGTCGAAACCGGCCTCGCCCATGATCTGGAAACCGATGCGGTCGGCCTCGCGTTCGGCGTCGCGGCCGAAATTGAGCTGGCGCTGGATGGCCAGGCCCTGGCCGGCGGCAAACACGCCCAGCGCCACGTCGCCGCCCGCGCGCGAGGCCAGCGCCGCCAGCAACATGGCCGCCAGCGGCATCAGGGCATCCTGGCGCTGCTGGCCCAGCATGCGCGCGATATGGCGCTGCGCCACGTGGCCGATCTCGTGCGACAGGACGGAAGCCAGTTCCGCCTCCGTTTGCGCCGCCAGCACCAGGGCCGAATGGACGCCGATGAAACCGCCGGGCAAGGCAAACGCGTTCAACTGGGGATCGCGCACGGCAAAGAAAAAATAGTCGTAATTCGTTTCGCCGCGCACGCTGGGGCGGGCCGCCACGAGGGCGTTGCCGAAGGTATTCAGGTATTCCAGCAAGGGCGCATCGTCGAGGTAGTCGCGGTCGCCGCGAATGCCGCGCATGATTTCTTCGCCGATCTTGCGCTCCATCGCCGGCGACAGGTCTTCGCGCGAGGTATCGCCCAGGTTCGGCAGATTCGGCGCCGGCGGCACAGCCAGCGGCGTCCAGTTGCCGGCCGGCTTGGCCGCCACGCTGGCGGCTGGCGCCGCCGACGCGGACGTATAGGTTTGCGCCAGCGCAAACGGCGCCGCCAGCCACAATGCAGCCAGCATGGATGTGCGCCAGGAGCGGCGCAGCCATGCCGCACCGGCGTTTTCAAGTACGGTCGGAAGGGTAGTTTTCGAATTCACGGGTGCTATCATACCTTGTTAGCGGCGCCCATTCCCACGCGACAAGCATGCGCTATGCCAGTGGCATGATGCGGTGACATGGCGTGCCGCACCCCCACTCCTCACCTATTTTGACGCCATGACAACAGCAGACAAGCAAGCCCCCGCCGGGGAACTGACCCATTTCGACGCCACGGGCCAGGCCCATATGGTTGACGTGGGCAGCAAGGAAGACACGCGCCGCAGCGCCGTGGCCGCCGGCAGCATCCGCATGCAGCCCGCCACCCTGGCCTTGATTATGTCCGGCAACGCCAAGAAAGGTGACGTGCTGGGCATCGCCCGCATCGCCGCCATCATGGGCGCCAAGCGCACCAGCGACCTGATTCCCCTGTGCCACCCGCTGGCCCTCACGCGCGTCACGGTCGACTTCGAAGTCGATGAAGCGGCCAACAGCGTGCACTGCCGCGCCCAGGTCGATACCACGGGCAAGACGGGCGTGGAAATGGAAGCGCTCACTTCCGTGCAGATCGGCTTGTTGACCATCTACGACATGTGCAAGGCCGTCGACCGGGGCATGGTCATGACCAACGTGCGCGTGTTGGAAAAGCATGGCGGCAAGTCGGGCGATTGGCACGCCGAGCTGTAACTATGCTGGCTGGCGCGCCAGCTGGCCCAGGACGCGGCGCAAGTCACACAGCAGCCAGACGGCACTGACCAGGCACAGCACGATGATGAGCACGGACAGGGGCAAGTGAAATTGCTCCTGCCCGGCCAGCGCAAAGCCGGCATGGATCAGACACGTTCCCACGCCCAGCGCGGCGCACACACCCGCATACAGGGGCGCCTGCGGGGTAGCCAGCAGCACGTGCCGGTAGCCCACCAGTACCACGGCAATGGCTGCCAAGTTAACTACCAGGAAACCCTGGATGCCGCCCGGCACATGAAACATCTCCCACTCTTTCCAGTAGGCAGCGTCGATTTGATGCAGGATCAGTGACAACATCGTCCAGAAGTAGCTGCGAGGCATAAGATTTACATTCTTCAATATTGACGCGATTGTAAAGCCTGCACCGCGCACCTGCACGCGCGCAGGGTATTTTTCGATGCCAGTATGAATTTCATTGATATAAGTGCTTTTTCATCAAGAAATCATGCATACTGCGAATCGACAATATCAGGATGAGCATCGCATGACAAGCAACAAGCCCGCCGCGGAAAGCAAGCTCCAGGACTTCGAATTCGAGGCGATGAATCTGCAGGTGGGCGGACGCATCCAGTTCATCACGCACCGCACCATCAAACCCATCCAGCATTTCTCGACCGTGATTGGCTATGTGAAAGACGAGTACCTGATCGTCAAGATTCCCATGGAAAACGGTGCGTCCATCGTGCTCAACGAGGGCGACAAGCTGACCATCCGCGTGTTTTCCGGCGTCACCGTGTGTTCGTTTGCGTGCAGCGTGCTGCGCATCTTTGGCCGCCCGCTCAATTATGTGCACCTGAGCTTTCCCGACGCCATCCAGGGCACCAGCCTGCGCACGGCCATGCGCGTGAAAGTGGACATTCCGGCGCAGCTAAGCTACCGCGACGTGGCGGCCGTGCCCGTGTTCATCGTCAACCTCAGCGTCTCGGGGGCGCTGATCGAGGCGCCCAGCATGCTCACGCCGGACGACGAGGGCGTCGCGCTCAGCTTTACCCTGCTGGTGCAACCGAACAAGCATCAGATGCGCGTCAATACGCGCGCACGCATCCAGAACGTCAGCGTGGGCAAGCCGTCGAATGGCAATGCGGCCGATGTCGCCGAAATCTATACGTATGGCGTGCAATTCATCGACCTGGAACCGACCCACTACACCCTGCTGCAAAACCTCACTTATGAAGCGCTGATCGCAGACCGGCAAAAAATCGTCTGACACGGACGCGGCAGGCGCCGCTCACTGCGTCGCCACCACCTTGGGAATATTGCTCCTGGTAATGGCTTCCTTGGCCGCCGCATTCGTCACGCTGGTGCTATTGAACCAGCTCAGGCTGCTGGTGCCGACCTGCAGCTCCATGCTCACCGTCTGGCCACCCATGCCGCTGCCCATGTCGCCCGCCAGCGTGAGCTCGATATTGCCCTTGTCGACCTTGGCGCCGGCCACTTCGCGCGTCGGGCTAAACACGGGGATGGCGCTGGGCACGGCCGGGGTGGGAGTGCTGCAAGCGGTCGCCAAGCCCCCGTTTTCCTGCACGCACAGGGCCACGGCTGTCTTCAGCGACGCGGCCGCCGCCAGCACGTTGCTGACCTTGGCCCGCATCGTATAGTCGCCGTACTGGGGAATGGCCACGGCCGCCAGAATGCCGGCGATGGCCACCACGATCATCAGTTCTATCAGGGTAAATCCGCTCTGCGCGCGCATCGTATTCTCCCATTGTGCATTGCTCGTGCCGTGCACGGTGCAAGCGCCATGCCAGCGGCGCGCCCGGGCAGCGGCGGTACACGTGGAAAGAAAAATGACACATTTGGGCAGGTTTGGACCAGCGCCGTCGCTCCAGGCCGGAAACTGGCCTGTCTTGCGGACGAAAAAAAGGAGCCGAAGCTCCTTTTTTATACTGCGTGAACCTGGCTGGAATTACAGCATGGCTTTCAGCAGACGCGCCATTTCCGACGGGTTTTTGGTCACGGTGATGCCGCAAGCTTCCATGATTTCCAGCTTGGCTTGTGCCGTATCGGCACCGCCCGAGATCAGCGCGCCGGCGTGGCCCATGCGCTTGCCTGGAGGAGCGGTGACGCCAGCGATGAAGCCAACGACCGGTTTTTTCATGTTGTCTTTGATCCAATAAGCCGCGTTGGCTTCGTCCGGACCGCCGATTTCGCCGATCATGATGACCGCGTCGGTATCTGGATCATCATTGAACATTTTCATGATGTCGATGTGCTTCAGACCGTTGATCGGGTCGCCGCCGATGCCGACTGCCGACGATTGGCCCAGGCCCAGTGCGGTCAGCTGACCCACTGCTTCATAGGTCAGGGTGCCCGAACGCGACACCACGCCGATACGGCCTTTTCTATGGATGTGACCTGGCATGATGCCGATCTTGATTTCGTCTGGCGTGATCAAGCCTGGGCAGTTAGGGCCCAGCAGCAAGGTTTTGCTATTGGCTTTAGCCATGCGGTCTTTCAAGGCCATCATGTCGCGCACAGGAATGCCTTCGGTGATGCAAATGGCCAGATCCATTTCAGCTTCGACAGCTTCCCAGATCGCCGCTGCCGCGCCTGCTGGCGGCACGTAGATCACGGACACATTGGCGCCGGTTTCTTTTTTCGCTTCCGTCACGGTAGCGAAAATGGGAATGCCTTCGAAGTCTTCGCCGGCTTTCTTCGGATTCACGCCTGCCACGAAGGCAGCTTTGCCGTTCGCGTAGTCGCGGCAACCGCGGGTGTGGAACTGGCCGGTCTTGCCGGTGATCCCTTGGGTGACGACTTTGGTATCTTTATTGATCAGAATGGACATGTTGATTCCTTAATTAAGCTTGACCGGCAGCAGCGGCAACGACGCTCTTGGCTGCATCTTCCATGGTGTCGGCTGCGATGATAGGCAGACCGGAATCGGCCAGCATCTTTTTGCCCAGGTCTTCGTTGGTGCCCTTCATGCGCACGACCAGCGGTACGTTCAGCGAGACAGCTTTCACCGCGGCGATAACGCCTTCAGCGATCACGTCGCAACGCATGATGCCGCCGAAAATGTTCACCAGGATGGCTTTCAGGCCTGGGTTTTTCAGCATGATCTTGAACGCTTCGGTCACTTTTTCTGCCGTGGCGCCGCCGCCGACGTCCAGGAAGTTGGCTGGCTCGCCGCCGAACAGTTTGATGGTGTCCATGGTAGCCATGGCCAGGCCGGCGCCGTTCACCAGGCAACCGATATTGCCGTCAAGCGAAATGTAAGCCAGGTCGAATTTCGACGCTTCGATTTCAGCTGGATCTTCTTCGTCCAGATCGCGCAGGGCGACGATTTCCGGATGACGGAACAGGGCGTTCGGGTCAAAGTTGAACTTGGCGTCCAGGGCGATGACTTTGCCGCTGCCGGTGACGATCAACGGATTGATTTCGGCCAGCGAGCAGTCGGTTTCCCAGTACGCTTTGTACAGGCCTTGCAGGTTGACGCGAGCGTCGGCGATGGAACCGGCAGGCACGCCGATTTTGGCCGCGATATCGTCTGCCTGGGCATCGGTCAGGCCAACGCCTGGATCGATGGTGACGTGGTGGATCTTCTCTGGGTGGCTCTCGGCCACTTCTTCGATGTCCATGCCGCCTTCGGACGACGCCATCAGGACGATTTTCTGGGTGACGCGGTCGGTGACCAGCGAAACGTACAGTTCTTGTTTGATGTCGGCGCCTTCTTCCACCAGCAGGCGGTTGACTTTTTGGCCTTCGGCGCTGGTCTGGTGCGTGATCAGCTGCATGCCCATGATCTGGTCGGCGTATTGCTTGACCTGTTCGATCGATTTTGCCACTTTCACGCCGCCGCCCTTGCCGCGGCCACCTGCGTGGATCTGCGCCTTGACGACCCATACCGGACCGCCCAGGGTTTCCGCAGCCTTGACGGCTTCGTCGACGGACATGCACGCAATACCGCGTGGTACCGTCACTCCATACTGCCGGAGGATTTCTTTGGCTTGATACTCATGGATTTTCATGCTGGCTTCCCTTCTGATACTGATGTGTAAAAATACGGTTAGTGGTGCAAAAAAAACAGGAAAAACAGCGCCGGGGTCACGCTTTGGCTACCCAGCGCGGGTAATACTGTGCAACCGCCCCGCCATCGGTGCGCAGGGCGTGACACTTGTCGAGTTGAAACGGCTTTTCATGCGACAAATCAGCATTCTCACCGTCGCGGGTCGACCAGACATCGCCGGCAAATGCCTGAACCGCCGCAGTCGGCAAGACTTGCGCCAGTTCGGTCAAATGGGTACAGCCGGCGATTCCCGCCAGGCGCTGTTTCAAGTCGCGGCGGAAATTCTTCAATAAATTCAGACCGATCAGCGCCCTGTAAGCGGGGCCGATGGTATCGCAAAAACCGGGATAGGGTACGGAATCGGAGGCAGCTTCGGCCTCGACGATGGTCAGTTCGTGATCGACGGTAATGCGTAAGTGGAGGTCATGCAGGGGAGTGCCGGCGGGACGGGGGCCGGAGGCCAGCATCGCGTCATAGCTTTTGATATCGGTGATACGAGCGTCAATATCCCACAGGCCGTCGTCGCGCACATACGCTTGGACGTCGATAACGCGGGAGTGCCGTAGGGCGCGCCGGGATACGGGAGTTGACAGGGGCATAAGACCGATGCCGCTTGCGCGGCCATAATTTAGTAAGCAGCCATGTGCCTAAAGCACGCTATTCGCAGCTTCTACGAACAGCAACCGCACCTGCGGCGCCGCAAAAACCCTAAAAGTGTAGCACATTGGGCGCTGGTTGCGCCGCAACATAATTTTTCATTGCTCCAATAAAAACATTTCAATGTACAAAGAATGCACATGGAAATTGATGCTGTTATCACGCATAGTGATGATAGATATGGCCGACGCGCGCCGCGAAATACCTCAACTTGCCGCGCCTGCCCTGCAGGCGGCAGCACGGGCAGACCCGGTCCCACGCAGCGCAACAATATGCCATCCTATTGACAAGCGGATGACAAGGAAAGTGAACTTACCAGTAAAACAATGATTTGCAACGAGGCTGGCTTGCAGGCAAGGCATAGGGCAGCTATCAACTGTTGCAGAAGGAACACAGCGGGGCCACGGTGGGCAGGCCCGCGCACAGACTTGAACTTTGGCCAGCGGGACGTCCCGTGGCGCGCGCCTAGTCTTCTTCCGGCTCCAGCCCCTTCAAGGCCACGTGCACGGCGCGCTGCGAGAAGCCGCGCTGCATCAGAAAGCGCATCTGCTTGTTACGCTGTTCGGCATCCTGCGCCACTTGGCCGAATTTACGGCGCCACACTTCACAGGCGCGCGCGGTCTCGCCTTCGGCCAGGCCCGCCTTGAGTTCCTGCAGCGCCTCGCCACCAATGCCATGGCTTTGCAATTCCGCCATGATGCGACTATTGCCGAAACGGGCCGAGCGGCGATGGATCAGCGATTCAGAAAAACGCTCCTGCGACAGCCAGTTGGCCTGCTCCAGGCTGTCGAGTAAGGCTTCCACATCATCGTCCTCCTGCGCATGCCGCTGCAACTTGCGCCGCAATTCCATGCGGCTGTGTTCGCGCATCGACAGAAAGCGTAGCGCCCTGCCCTTCAGGCTTAGTTGTACCGCTGCCATCATTCCACCCTATCGTCCATCACATCAACACAAGCGATATACCGTCAAACGCCGGCCAGACACCGCTCAAAAACACCGTCAAAAGCACAAATGCCGCCTGGCGCATGGGCGCGAGGCGGCATTCATTGTAGATCTTTTGCGCAGCAAGCCACGGCGCAACCGCCCGCAGCCTGCTGCGGGCAAGGCCAGCCGAAACTGGCCGTGCCGCAACAGCTGACTAGCCTGCTGATTTGCCAGCTTACTCGGCGAGCTTGGCTTCCGCAGCCTTGGCAGCCTTGTCAGCGGCTTTATCCGCTTTTTCCGGCTTTTCAGCAGCCAGCGGTGGCAGTTCGCGCACGCCCAGCGAAGCGCGGACCTTGTTTTCGATCTCGCGGGCCAGCGCCGGACGCTCTTGCAGGAAGGCACGGGCGTTGTCCTTGCCTTGGCCGATGCGTTCGCCGTTGTAGCTGTACCACGAACCGGATTTTTCCACGATCTTGGCATCTGAGCCCAGATCCAGGATTTCGCCTTCGCGCGAGGTGCCGGCGCCGTACAGGATGTCGAAGTGCGCTTCCTTGAACGGTGGCGCGATCTTGTTCTTGACGACCTTGACTTTGGTTTCGTTGCCGATCACTTCATCGCCAGACTTGATCGAACCGGTGCGGCGGATATCCAGGCGCACGGAGGCGTAGAATTTCAGCGCATTGCCGCCCGTGGTGGTTTCCGGGCTGCCGAACATCACGCCGATTTTCATGCGGATCTGATTGATGAAGATGACCAGGGTATTCGTGCGGTTGATAGAACCGGTCAGTTTGCGCAGGGCTTGCGACATCAGGCGCGCTTGCAAGCCTGGCAGGGAATCGCCCATGTCGCCTTCGATCTCGGCGCGTGGCGTCAGTGCGGCTACGGAGTCGATGACGACGAGGTCGACACTGCCCGAACGCACGAGGGCGTCGCAGATTTCCAGCGCCTGCTCACCCGTGTCCGGTTGCGAGATCAGCAATTCGTGCAGGTTCACGCCCAGCTTTTGCGCGTAACCGACGTCCAGCGCGTGCTCGGCATCGATAAAGGCGCAAGTGCCGCCCAGTTTTTGCATTTCAGCAATGGTTTGCAGGGTCAGGGTGGTTTTACCCGACGATTCCGGACCGTAGATTTCCACCACGCGGCCGCGCGGCAAGCCGCCCACGCCCAGCGCGATATCGAGGCCGAGCGAACCGGTCGACACGACTTGCACTTCTTCGATCACCGCGCTGGCATCCATGCGCATGACCGAACCTTTGCCAAACTGCTTCTCGATCTGCGCCAGTGCGGCGGCGAGCGCCTTGGCTTTTTCCGATGCGGGTACTACAGCTTTTTTATCGTCCATATGTTCTTTCAGCCGTTCTACAGTTGCGAATCCATTTGAATCCTGCAGCCTGCGATAGCGCCAGTGGGTTAAATTCTTTACACAGACAGTACTGTATAAAAAAACAGTGATCAATGCAAGCGGAACGTGGATTTGTTTTGAAACAGATCAATACAAGCCTGGTTTTTCACAAAAACTCGCTACCTTGCGGAAAATGAAACACAATACAAACTTCTACCGCCGCAAGCATAGGAAGTGCACCATGCGTATTTTACTTGCCGAAGACGACAGCGTGCTGGCCGATGGCCTGACCCGCTCGCTGCGCCAGTCCGGTTATGCGATCGACTACGTCCAGACCGGCCAGGAGGCCGACACGGCCCTGTCCACCCAGGAATTCGACCTGCTGATTCTCGACCTTGGCCTGCCAAAGATGTCCGGCCTGGAGGTGCTGCGCCGCCTGCGCGCGCGCGCCTCGCTGCTGCCGGTGCTGATCCTGACGGCCGCCGATTCCATCGAACAACGCGTGAATGGCCTCGACCTGGGTGCCGATGATTATATGGCCAAGCCGTTCGCCCTGTCGGAACTGGAGGCAAGAGTGCGTGCCCTGACGCGCCGCGGCGCCGGCGGTGGCGCCACCGTCATCAAACACGGCCCCCTCAGCTACGACCAGGTGGGGCGCAGCGCCTACATCAACGACCAGATGCTCGACCTGTCGGCGCGCGAACTGGGCTTGCTGGAAATCTTGCTGGGCCGGACCGGCCGCCTCGTCTCGAAAGAACAGCTGGTCGACCACCTGTGCGAATGGGGCGAAGAAGTGTCGAACAACGCCATCGAAGTGTATGTGCACCGTTTGCGCAAGAAGATCGAGGTGGGCGGCGTGCGCATCGCCACCGTGCGCGGCCTCGGCTATTGCCTGGAAAAATACTCGGAAGCGGCGCGCCTGAACGCCGAAGCGGGCGAGTCAGCAAGCCCGGCCAGCGGACCCGCCAGCAAGTGAAGGCGCGCGAAGCGCCAGCGGACGAGGCGGACGACGACGACTGGTTCGAGCCGCCCACCACGGAGCAGGATGACACCATCGAGCATTCGCTGTTTGGCGAAATCCTCGACTGGATGCTGGCGCCCTTGCTGCTGCTATGGCCGATGAGCATCGCCATCACCTATCTGGTGGCCAAGGGCATCGCCAATCAACCGTTCGACCATGCGCTGGAAGACAGCGTGACCGTGCTGACGCAACAGGTCAAGCAAGCCGACGGCGCGATGCTGCGCCGCGTGCCGGATAAGAACAGCAGTAACAAGGGCCGCGACTTCCTGCGCGGCGACGATGTCGACACCCTGTATTACCTGGTGGTGGGCGGGCACGGCGAATACCTCGACGGCGACCGCGACTTGCCGCCGCCGCAAGACCCCGACAAATACCGCAGCGGCATGGTGCTGTTTCGCAACGACACCATCCACGGCACGCCCGTGCGCGTGGCGTTCAGCTATCTCGACATGCCGTCCAGTACCGACGACGAACCGGGCCGCGCGCTGGTGCAAGTGGCCGAGACGCTGGAAAAGCGTGCCCAGCTGGCCAATGAAATCATCAAGGGCGTGATCTTGCCGCAATTCATCATCCTGCCCGTGATCCTGGCCCTGGTCTGGTTTGCCCTGGCGCGCGGCCTGTCGCCGCTGGCGCAATTGCAGGAGCGCATACGCGCGCGACCGCCCGACGACCTCTCCCCCATCGAATCGGGCCAGGTGCCCGAGGAAATCACGCCACTGGTCGGTTCGCTCAACGAGATGCTCGCGCGGCTATCTCTATCGATCGACATGCAGAAACGCTTCATCGCCGATGCCGCGCACCAGATGAAAACGCCGCTGGCCGGCATGCGCATGCAATCCGAGCTGGCCCTGCGCCAGACCGACCACGACGAGATTCACCGCTCGCTGCTGCAGTTGGCGAAAAGTTCGGAAGCGGCCACGCGCCTGGTCAACCAACTGCTGGCCCTGGCACGCGCGGAAAACCAGCCGCAGGCGGGCACGGCGTTCGAACCGATCGAGCTGAGCGAACTGGCGCGCGACGTGGTGCAGGACTGGGTGCAAGCTTCGTTTGCCCAGCATATCGACCTGGGGTTCGAACAGCCAGCGTATTCGATCATGATTTCCGGCAATGCCATGATGCTGCGTGAACTGCTGAGTAATCTGATCGACAATGCCCTGCGCTACACGCCGGCTGGCGGCAGCGTCACAGTGCGCGTGCGCAGCACCCTGGAACTGGCCATCCTGGAAGTGGAGGATACAGGCCCCGGCATACCGCCGGCCGAGCGGGCGCATGTGTTCGAACGCTTTTACCGTATTCTCGGCAGCAATGTCGACGGCAGCGGACTGGGCCTGGCCATCGTGCGTGAAATTGCTCAGCAACATGGTGCCGAAGTCGATATTGTTAACAATCCGCGCGCGCAGTCGCCGAAGTTGCCGGGCACCCTGCTGCGCCTGAGCGTCGCCCTGCTGCTGCCCGACGTGCCGGAAGAGGATGACATCACGTATGGATAAGCCGAGCACAACCGTTCTCCCGGCACGGCCGGTGCGTACGCCCAGCCCCGAACTGCAGGCGCGCCGTGATGTCCACTGGCACAAAACGCGGCGCCTGACGGCCATCCTGCTGCTGATCTGGCTGCTGACGGGCTTTCTGACCGTGTTTTATGCGCGCGAACTGTTGCATCTGAATCTGTTCGGCTGGCCGTTGCCTTTCTACATGGCGGCCCAGGGCGCCTCGCTGGTCTACCTGGCCATCATCGCCTTCTATGCCTGGCGCATGCGGCGCCTGGACCGGGCTTTTCATGCCGAGGAGCAAGCATGAGCGGCCAGCGCAGCTTCTTTGCCCGGCTGAGCCGCTACTACCTGCTGTTTACCGCCGGTTTTGCCGCCTTCCTGCTGGCGCTGGCGGTGCTGGAACAGGAAGGCATGCCGCGCGCGTGGATCGGCTACCTGTTCATGCTGGTCACCATCACCCTGTACGCCACCATCGGCGTCATCAGCCGCACCTCGAACGTCACCGAATACTATGTGGCAGGGCGCCGGGTGCCGGCCATGTTCAACGGCATGGCCACGGCCGCCGACTGGATTTCGGCCGCCAGCTTCATCAGCCTGGCCGGGGGCCTGTACCTGAACGGTTTCGACGGCCTGGCCTTCATCATGGGCTGGACGGGCGGCTATTGCCTGGTGGCGCTATTGATCGCCCCCTATTTGCGCAAGTTCAGCCAGTACACGATTCCCGATTTCCTCGCCGCCCGCTACGGCAGCGGCACCGACAAGCGCGGCGCCAGCGTGCGCGTGGTGGCCGTGGCCGCCACCATCATCGTGTCATTTACGTATGTGGTGGCGCAGATCTATGCCGTCGGCCTGATCGCCTCGCGCTTCACGGGCGTGGATTTTTCCGTCGGCATCTTCCTGGGCCTAGCCAGTATCCTGGTCTGCTCCTTTCTTGGCGGCATGCGCGCCATCACCTGGACGCAGGTGGCGCAGTACATCATCATCCTGGTCGCCTTTCTGATTCCCGCCATATGGCTGTCGGTCAAACACGCGGACAATCCCGTGCCGCAGATCGCCTACGGCAAGGTGTTGCCGCAACTGAGCGCGCGCGAACACGTGCTGGAAACGGACCCGAAAGAAAACGAAGTGCGCGCCATCTTCCGTCAGCGCGCGCACAGCTACCAGGCGCGCATCGCCGGCTTGCCCGGTTCCTGGGAGCAAGGCCGCCTGACGGCCCAGCGCCAGCTTGATAGTTTGCGCCAGCGCAATACTTCGCTGTTTGACATCCGCAACGCGGAGCGCTACCTGATTGCCTATCCGAAAAGCCCGGACGAGGCACGCGTGCTGTGGCAGGCGGCGCAGGTGCAGAATCAAAAACGCGCCGAACCGATCATTCCGCACGCGCAGCCGTTTCCCGCCGCGGACCGCGAGCAGTCCGACATCAAGCGCAACAATTTCCTGGCCCTCGTGTTTTGCATGATGCTGGGCACGGCCGCCCTGCCGCATATCCTGATGCGATCCTACACCACGCCCTCCGTGCACGAAACGCGCGTGTCCGTCTTCTGGACCCTGTTTTTCATCTTGTTGATCTACCTCACGATTCCCGCGCTGGCCGTGCTGGTCAAGTACGATATTTACTCGGCACTGGTAGGCACGCAATACACGAACCTGCCCACCTGGGTGTCGTACTGGGCCAATGTGGACAAGCTCAGCCCCCTGATCAGCATCGTCGACGTCAACCGCGACGGCATCGTGCAACTGGCGGAAATTTCCATCGACGCCGACGTGCTGGTGCTGGCCACGCCCGAGATCGCCGGTCTGCCTTATGTGATTTCCGGACTGGTGGCGGCCGGCGGCCTGGCCGCCGCCCTGTCGACGGCGGACGGCTTGCTGCTGGCCATTTCCAATGCCCTGTCGCACGACATCTATTACAAGGTGGTCGATCCCAGCGCCTCGACGCAAAAGCGCGTGACGATTTCAAAATTGCTGCTGCTGGCCGTGGCTTTCATCGCCGCCTATGCGGCCTCGCAAAAGCCGGCCGATATCCTGTCGTTGGTGGGTGTGGCGTTTTCCCTGGCCGCCTCGACCCTGTTCCCGCCGCTGGTGCTGGGCGTCTTCTGGAAACGCGCCAATTACCAGGGGGCGCTGGCCGGCATGCTGGCCGGCTTTGGCGTGTGCCTGTATTACATGTTGCACACCAGCACCATGCTGGGCGGCAATGCCAGCGGTCAATGGATGCATATCGCGCCCATTTCCGCCGGCATCTTCGGCGTGCCGGCCGGCCTGACCGCCGCCATCCTGGTCAGCTGGCTGACACCAGCGCCGGGACGCCGCAGCATGGGGCTGGTGGAACATATCCGGGCGCCGGAATAAGCGCGCAGCCAGGCCTGGGATGACGTGGAGAAATTGCTCGACCGAAATATCGAAAAAGGCAGCGCCCCGGCAAAAAAAGAGTAGGCTGGAGGGCCGTTCCATTTACCAGGAAATCCCATGCCGTCTGGAAAAATTCTTGTTGCCCAGGGAGGCGGCCCGACCGCCGTCATCAACCAGTCGCTGGTGGGCGTGGTGCTCGAATCGCGGCGCTTCCAGCACGTCACGCGCGTGTATGGCGCACTGCACGGCGTGCGCGGCATCGTCAATGAAGAGTTCGTCGATCTGACGCAGGAAACCAGCCACAACCTGGAACTGGTGGCCGCCACGCCCTCGTCGGCGCTCGGCTCGACGCGCGACAAGCCCGATATTGCCTACTGCCATCAAATCTTCGAAGTGCTGCGCGCGCACGAGATCGAACACTTCTTTTACATCGGCGGCAATGACTCGTCCGACACTGTGCGCATCGTCAGCGAGGAAGCGCACAAGGCCGGCTATCCGCTGCGCTGCATCCACATCCCGAAAACCATCGACAACGACCTGGTCGGTAGCGACCACACACCGGGCTTTCCCTCGGCCGCGCGTTTCGTCGCGCAAGCGTTCGCAGGCGCCAACCTCGACAATGCAGCCTTGCCCGGCGTCTACGTGGGCGTGGTGATGGGTCGCCACGCGGGCTTTTTGACGGCCGCCTCGGCGCTGGGCAAGAAGTTCCCCGACGATGGCCCGCACCTGATCTACTTGCCCGAACGCGTCTTCGTGTTGGAAAAATTCCTCGCTGACGTGAAGGCCACGTATGAAAAATACGGCCGCTGCGTGATCGCCGTCTCGGAAGGCATCCACGACGCCTCGGGCGAACCGATCGCCAGCCTGCTGGCCAAACAGGTGGGCGATGAGGTGGAACGCGATGCGCACGGCAATGTGCAATTGTCGGGCACGGGCGCGCTGGCCGACCTGCTGTGCGACGAAATCAAGGCAAAGCTCGGCATCAAGCGCGTGCGCGGCGATACCTTCGGCTATTTGCAGCGCTCCTTCATCGGCTGCGTCTCTGACGTCGACCAGCGCGAAGCGCGAGAAGTGGGTGAGAAGGCAGTGCAATTCGCCATGTGGGGCGACCGCGATGGCTCTGTCGCCATCAAGCGCACGGGCTTTTATTCCGTCGACTACGAGCTGCTGCCCCTGACGGACGTGGCGGGCAAGACGCGCACCATGGAAGACGAATTCATCAGCGCCAGCGGCACGGACGTGACCGATGCCTTCCGGCTGTATCTGCGCCCGCTGCTGGGCTCGGGCATGCCGGACGCCTTCCGCCTGCGTGCCGCCAAAGTAGCGAAGGTCTTGAAACCTTAGCTGTTTTCCGCCAGCAATAGCGGCCGCAACTTGCCGGCCGCTTCTTTCAACTGCGGC
Source organism: Janthinobacterium sp. DSP2-3-3 (assembly GCF_049897325.1). Lineage (NCBI taxonomy): Bacteria > Pseudomonadati > Pseudomonadota > Betaproteobacteria > Burkholderiales > Oxalobacteraceae > Janthinobacterium > Janthinobacterium sp. DSP2-3-3. The sequence continues at coordinate 76,710 of NZ_JAFCWA010000004.1, read as the reverse complement.
ACGTGCTGCATCAGCTGCTCCACGCATTTGCGCGCCACGGGCGCGTGGCAAGCGACGGCCGCCACGATGCGCCCGTCGGCCGCGCAGATGGGCACGGCCACGGCCACCATGCCGTGCACGAATTCCTCGTCATCGATGCCGATGCCCAGGCGGGCGATGCGCACGATCTCGCGTTCCAGCAGCACGGGATCGGTGATGCTTTTCGGCGTGCGCGCCTCTAGACTCAGCATGGCCAGCAATGCGCGCCGCTCCAGCAAATTCATGTGCGCCAAAAACAGCTTGCCGCTGGCCGTGCAATGCATGGGCGCGCGCGTGCCCAGCACCAGATGCAGGCGCAGCGGTTCCTGCGTTTCCACCCGGTCCACATACACGATCGCATTGCCCTCGGGAATGGCGAGGTTGCACGTCTCGCCCGTGGCAGCCACCAGGCTGCCCAGGATGCTGCGGCTTACGCGGATCAGGGCATTGTTGCGCAGGGTGGCCAGCGCCAGGTTGGTTGACGCAGCACCGGGCACATAGCCGCGTCCCACGGGCGTGCGCAGCACATAACCATGTTGCTCCAGCGTATCGAGCAAACGCATCATGCTGGCCTTGGGCACCTGCATGCGCGCGGCCAGTTGCGACAAGGTCAAGGGCTGGCTGGCGCTGGCCAGATGCTCGATCAGGCGCAGCACGCGCAAGCCCCGCGCCTCGTCGCCATGGCTGGCCGCCGCATTGGCAGCCACCGCGCTACCCGCCGAGCTGTCTTCTTCGGCCCCGGCCTGCCGTTTTTGAAACGCATCATGCATGTTCTGTTTCACCTCTCGCGTATGCGGATGTTTCCGCTTGTCCCGGTGCTGCACGTCTTTTATAAATGGAACCAGACGTTCCACAAATAATCAATAGAGATCAGTGTATCGCAAAAAACGCCCGCCGAGGCGGCGCGATACCGCAACGCAGGAGACAACAGCAATGTTACAAACACACTACGATTACATCGTCGTCGGCGCCGGTTCCGCCGGCTGCGTGCTGGCCAACCGCCTGTCGCACGACAGCAGCAACAAAGTGCTTCTGCTGGAAGCGGGCGGCAAGGACAACAATCCATGGATACACGTGCCGGTCGGCTATTTCAAGACCATGCACGATCCCAAGCTGGACTGGTGCTACCGCACGGAAGCGGACGCCGGCATCGCCGGGCGCCAGTTGCAATGGCCGCGCGGCAAGGTACTGGGCGGCTCCAGCTCGCTCAACGGCTTGCTGTACGTGCGCGGCCAGAAAGAAGATTACGACCGCTGGGCCGAACTGGGCAATGCTGGCTGGAGCTATGCCGAGGTGCTGCCCTATTTCAAGAAATCGGAAGACCAGGAGCGCGGTGCCAGCGACTACCACGGCGTGGGCGGTCCCTTGAAAGTGTCGGACCTGCGGCTGCGCCGTCCCATCGCGGAACACTTCATCGCCGGCGCCACGGAAAGCGGCATCCCCTTCAATGCCGATTACAACGGCGCCACGCAGGAAGGCGTCGGCTACTTCCAGCAAACAGCCAGCAAGGGCTTGCGCTGGAGCACGGCGAAGGCCTTTTTGCGCCCGGCCCGCAAACGCGCGAACCTGCGCGTGGAAGTGCGCGCGCAAATCACGCGCGTACTGTTCGAAGGCAAGCGCGCCGTCGGCATCGAATACCGGCAGGATGGCCAGCTGCGCCAGGCGCGCGCCAGCGGCGAAGTGATTTTATGCGCAGGCGCCATCGGCTCGCCGCACATCCTGCAATGCTCGGGCGTCGGTCCGCGCGCGCTGCTCGCCGATGTAGGTGTGCCGCTGGTACACGACTTGCCCGGCGTGGGGCAGAACCTGCAAGACCACCTGCAAATCCGCCTGGTCTTCAAGACGCGCCTGAAAACCCTGAACGATGAAGTCAACAGCCTGTGGGGCAAGCTGTGGGTGGGCATGCAATATGTGTTTTCCCGCTCCGGACCTTTGACGTTGGCGGCCAGCCAGGTGACGGTGTTTACCAAATCCTCGCCCGAAGTGGAGCGGCCCGACATCCAATTCCACATGCAGCCACTAAGCGCCGACAAGCCGGGCGAAGGCGCGCATCCGTTTTCCGCCTTCACGTCGTCCGTGTGCCAGCTGCGCCCGTACAGTCGCGGCCACGTGTCGATCAAGTCCGCCGATCCCCTGGTCTATCCGGGCATTCATCCGAACTACCTGTCCGACCCGCGCGACCAGCAGACGGCGATCGCCGCCCTGCGCGTGGCGCGCCGGATCGCCGCCGCGCCGTCGCTGGCGCCGCACATCATTTCCGAGTTCGTGCCCGGCCCGCAGTTCGAGACGGATGCGCAGCTCCTGGACGCGGCGCGGCGCTTCAGCCAGTCGATCTACCACCCCAGCGGCACTTGCAAGATGGGGCATGACGCCATGGCCGTCGTCGATGAGCGCCTGCGCGTGCACGGCATGCAGAACCTGCGCGTGGTCGATGCGTCGATCATGCCGGAAATCGTCTCGGGCAATACGAACGCCCCCACCATCATGATCGCCGAAAAAGCGGCCGACATGATCCTGATGGATGCCGTGCGCCTGCCGCAAGCGGCTTGACCCACCCATCCCATTCCCTGCAAGGAGGATGCCAGCGGCGGGCAGACGGCCCCGCCTCCATTTAATGGCGACAAGCCAAGCACCAGAAAAAAACACATAATCGATATCGATTGGAGACTAGATATTATGGATAACAATCCGAGCAATCCGAAAAAAGCCAAAGAGCTACGGAAAGTCGTGATGGCCAGCGTGATCGGCGCCACCATCGAATGGTATGACTTCTTCCTGTACGGCGTGGTCGCCGGCATCGTATTCAGCAAGCTGTATTTCCCGGGAGGCGATCCGCTCGTCTCGACCATGCTGGCCTACGGCACCTTCGCCGTGGGTTTTTTGTCGCGCCCCATCGGCGGCGTGATCTTCGGCCACTTCGGCGACAAGATCGGCCGCAAGAGCATGCTGGTGATGACCCTGATGATCATGGGCATTTCCACCTTCCTGATCGGCGTGCTGCCCACCTATGAGCACATCGACTACTGGGCGCCCGGCCTGCTGCTGTTCCTGCGCGTGCTGCAGGGCATCGGCCTCGGTGGCGAATGGGGTGGCGCCGTGCTGATGGCGTATGAATATGCGCCGCCGAAAGAGCGCGGCTTCTATGCCAGCCTGCCGCAGATCGGCCTGGCCATTGGCCTGTGCCTCGCGTCCGGCGTGGTGGCGATGCTCTCGTACAGCTTGAGCGATGCGCAATTCCTGTCCTGGGGCTGGCGCGTCGCCTTCATCCTGTCGGCCGCCCTCGTCTTCATCGGCATGTGGATACGCCTGAACGTGATGGAGACGCCGGAATTCCAAGCTGTGAAAGAGAAAAACGCGGAGACGCAGATTCCGTTCTTCGATCTCTTGAAACGCTATCCGGGCAACGTCTTGAAGGGCATGGGCGCGCGCTATATCGACGGCGTATTCTTCAATATCTTCGGCGTGTTTTCCATCACTTATCTGACCAACACCATCAAGATAGATCGCACGGAAGCGCTGATGGGCGTGATGGCGGCGGCTGTCGTGATGTGCTTTTGCATCCCCTTCTTCGGCCGGCTGTCGGACCGCATCGGCCGCAGCAAGGTATTTTTCTGGGGTTCGCTGATCACGGGCGTGTCGTCGATTCCCGCCTTCTGGATCATGCTCCATCACGCCGACAATCCGCTGCTGTTGTGGTGTTCCGTGATCATCCCGCTGGGCGTGCTGTATTCAGCCGTGTACGGCCCGGAAGCGGCCCTGTTCTGCGACCTGTTCGACGCCAAGGTGCGCTACACGGGCATCTCCTTCGTGTACCAGTTCTCCGGCATCTTCGCCAGCGGCCTGACGCCCATCATCGCCACCTACCTGCTCAAGACGGGCAAGGGCGAGCCGTGGCACATCGTCGGCTACATCCTGTTCGCCTCCCTCGTCTCGGCCGTCAGCGTGGCCATGATCGGCAGGGGCGGCTCGCAGCCGGACGGCCGCATGAAGCCGGCGCACGCGCGCTAGGCGACATCCGGGCGTTAAAAAAGGCAGGCCTCTCGCAAGTGCCTGCCTTTTCTATGCGTGCTAAAACTTAGATCACGATGGTCTGGTGCTCGTCGCCGTTACGCGCGCGGATGGTGCCGATGCGCGAGACGCTTTCACCGGCCGCTTGCAACTGGGCGATGGCGGCTTCCGCGTTTTCCTGCGAGACGATGACGGTCATGCCGATGCCGCAGTTGAAGACGCGGTGCATCTCGGCGTCAGCCACGCCGCCGTGCTGTTGCAGCCACGTGAACAGCGGCGGCATGGTCCATGCCTTCGAATCCAGCTCGGCCACCAGGCCAGGCTGCAGCACGCGCGGGATGTTTTCCACCAGGCCGCCACCGGTGATGTGCACCATGCCTTTGACTTCCATTGCGTCCATCAGCGCCAGCAGCGGCTTGACGTAGATGCGCGTCGGCTGCATCAGCACGTCGGCCAGCTTGCGGCCATGGAAGTCGCCTTCCAGGTCCGGTTTCGCCACTTCGATGATCTTGCGCACCAACGAATAACCGTTCGAGTGCACGCCCGACGAGGCCAGGCCCAGCACCACGTCGCCCGGGGCAATCTTGGTGCCGTCGATGATTTTCGATTTTTCCACGGCGCCGACGGCAAAACCTGCCAAGTCGTATTCGCCGGCCGGGTACATGCTCGGCATTTCCGCCGTTTCGCCGCCGATCAGCGCGCAGCCCGCTTGTTCGCAACCCTGGGCGATGCCCTTGATGACGTCGGTGGCGATGGCCACGTCCAGCTTGCCGCAAGCGAAGTAGTCGAGGAAGAACAACGGCTCGGCGCCTTGCACCAGGATGTCGTTGACGCTCATGGCGACCAGGTCGATGCCGACCGTGTCATGGCGGTTCAGTTCGAACGCCAGGCGCAATTTGGTGCCCACGCCGTCGGTGCCCGAGACCAGCACAGGTTCCTTGTACTTCTTGCTGATTTCAAACATGGCGCCAAAACCGCCCAGGCCGCCCATCACGCCTTCGCGCAGGGTGCGCTTGGCAAACGGCTTGATTGCTTCGACTAAAGCGTCACCTGCGTCGATATCGACGCCAGCGTCACGGTAGGAAAGGGAAACATTAGAAGTCTGGTTCATGGTGTGGTGGCAGCGGAGGCGGTAAAATAGAAGGCGGATACCCGCCGGCACGCGCGCGCAAGTATGTTTTTCAACATCGTGCGCCAGGGCGCCAGCGGGTGAATTCGGTCGATCAAGTCGCTATTTTATCAAACTGCCCCGCAATTTCGTAATTAACTGCCTTTTTTTAACGCAACAGCACAAACTACATGCCATTCGCCATCACCGCAGAACAGAAGCAAACAGCATTTTGGATCGCGGTCTGGCTGGCATTCTTGCTGCTGCTCGTCAGCCTCGGCCCCATCCTGACGCCCTTCCTGGCCGCCGCCATCCTCGCCTATGTGCTCAATCCCGGCGTGGACCGATTGCAACGCCTGCATTACAAGCGCTTTTACGTGCCCCGTCCGCTGGCCGTGCTGGTCGTCGTGGTGTTGTTTTTCCTCGCCATTACGGCGCTGGTGCTGATTGTCGTGCCGGTATTGCAAAAGGAAATTCCCTTGCTGCAGGCGCAAATCCCGCAGTTCCTGAGCAAGGCGAACGACTTCCTGGCGCCAAAACTGCGCGACCTGGGCATCCGCGTGCGTCTTGATGGCACGGGCATCAAACGCATGCTGAGCCAGCAAATGGCCACCAGCGGCGATGAAATCTGGAGCACCGTGCTGGCTTCGGCACGCATCGGCGGCACGGCCGTGCTGGGCTGGCTGGCCACCGTGGTGCTGATTCCCGTGGTGCTGTTCTACCTGTTGCTGGACTGGCATCCGATGCTGGCGCGCATCGCCGGCACCGTGCCGCGCCGCTGGGTGGGTCGCACGGTGGGCATGGCGCAGGAAGTCGATACCCTGCTGGCGCAATACCTGCGCGGCCAGTTGCTCGTCATGCTGGTGCTGGCCACGTATTACTCGGTGGCGCTGGCCATCGCCGGTTTTGAAGTGGCATTGCCTGTCGGCATCATCACGGGCTTGCTGGTGTTCATCCCCTACCTGGGCTTCGGCCTGGGGCTGATGCTGGCGCTGATCGCCGCCCTGCTGCAATTTGCCGACTGGAGCGGCGTGATCGCCGTGGCCGTCATCTATGGCTGCGGCCAGGTCATCGAGGGCTTTTTCCTCACGCCGCGCCTGGTGGGCGAGCGCATCGGCCTGAACCCGCTGGCAGTGATCTTCGCCTTATTGGCTTTCGGGCAATTGTTTGGTTTCGTCGGCGTTTTGCTCGCTTTACCCGCTTCTGCCGTCCTGATGGTCGCTTTTAAGCATCTAAGACGCCACTACCTGTCCAGCACCTTCTATAATGCATGATAGGGTACCCGATACGGCTACAATGTGAAACTAACAACAAACTAACAATAGCGACGACGACGCATACGCAGTAATGAAAAACAGGACAAGGCGTACGCCATGAAACAACTGGTGCTCGATTTAGGCACAGACCAGGCGCACAGCCTCGATACCTTCGAGGTGGGACAGAATGCCGAAGTGGCGCAGCTGATGCGCCAGTTCGCCGCGCGCACCTCGCGCGAACATTTTGCCTACCTGTGGGGCGAACTGGCCGCCGGCAAGAGCCATCTGCTCAAGGCCCTGGCCAGCACTGAGCGCGCGCGCTATATTTCGCCATTCTCGATCGAGTCCGAATTCGTGTATTCGCCTGACGTGGATTTGTACCTGCTCGACGATTGCGAAAAGCTGTCGCCGCTGGCGCAGATCGATGCCTTTGCCTTGTTCAATGAAATCCGCGCCAACAAGGCCTACATGGTGTGCAGCGGCGCCGTGCCGCCGGCCGTGTTGCCCGTGCGCGAAGACTTGCGCACACGCATGGGCTGGGGTCTGATCTATCAAATCCACGGCTTGACCGACGATGAAAAAATCGCCGCCCTGACCCAGGCGGCCACCACCCGCGGCTTGACCTTATCGCCGGGCGTGTTACCCTATCTGCTGTCCCATTTCCGGCGCGACATGCGTTCGCTGTCGACGATGCTGGACTCTCTCGACCTCTACTCCCTTGAAACCCAACGCCCGATCACCTTGCCATTGTTGCGCGAGTTGCTGCAGGCGGAAGCGAAAGAATGATGAATCTGGCCCTGTTTGACCTCGACCACACCCTGCTGCCCATCGACTCGGATCACGAGTGGGGCGAATTCCTGGTACGCATCGGTGCCGTGGACGCCGCCGAATTCACCCGCCGCAACGACGAATTTTTCGCGCAATACCAGGCCGGCACGCTCGATCCGGTGGAATACCTGGAGTTTTCCCTCGGCACGCTGGCGCAGTTCCCGCGCGAACGCCTGGAAGCGCTGCACCAGCAATTCATGGCCGAAGTGGTCTTGCCCGCAATCCGCCCGGAAGTCGTGGCCTTGCTGAAGCAGCACCAGGATGCGGGCGATTTGCTGGCCATCGTCACGGCCACCAACCATTTCATCACCAAGCCCATCGCCGATGCGCTGGGTGTCGAGCACCTGCTGGCCGCCATGCCCGAATACGACGCCAAAGGCAATGTCACGGGCAAGCTGCTGGGCACGCCGACCCTGGGCGCGGGCAAGCTGACCCACACCCACGCCTGGCTGGAAAAGATGGGCAAGGAGCTGGGGCAGTTCGAGCGCAGCTATTTTTACAGCGATTCACACAACGACATTCCCTTGCTGTCGGTCGTTACCCACCCTGTAGCGACCAACCCCAACACCGCTTTGAGCGCACACGCATCCCTCCACGGCTGGCCATCACTCCACTTATTCAATGATTAAAAAATTCATCCGCAAGATCCTCGGCGTTAAAAAAGAGGCAGCGCGCGACACCACGGCAGCCATCGTGCTCGGTCCTGCGCAACACGGAATCGACCCGAAACTGGTGTCGTCGAATGCCATCCGCGTCACCAGCAGCCTGCAGGAAGCGGGTTTCGAAGCCTTTGTCGTCGGCGGCGCCGTGCGCGACCTGCTGCTGGGCGTGAAGCCGAAAGACTTCGATATCGCCACCAACGCCACGCCGGAACAGGTCAAACGATTGTTCCGCCGCGCCTTCATCATCGGCAAGCGCTTCCAGATCGTGCACGTGATGTTCGGCCAGGATTTGCTGGAAGTGACGACCTTCCGCGGCGCCGGTGCCGACTCCGCGCCCAAGGATGAACATGGCCGCGTCCTGCGCGACAATACCTTTGGCTTGCAGCACGAAGATGCGCTGCGCCGCGACTTCACCATCAACGCCATGTACTACAACCCGGCCACGCAGGAAGTGCTGGATTACCATGGCGGTGTGGAAGACATCCGCGCCAAGACCCTGCGCATGATTGGCAAGCCGGAAGAGCGCTACCGCGAAGACCCCGTGCGCATGCTGCGCGTGGTGCGCTTTGCCGCCAAGCTGAAATTCACCATCGAGCCGCACACGGCCGCGCCGATTCCCATCATGGCGCCGCTGATCAACAACGTGCCCGCGCCGCGCGTGTTCGACGAAATGCTGAAACTTCTGATGAGCGGCCACGCGCTGGCCTGCCTGCAGCAGCTGCGCAAGGAAGGCTTGCATCACGGCTTGCTGCCGCTGCTCGACGTAGTGCTGGAACAGCCGCTGGGCGCGAAATTCGTCACCCTGGCGCTGGATGCCACGGATCAACGCATCGCCGCCGGCAAGACCGTCTCGCCGGGCTTTCTGTTTGCCTCGCTGCTGTGGCACCAGGTGTTGGAAAAATGGACGGCCTACCGCGCCGCCGGCGAGTCGACCATCCCCGCGCTGCACCTGGCGGCCGACGACGTGCTCGACTCGCAAACGGAAAAGCTGGCCCTGCAGCGCAAGATCGGCTCCGACATGCGCGACATCTGGTCGATGCAACCGCGCTTCGAGCGCCGCGTGGGCAAGGCGCCGCATAAACTGCTGGAACACCTGCGCTTCCGCGCCGGCTACGACTTTCTGCTGCTGCGCTGCGCCTCGGGCGAGATCGATACCGAGATCGGCGAGTGGTGGACAGCCTTCTACGAGGGCGACGAGGAAACGCGCGAAGCGTTGCTCGTCAGCGCCAATGCGGCACCGGGCGCCGCCAAGAAAAAACGCCCGCCACGCCGCAGCACGCGCAGCAAGACTGGCAACGGCACGGGCAGCACCAGCGGCAGCACCGGCGAGGATTGAACGCAGCCATGCAGCAAGTGATCGCTTACATCGGCATCGGGGCGAACCTGGGCGACGCGCGCGCGAATGTGCAGGATGCCATTGCGCGCCTGGCGCGCCTGCCCGGCGCCAGCTTGCTGGACGCATCGGCCAGCTACCGCACGGCGCCCATAGCCTCGAGCGGTGACGACTACATCAACGCGGTGGCGCGCATCACGACCACCTTGCCGGCCGAAGAACTGCTGCAGGCTCTGCACGCCATCGAGGCGGCGCATGGGCGCGAACGGCCCTACCGCAACGCCCCGCGCACGCTGGACCTGGACTTGCTGCTGTACGGCGATGAACAGATCGCCAGCCCTACCTTGACGGTACCGCATCCGCGCCTGACAGAACGGGCCTTCGTGCTGATACCGCTGCTGGCCCTGGCGCCCGCCATCGTCGTGCCCGGACTCGGGCCGGCGCAGGACTACCTGGCAAGCGTCGCTGACCAGGCCATCAGCCAGCTCTGACCCCAGCTCTGCCCCATCTCGCTCCCATCCTCTACAATGCCGCTCCTGCAGCACGCCGCATAAAGTACTACACTAGCGGCGTCGCAATCGCATCACCCCCCTTTCACTCTAGAGAATACCTATGTCCGCTTATTTGCAAGGAACAGATCTGGCCGCAAAAGACAAGGCCGCCACACCGGCGCCGGCGCCATCCAAGCCTGTCGCCAACAAGGCCGTGACCATCCACACGCTGGCCACGCTGCGCGCCGCCCGTGAAAAGATCTCCATGCTGACCTGCTATGACGCCAGTTTCGCGTCGCTGATGGACCGCTGCGGCGTCGAGATCCTGCTGATCGGCGATTCGCTCGGCATGGTCTGCAATGGCCACAACTCCACCCTGCCCGTCACCATGGCCGAACTGGCTTACCACACGGCGTCCGTGGCGCGCGGCGCCAAGTCGGCCATGATCATGTCCGACCTCCCGTTCGGTGCGTATGGCACGCCCGAAACGGCCTACGCAAATGCAGTCATCCTGATGCAGGCAGGCGCGCACATGGTCAAGATCGAAGGCGGTGCCTGGCTGGCCGAGACCGTCCGTTTCCTCACCGAGCGCGGCATCCCCATCTGCGCCCACATCGGCTTGACGCCGCAATCGGTGCACCAGCTGGGCGGTTATAAAGTGCAGGGCAAGAGCACGGAAAGCGCTGCACAGCTGAAAAACGACGCACTGGTGCTGCAAAACGCGGGCGCCGCCATCGTGCTGATGGAAGCCATGCCGTCGCAACTGGGCAAGGAAGTGACCGACATGCTGACGATACCCACCATCGGCATCGGCGCCGGTCCCGACTGCTCGGGCCAGGTCCTCGTCATGCACGACATGCTGGGCGTGTTCCCAGGCCGCAAGGCGCGCTTCGTGCGCAACTTCATGGAAGGCGCGGCCAGCATCGACGATGCCGTCACCGGCTTTGTGAAAGCCGTCAAGGATGGCAGCTTCCCGGCGCTGGAACACTGCTTCTGATGTCGTTCTGCCTGTCGGCTTGCGCGCAGAGCGCCAGGCCGACAGCGCTTCGTTTTATCCCACCTGTATCCACGTCGTCTTCAGCTCCGTGTACTTGTCTAACGCGTGCAATGACTTGTCGCGCCCGTTGCCCGACTGCTTGTAGCCGCCGAACGGCACGGTGATGTCGTCGCCATCGTACTGGTTGACGTGCACGGTGCCGGCGCGCAGGGCGCGCGCCGTCTGGATCGCCTTGCTAATGTCGGACGTCCACACGGCTGCCTGCAAGCCGTACGGCGTGGCGTTGGCCTGTTTCACGGCGTCGGCAAGGTCCGTGAAGCCCAGCACGGACAAGACAGGCCCAAAGATCTCTTCGCGCGCTATCGTCATGTCGGCGTCCACGCCGAAGATGGTCGGCTGCACATAATAGCCGCCCGTCTGCGCGCGCACGGCTTCGCCTCCGCCGAGCAGCTGTGCGCCTTCGCTCTTGCCGGCCGCGATATAGGCCATCACCGTGTTCATCTGCGTGGCATCGACGATGGCGCCCATGACGGTGGCTTCGTCGAGCGGGTCACCGGGCTGGAAGCGCGGCAGCATGGCCAGCGCTTTGGCCAGGAATTCCTGCTTGATCGATTCTTCCACGAACAGACGCGAGGGCGCGTTGCAGCTTTCGCCCTGGTTGAAGAAGATGGAACCGACGGCGGCCGCCACGGCCTTGTCCAGGTCCGGGCAATCGGCGCAGACGATGTTGGCGGACTTGCCACCCAATTCCGTCCACGCCCGCTTCAGGTTCGACTGGCCCGCCATCTGCACGATCAACTTGCCCGTGCGCGTGGAACCCGTAAAGCCGATGCAATCGACATCCATGTGCAGCGCCAGCGCGGCGCCAGCTTCGTTGCCGTAACCTGGCAGCACGTTGAAGACGCCCGGCGGCACGCCCGCTTCCAGCGCGATGTCGGCCAGGCGCAGGGCCGTCAGCGGCGATTTTTCCGACGGTTTCAATATCACGCTGTTGCCGGCCGCGAGAGCGGGCGCGATCTTCCACGCGGCCATGATCATCGGGTAATTCCACGGCACGATGGCGGCGACGACGCCGACCGGCTCGCGCGTGATCAGGGCCAGGCTGTTGGCGGGAGTCGGTGCGATTTCATCGTAGACCTTGTCGATCGCCTCGCCATACCAGCGCAGGCAGTTGGCGGTGGCGCCCACGTCCACGCTCTGGCTGTACTTGATCGGCTTACCCATGTCCAGGGTTTCCAGCAAGGCCAGCTCGGGACCGTATTGCTGCACCAGATCGGCGAACTTGATCAATATCCGCTTGCGCTGCGCGGGCGATTTACCGGCCCAGCGGCGGTCCTCAAAGGCGGCGCGCGCGGCCAGCACGGCCGTGTCCACATCCACGCCATCGCAGCGGGCCACTTGCCCCAGCAAGCGCCCATCAATGGGCGACAAATTGTCGAAAGTCTGGCCGGACCTGGCCCAGGCGCGCTCGCCGTTGATGAGGGCGCGTCCATCGATCGTGAGCGCTGCGGCCCGCGCATGCCAGTTGGTGTTTTCCGTCATGGTCGTCTCCTGCAAGGTGAAAACGCCAGCTTACTCCTAGTCTGGCGAATAGGCCGCAGACATCTGCTTGCGGCGTTTCCGGTCGGCGCGCGCCAGCAACACGGCATACGCGATCACGGCGAGCGTCACCACCAGGATGGTCAGCGCGGCGATGGCATTCACGCGCGGGTCGAGCCCCAGGCGCGCGCGCGAGAAGATCACCAGCGGCATGGTCGTCGAACCGGGGCCGGACAAAAAGGCCGACATCACCACGTCGTCCAGCGACAGAGTAAATGTCAGCAGCCAGGCCGAGGCCAGGGCCTGCGTGATGTTGGGTAGCGTCACGAGGAAGAAGACCTGGTGCGCGCGGCAGCCCAGGTCCATCGCCGCTTCGGCCAACGATTTACTCATTTCCTGCAGGCGCGACTGCACCACCACGGCCGCATACGCCATGCCCAGCAGGGTATGCCCCAGCCAGATGGTCAGCACGCCCCGCTCGGGAAAACCAAAGACCTTTTGCATGGACACCAGCATCAGCAGCAAGGAGAGGCCGATGATCACTTCCGGCATCACCAAAGGCGCGCTGACCATGGATGAAAATAGGGTGCGGCCGCGGAAACGCTGGTAATTGGTCAGCGCGAAGGCGGCGAAGGTGCCGAGGATGACGGACGAGGTGGCCGACATGAAGGCGATCTTCAGGGACAAACCAAAACCCGAGATGATTTCCGTATCGCTCATCAACTCGCTGTACCAGCGCAGCGAAAAACCGCTCCACACCATGTCCTGGCGCGAGCTGTTGAACGAAAAGACGATCAGCACGATGATGGGCAGGTACAGGAACAAATAGCCCAGCGAGAGCCAGCCGCGCCCGAACCAGCGCTGCAGGAAGGTACGTCCGTTCATGTGCGCTCCTCCGCGTCCTGGTCGGTCTTGTATTTGTTAAAAATGGCCATCGGCACGAGGATCAGCAAGACCACCAGTACCGTCACCGACGACGCCATGGCCCAGTCGTTATTCGTGAAATATTCATCCCATAGCACACGGCCGATCATCAGCGTTTCCGGGCCGCCCAGCAGCTCGGGAATCACATATTCACCCACGGACGGAATGAACACCAGCATGGCGCCGGCGATGATGCCCGACTTCGACAGGGGCACCGTGATGCGCCAGAATGCCTGCAAAGGCGTGGCGCCCAGATCGGCCGCCGCTTCCAGGTAGCGCATGTCCATCTTTACCAGGTTGGCATACAGAGGCAATATCATGAAGGGCAGATAGGCGTACACCATGCCGACCACCAGCGAAAACGAGGTGTTCATCATGTGCAGCGGTTCCTGCACGATGCCCAGCGCGATCAGCAAATCGTTGAGCAAGCCGTGGTTGGCCAGGATGCCCTTCCACGCATACACGCGCAGCAGGAACGAGGTCCAGAACGGCAGCATTACCAGCATCATCAGCACGGGCCGGATGGACGGCCTGGCGCGCGCCATGAAGTAGGCGAACGGGTAGCCGATGAACAGACAGATGGCCGTGGTAATCGCCGCATATTTCAAGGAACTGAGATAGGTGAGCAAATACAGTTCATCGGCGGCGATGAACAGGTAATTGGCGATTTTGACCTTCAGCACGACGATGCCGTCGACATACGACAGCAAGCCGCCAAAGGGGCTGCCCGCCGTGTCCATGTCGGACAGGCTGATGCGCAGCACGATCAGGAAAGGCACGAGGAAGGCGGCTGTCAGGAACAAGGAAGGCACGGCGATGACGGCGTTGCGGGCCGCATTTCTCCCCGTTATCCAGCGCAGGGTGACAAGGTTACGCAGCGATTGCAAGAGGGACGTCATGATGGCCTCAGCTGGTCAGCACGACGATGTCGGCGCCATCCCACCAGACCCACACGCGCTGCTCGCGCTCGAGGCGCGCGGCGTCGTGGCGGGCCGCGTTGGTGCGCGAGACTTTCACCACCGCGCCGCTGTCGAGGCGCACATGGTAACTGGTTTCATTGCCAAAATACGCCATGGCGACGATCACGCCCTGGGCGCAGTTGTAGCCATGCTCCGCTGGCGACGCGCGCTCTTCCAAAGCGGGTGGCTCAATCTGGATGCCGATTTTTTCGGGGCGCACGGCCACCGAGACATCCATGCCCAGGTTGCCCGTGATACCGTGCGAGACATAGTGCTCGCCATCGGCGGTGGCGATCACCACGTGATCGGGTTCGTCCTGCGTGATGTGCCCGTCGAACAGGTTGACGCTGCCGATGAAGTCGGCCACAAAGCGGCAATTCGGCGTTTCGTAGATTTCGCCAGGCGCGCCCACTTGCAGGATGCGCCCTTCGCTCATGACGGCGATGCGCGTGGCCATGCTCATCGCTTCATCCTGGTCGTGCGTGACCATCACGCAGGTGACGCCCACCTGTTCGATGATGTTCACCAGTTCCATCTGCGTGCGTTCACGCAGTTTCTTGTCGAGCGCGCCCAGCGGCTCGTCGAGCAGCAGCAATTGCGGGCGCTTGGCCAGGCTGCGCGCCAGCGCCACGCGCTGCTGCTGGCCGCCCGACAGTTGATGCGGCTTGCGCTTCGCGTATTGGCCCAGCTGCACCAGCGCCAGCATCTGCTCGACCCTCGCCGCCACTTCCGCTTTCGGCAAGCCGTCGCGGCGCAGGCCGAAGGCGATGTTATCCCACACGGACAGGTGCGGGAACAGCGCGTACGACTGGAACATCATGTTGATGGGCCGCTGGTGCGGCGGCACATCGACGATGCTGTTGCCCGCCAGAGCAATGCGCCCCGAGGTCGGCGTCTCGAAACCGGCCAGCATGCGCAGCAGGGTCGACTTGCCGCAACCTGAACTGCCGAGCAGGGCGAAAATCTCGCCCTTGTTGATCGTCACGGAAATCGCATCGACGGCGCGCACGCCATCGAATTCCTTGACCAATTGATCAATCAGCAAGAAAGGCGCTTGGGCGTCGCTGGCCGACGCGGCAGGTATTGCTATCGTCATGTGTGGGTACTTTGGTCGAGGGTGTCAAAATGAAAAACTGGCCGCTGTAGTGGCGGCCAAGATAGAAGTTTAGCGGAACTGCCGCCATCGCGGTCCAAAAATTGCGCAGATGGCGGCAAAATGGGGCAAAAACCTACACCCAGCCCTTCGCCTTCACCTGCGCATAGGTCTTGTCCAAACACAGGCGTATCAACGTCACCATTTCATCGATCTGCGCGCGCGTCATGACCAGCGGCGGGGCGACGATCATGCGCTCGCCCACGGCACGCATGATGACGCCGTTGTCGAACATGTGGCCGCGGCAGAGCATGCCCACACCCTGGTTCTCGTCGAACAGCTCGTTCTCATGCACGGTGGCCCCCTTCTTGCGCACCAGGTTCAGGCCCGCGACCAGGCCGCAGCTGTCCGCGTAGCCGACCAGCGGATGTTCGCCAAGGCTGGCGAAGCACTGTTTCAGGTAGGGGCCCGTATCCTCGGCCACCTTTGCCACCAGTTGCTCTTCCTCGATGATGCGGATGTTTTCCAGCGCCGCCGCGCAGGCCACCGGATGGCCCGAATACGTGAAGCCGTGCGTGAATTCGCCGCCCTGCTCGATCAGCACCTTGGCCACCCTGTCGCCCACCAGCACGCCGCCCAGGGGCACATAGCCGGACGTGACGCCCTTGGCAAAGGTGATCAGGTCGGGCTTGATGCCGAACAGTTCGGAGCCAAACCAGCGCCCCAGGCGGCCAAAGCCGCAGATGACTTCATCGGCGATGAGCAAGATGCCGTACTTGTCGCAGATGCGCTGTATTTCAGGCCAGTAGGTACTTGGGGGGATGATCACACCGCCCGCGCCCTGCACCGGCTCGCCGATGAAGGCGGCCACCTTGTCGGCGCCGATTTCTAGAATTTTGTCTTCCAGCCAGCCGGCTGCTTTTACACCGAATTCCTGGGGCGTCAATCCATGACCCGACTCCAGGTAATTCGGCTGGCCGATATGCGCGATGCCCGGTATCGGCATACCGCCCTGCGCATGCATGCCATCCATGCCGCCCAGCGACGCTCCCGCCACCGTGCTGCCGTGATACGCATTGTGGCGGCTGATGATGGTATGGCGCTCCTGGTAGCCGAGGATGTCCCAGTAGCGGCGCACCATGCGCAAATTCGTATCGTTGCCTTCGGAGCCGGAACTGGTGAAGAACACATGCTGGAACTGCGGCGGCGAGATTTGCGCCAGCTTGGCCGCCAGCTGCGCGGCTGGCACGTTCGTCGTGCCAAAGAAGCTGTTATAGAAGGGCAGCGTTTCCATCTGCTTGTACACGGCTTGCGAAATCGAGGTGCGGCCGTAGCCCACGTTCACGCACCACAGGCCAGACATGCCATCGACGATTTTCTTGCCCTGGCTATCCCACAGGTAGACGCCGTCGCCGCGCACCATCACCCTGGCGCCCTTGCTTGCCAGGTCCTGGAAGTCGGTGAATGGATGCAGGTAGTGGGCCGAGTCCATTTGCTGGATGGCGGCCGTGTCATACACCTGCGGCGCCGCGTTCTTCTGCGCCACGGAGGCGACCAGGGCGGCGCTTGGCGCCAGTGGATTGTTTGTTGTGCTCATGCGTGCTCCTTTTAAACGTGCAATAACAAGTGTTCGCGCTCCCATGGGCTGATCACCGTCATGAATTCCTGGTGCTCCAGGTCCTTGATGGCCGCATACACGTCGATGAAGCGATCGCCCAGCACCGTGCGCAGCTTGTCTTCCGCGCGCAGCAGTTGCAGGGCTTCGGGCAAGCCTTGTGGCAGTTCGAACTTCATGTCGTAGGCGCTGCCCACCATCATCGGCGTCGCTTCCAGCTGCTCCGTCATGCCCAGATATCCACAGGCCAGCGTCACGGCCAGCGCCAGGTAGGGATTGGCGTCGGCGCCGATGATGCGGTTTTCCACGCGGCGGTCCTGCACGCCCGACTCGGGCACGCGAAAACCCACGGTGCGGTTGTCCAGGCCCCACTGGATGTTGATGGGTGCGGCCGTATGGCGCACGATGCGGCGGTAGGAGTTCACGTAAGGCGCGACGATGGCCATGGCCGACGGCATGTAGCGCTGCAATCCCGCAATGTAATGCTTGAAGATGGGCGCGGCCGAACCGTCGTCGTTGCTGAAGATATTCAGTCCCGTCTTCGCATCGACGACACTCTGGTGCACATGCATGGCGGACCCCGGCTCGCCTGCCATGGGCTTGGCCATGAAGGTGGCGTACATATCGTGTTTCAAGGCCGCTTCACGCAGGGTGCGCTTGAAGAAAAAGACCTTGTCGGCCAGGCCCAGCGGGTCGCCGTGCAGGAAGTTGATTTCCATCTGTCCCGCACCGATCTCGTGGATCAAGGTGTCGACGTCGAGGTTCATCAATTCGCAGTAATCGTAGATATCCTCGAACAACGGGTCGAATTCGTTGACCGCATCGATGCTGTAGACCTGGCGGCTGGTCTCGGCCCGGCCGCTGCGGCCGATGGGCGGCTTCAGCGGCAAGTCGGGGTCGGTGTTCTTCGCCGTCAGGTAGAATTCCAGCTCCGGCGCCACCACGGGTTTCCAGCCCTTGTCCGCATACAGTTTCAGCACGCGCCGTAGCACAGATCTTGGAGCAAAATCGACCAGCATGCCGTCGGCAAAATAGCAGTCGTGGATGACTTGCGCGGTGGGGTCTGTGGCCCACGGCACCATGGTGATGGTGGTGGGATCGGCCTTCAAGATCATGTCGCGGTCGGTGCTGGAAATGGCGCGGTCGTAGCCGCCGTCGTCGACCGGGTAATTGCCCGTCACGGTCATGCCCAGCACCGCTTCCGGGATGCGCATGCCGCGCTCCTGGGTGAATTTACCGCGCGGCAGGATCTTCCCGCGCGCCACACCCGTCAAGTCAGGCACCAGGCACTCGATTTCCGTGACGCGCTTTTCATTGAGCCACAAATCCATATCCGTATAAGTGAAATTTTCGCGTATTGCCATGTTTTCCTCTCGCTGGTATTAATCAAGCGCCGCGCGGTGCTGGTGCGGCGCACCTGTCATTCCTGTCCTGTCATTCTATCTTTCTGTGCTGCTGTTCCTGGTAATCGCGGCACGCCTGGCCGAAGGCACCGAACAGCCGCATGGCGTGCGCATTGTCTTCCACCTGCCATTCCGGGTGCCATTGCACGCCCAGCGTAAAACCGGGGGCGCTGGCCACCGTGTAGGCTTCCACCAGCCCGTCGTCGGCCAGGGCTTCCACCAGCAAGCCGTCGGCCAGCCGGGCCAGGCCCTGGCCATGCAGGGAATTGACCATCATTTCGCTCTCGCCGCCCAGCAGGCGCGACAAAAGGCCCTCGGGCATCAGGCGAATGCGGTGCGCGGGCGCGTACTGGCGTTCCAGCGGATCGAGCACCTTTTCGCGGTGATCCTGCATGTTCGGCACCGCATGCACGGCCTGGTGCAGGGTGCCGCCCAGGGCCACATTGACTTCCTGGAAACCGCGGCAGATGGCGAGCAAGGGCAGCTGGCGCGCCAGCGCGGCGCGGATCAGGGGCAAGGTGGTGGCGTCGCGCGCGGGGTCTTGCGGTAAGTCGGGATGCAGGATGTCTTCGCCATACAGGCGCGCGTCGACGTTCGAGGCGGAACCGGTCAGCAGGATGCCATCGGCGATCTGCAGCGCCGCGTCCAGGTCCACCTCAGCTCCCAGGGCAGGCAGCAGCAGCGGCAGGCAGCCGGCGCCGTGCAGCACGGCGTGCAGGTACTTGTCCTGCGCCATGTGCCAGGCATGGTTTCCCAACTGGCGCTGGCAGGCAGGAACGAGAACGATGGGATGGCGCATGGAGCTTCCTCGCTGGCGTGACGATCCAATGACAGCGCCATGACAGCGCTGCCGCTCGCTACACTGTACAGCAGAGCCAATAGAAACCGGCACACATCGCCTACACTACGGCTTTGCAATCTTGCCTTTATTAAAATCATCATATGCCCGTCCGGCGCCAAACACCAGCGCCACCGGCAAAGTCCCTTACTTTCCCATGCATCCACACCGTTTTCAAGTCTTCCAAAACTCCTTTTTCACCCTGCGGGGGCAGCCATGAAGACCATGCCATGGCGTGATTTCTTCGCCCTCGTGGTCAGCATCGGCGTGGTGGGCCTGGGCCTGGGCGCCACCATGCCGCTCACCGCGTTGACCCTGCACCAGCGCGGCGTGGGCACGGACATCATCGGCATGATCACGGCCGTCAGCGCGCTCGGCATCCTGGCCGCCTCGCCGTTCGTCTCGCGCTGGGTGAGGCGCTTTGGCGCGCGCGCCACCATGCTGGGCGCCGTGTGGGTAGCGTCGCTGGCGACGATCGCCATGCAGTTCACCGACCACCTGCTGGCGTGGAGCGTGCTGCGTTTCCTGTTCGGCGGCGCCATGGGCGTGCTGTTTACCATCGGCGAAGCATGGGTCAATCGCCTGGCGCCCGACAATTCGCGGGGCCGCGTGGTGGCCATGTACACCACCAGTTTTACGTTTTTCCAGCTGATCGGCCCTGCCCTCGTCGCCCTCTTCAACGACAAGATCAGCTGGAGCTTTGCCGCCTGCGGCCTGCTGTTCCTGCTGGCCGTGCCGGGATTGATGCTGATCTCGAACAGCGGCCCGGAAAGGGAGCCGGAAGAACATGGCGTGAAATGGACCTTGATCCTGCCGCGCATGCCGATGATCGTGCTGGGCGCCGCCTTCTTTGCCCTGTTCGATACGCTGGCATTGAGCCTCCTGCCGCTGTATGCGATGGAGCACGGCATCAGCACGGACCTGGCCCTGCTGTCGGCCACGGTGGTGCTGGTGGGCGACACGGGCCTGCAATTCGCGCTGGGATGGATGGCAGACCGCTTTGGCCGCGCCAGGGTGCACGCAAGCTGCGGCGTGGCGGTCTGCCTGCTCTTGCCGTTGCTGCCGTTCGCCGTCGGCACGCCGTGGCTGTGGTGGACCTTGCTACTGTTGCTGGGCGCGGCGGCGGGAGGCATTTACATGCTGGCGCTGGTGGCCTGTGGCGAACGCTTCACTGGTCTGTCGCTGACCAGCGCCAGCGCCATCGTCAACGCCACCTGGGGCGTGACCAGCGGCGGTGGTCCCCTGCTGACGGGCGTGCTGATGCAATCGGTGGGCGTGAACGCCCTACCGGCCGTGATGTGGGTGTGCGCCGCCATTTTCGTCGGCAGCGCCGTGTGGGAACGCCGGAAGGGCATCGTGTAACGCGCGCTACTTCGGTATTTTCTCCAGGCGCTGCCGCAGCTCCTCGGCCACAGGATAATCGGGATACGCCTGCCGGAACGCGGTCCATTCGTCCTGCGCCAGCGCGCCTTCGCCCGCCTTGAGCAAAGCGTCGATCTTCAGCAGCCACACGGAAGCGTCAAGCCTGGCCGGCGGCGGCAGCGGCGCCGACTTTGCCGCGACGGGAGCGGGCATGGCCAGCGCGCGCTGCACGGGGGACTGGCGCTGCAAGCTGGATTCGGCTTGCACGGCGGCTTGCTGCTCCATTGCCCGCTGCATATCCGTGGCTGGCGGTGGCGGCGGTGCCAGTTCAGGCGGCGGCGCTGGCTTGGCTGCGGCCATGGCACGCGGCACTGGCGCTGATACTCGCGCCGGTACTGGCGCCTGCACGGGCGCCGTGGAGACGGCAGCTTGCGGCACTGGCGCCGCATCCGGCATCGCATCCTGCGTGACCGGTTCCCCGACCACGGGAAATTGTGCCGGCTTCGAGCCGAACCAGTCCACGCCGATCAGGTTCACCGTCAGCAGCACGGCGGCGGCCAGCCCCAGCGGAACGCGCCAGCGCTGCGGATAGTCCGGGGATTTCTTGGCGGGCAAGGTACGCAGCACACCATCGGCGCTGTCGTTCGCGGCTGCCGGTTGTTGCAGAGCTTTCTCTGCATCGGCCAGGATGAGCGCATCGAGCGCGCTGGAGGGCGCTGGCTGCGGCAAGCTGGCCAGCAGCGCGTTCAATTCTGCGTCATGCACTTCGTCGTTATCTTGATCGTGCGTATTCATGCCTGCCCTCCCGCGCTGTCCAGTCCGGCCCGCAACTTCTGCATGGCATAGCGCAGCCGGCTCTTGACGGTTTCCGCCTCCGCCCCCGTCACCACGGCGATCTCGAGGATGCTCATGCCGCTGAACTGCTGCAGCACCAGCGCCTCTTTTTGCTCGGTGGGCAACGCGGCGATGGCCGCATGCAGCAGCGCGTGCTGCTGTTTCCACTCCAGCGACTGCGACGGCGATGCGCCCTCGTCGGCCAGTTCGCCCACGTCGTCATGCTCCTGTCCTTCCCGCTGGCGCAGGATGTCGATCAGGCGGTTACGCGCGATCTGGTACAGATAGGTGCGAAACGCCGCCTGCGGCCGGTAGCCCGTGCGCGCCGCGTGCAGGCTGGCCCAGGCATCCTGCACGATCTCGTCAACCCACGCGCGGCGCGGCGCACGCCAGGCCACAAAGCGGTACAGGCCCTGACTATGGCGCCGGTACAATTCGCGAAACGACGGCAGGTCGCCGGCGCTGTAGCGCAGCATCAGGTCTTCATCCGTCGCGGTGAGTAAAGTGTCGGGCATGCGAACCAGTGTAGCCGAACTACGCGGCAGCGACAATTTCCCTGCGCCTTCAGCGTACAGTGGACGCAATGGGCGCATAACTGATGCGGCGCACTTCGCGGATCTGTCCCACCTTGAGCGCCCCCTCCACCAATTCATAGCCGAGCAGGGCGAAGACGCGGCCCTGCAGGAACAAGGGGCGCGCATTGCCATACCAGTCCACGCAGGAAGCGCGGCAGCCGTCATCCGGTGATGGACCGGGCCGTGCGGCCAGCGCACCCAGTTCCGTCAATTGCAAGCCGCTGTTGCGCAGGTACAGGACGGAAGCGGCCGGCCGGTTCAAGTCGGGCCGCTCGTCCGCGCCCAGGATGGGCAGCCCGATCATGCCTTCGTCTTGCGCTTGCGGCTTGTAGAAAAAGCCGTGGCTGCGCGACTCTCCCTGCGCCGCATCGGCGCGGATGTAGCGCGTGGCGACGGATGCCTGCGCCCCCAGGCGGATGCTGCTGAAGTGCAAATCCTTGCCCTGCGCACCGATCACCACGGCATCATTGCCCAGCGCCTCGATGCGCTCCACGCCGTGCGGCAGGGACAAGGCTTGCACGCTGCCCGCATCGGCCCAGTGCACGGCATACAGGGGCTGGCGCGGCCAGGCCTGGTCTGCCTGTCGCCCGCCGCCATTGCCCGGATTGCCGTACAACAGATACGCTCCCACATAGCGGTTCTGCAAGCCGTAACCGCCACCACCGGGCAGCGGCTTGTAGCTGCTGGCGGGCGCACTGTCGCGGCCATCGGAAAACGACGTCAATGGCACGCGCAGCAGGGCCATGTCGCCGCGGCCCTGCGCACCATCCCACATGGCGTCGCCCTGGCCCTCGGCGCGCAACAAGACGTTCAGGTGGCCATCCACGCTTTCCAGGAACGAGAACTGGTCGACGGGCGCGCCCGCCACCTTCAGGGCGCTGGGCGCACTGCCATCGAGGGGAATGCGGAACACGCCCGAGTCGCGGCCCCGGCGCGTGGTCCACACGAATACGGACTCGCCCGACACATAAAATACGCGGCCCTGCGGTCCCATCACGGCCGTCGCTTCGCAACGCATGTCGCGCTGCGCCAGGTCGCACACGGTGACCGTGTGCAGGGTCAGGCCGGCGCCAACTTCGGGCTCCTCATCGGTACGATAGATGCGCGTGGCAGGGGCGATGCGCTTGAAGTCGGACGGCACGACGTCGGGACGCCAGCGACGCAGCGCAGGAAAGCCGCCGAACGGGTCGCCCCGGCGCAAGTTCAACGACAGGGGAGAATAGAATACCAGTTTGCTGCCTATCAGCCGGCTGGCGTAATTGCGCGAGGAATAATAATCGTTGGAGCGCAAGTGATACGTGGAGCGGTAGGCCAGCTTGCCGTCGGCCGCGATGTCGAACAGGCCAATCTCCGTGCCGCCACGGCTGTAGCTGTAGCCGATGACCACCACCGTATCGCCATCGATCAGCATCTCGTCATACCAGCTGCCCGACGGATCGCTGCCCGGCGCGAACGCGTCGAGCACGGCGACGGGTTGCAGGGCATTGCCGCCTACCTGCACCGTAAACAGCTTACCGCGTCGGAGCATCACCAGGTGCTTGCCATGCAGCTTGACGATGCCGCCTTCGTCCACGCCCGCCGTCTGCACATTGGTGATGGATTCCGCCGCTTCTGCCGAAGCTGCCGGCACGGCTTTCGCCGCCATCGGTGCGACAGGGGCCGGCGCCGCCGCCGTGTACTGCGCCGAATACTGCGCCGTCGCGCGCTGCAGTTTCTGCTGTTCCCTTTGCAGGGCCGCCTGGCGCGCCTGCAACTGCTGCAAATAGCTGCTCAAGGCCTGCTCGCTGGCGAACGGCGCCAGCGTCTTGCGCGGTGCCGTGCCGGCGGCGTGGCAGCCTGCCGACAGCAGCAGGGACAGTATCAGGGTGATCTTGAGGGCGCTGGACATCGCTTCTTCTCCGGTTGGCTGGGGTGTCAAACATGAAACGCAGCGGCGCAGAAAAAGGGGTTAAATGTGCGTGAAAATATTTACGCGGCTGCTGCCTTACTCAAATCCCCGTATGCGGTCGCCATTGAAATTCGGCAAGCGCCACTCGAAGTGCAGGGCCAGGAAACGGAACAGGAAGCCGGCGCCGATGGACGCCAGCTGCGCCACCGAGCTGTCGACCTTGAAATACAGCAGTCCGACATACAGGCTGCCCGTAAACAGCGCCACGGTGGCATACACTTCACGCTGCAGCACGAGGGGAATCTGGTTGCACAGAATATCGCGCAGCAAGCCGCCGAAGACGCCCGTGATCATCCCCGCCAGCACGACGATGGCTGGATGCATCTTGGCCGACATGGCGATGTCGCAACCGATCACGCAAAACGCCACCAGCCCCAGTCCATCGACCAGCAAGAAGATGGCGCGCAGATGGTGCAGGTAGCGCGCGACAAAGGCCGTGACGACAGCCGCGCCGATGGTAAACAGCAGGTACTCGGGATGCGCGATCCAGCCCAGCGGATAGTGCCCGAGCAGCACGTCGCGCACGGTGCCGCCACCGAGCGCCGTGACGGTGCCGATCATGCAGATGCCGAACAAATCCATGCCGCGCCGCATGCCCATGATGGCGCCGGACATCGCTTCGGCGACAATCGCCACCAGGTAAATCGTATATAGCAACATGCTCTTACTCTTCCGAAAATGATTTGAGAATTTGTTCGCGTTCGCGCGCTTCGCTCAAGGTGCGCGCCTCACTCGTGCCCGTGCTGGAGCCGCCATTGCCACCATTGCCAGCGTCACCGTGCGCCATGCGCGTATCCGCATCGCCACTGCCACAACTGACGCTGCTGTGGATAAAGGCAAAGTTATCCTTCAGGCAGTCGCCGGCCAGGTATTCGGCATACACGTAATCGCCGTCGAGCAACGCCAGGCCTGGCGGTTCGGCCAGCACCTGTTCGCGGCGGCCTTGTACTGCCACCTGCATGTAGTCGCGCCAGACAGGCAGCGCCAAAGTCCCCCCGGTGGCGTTGCCCAGGCTTTTCGGCTGGTCGTAGCCGAGCCAGACGACAGACACGAGGCCCGAGGAATAGCCGGCGAACCAGGCGTCATACGCATTGTTCGATGTCCCCGTCTTGCCGGCCGCGTCGCCGCGTCCCAGCGCCAGCGCGCCGCGTCCCGTGCCGCGCTTGACGACGTCGCGCAGCATGCTGTCCATGACGTAGGCATTGCGCGTGGTGATGACTTGCGTGCCCGGTGCCGGTTCGCCCTTGGCGCGTGGCGCCGCATCGCTGAACAGCACTTCGCCGCTGCGGCTGCGCACTTCCTTGATCAATTTCGGCGGCATCTGCATGCCGCCGTTGGCGAACACCGCATACGACTGCGCCAGTTGCAGCGGCGTGACGGCGCCCGCGCCCAGCGCCAGCGGCAGGGAGACGGGATTGCGCGCGCCCTCGAAGCCGAAGCGCGTGGCGTAGTGCTGCACGTAGGCGGGGCCGGCCGCCTGCATCAGGCTGACGGCCACCAGGTTTTTCGAGCGTACCAGGCCGCGCCGCACGCTGATGAAACCTTCATAGTTGTTGCCGTAATTGCGCGGACGCCAAGGCTGCGCGCCCGTTTCCTGCGGCAGCAGCAAGCGCTGCGTGTCGTCCACGGCCGTGCCTGGGAAATATCCCTTTTCCAGCGCCGCCGAATACACGAAGGGCTTGAAGCTGGAGCCGGGCTGGCGGTACGCCTGCATGGCGTGGTTGTAGTGGTTGCGGTAGAAATCGAAGCCGCCCGCCATGGCGACGATTTCGCCGCTGTGCGCATCGACGGAAATGAGCGCGCCTTCCATCTCGGGCAGCTGGCTCACCAGCCAGCGCTTCTTTGCCGCGTCGTGCACCACGCGAATCACGCTGCCCTCGACGATGGCGCGCTTGCCATCCCATTGCAGCTTGCCGCCCAGGCGCGCATCCGATGCCGTGAGCACGATCTCGTCGCCATTGCGTAGCTGCGCCGTCAGTTGGCGCTTGCCAGCAGTATCGACTTTGCGCACTAGCGCGGCACGCAAATCTCCGCTATCCGGATAGGCGGCCAGCTGGTGCGCCAAGCTGTCTTCGGAGGCAGCCAGGCGCGCTTCCGGGCCACGATAGCCGCGTCGCGCCTGCGCGTTCAGCAAGCCATCGCGCAGCGACTTGTCGGCCGCCCGCTGCGGCGCCATGCGGATGGTGGTCGTCACGTCCAGGCCCATGCTGTAGGCGCCTTCGGGATAGCTTTGCAGGATCAACTGCCGCGCTTCCTCGACCGCATACGCGGCCGCGTGCACGGAGCTGTTACGGTCCTTGTTCAGGGCCAGTTTTTCCGCCACGGCGGCGTCAAATTCGGCTGGCGTGATGTAGCCGAGTTCGCGCATGCGCTGCAGGATGTAGTGCTGGCGCACGGTGGCGCGCTGCGGATTGGCGACGGGGTTATAGGCCGACGGCGCTTTCGGCAAGCCCGCCAGCATGGCCGCTTCGGCGATGCTGACCTCGGCCAGGGGCTTGTCGAAATAGATATTCGAAGCGGCGGAAAAGCCGTAGGAACGCTCGCCCAGGTAAATCTGGTTCATATACAGTTCCAGCAGCTTGTCCTTGCCGTAGTGCTGTTCCAGCTTGTAGGCGAGCAGCATCTCCGTCAGCTTGCGCTGCACGGTCTTGTCGCGCGACAGGAAAAAGTCGCGCGCCACCTGCATGGTGATGGTGCTGGCGCCCTGCGCATGGTGGCCTGTGACGATGTTGGCGAGCGTGGCGCGCGTCAAGCCATAGAAATCGACGGCGCCATGCTCGTAGAAACGCGCATCCTCGATGGCCAGCAAGGCCTGGCGCATGCGCAGCGGAATCTCCTTCAAGGGCAGAAATTCGCGGCGCTCTTCGCCGTATTCGGCCAGCAGCTCGCCTTCGCTGGAGAAAATGCGCAGCGGCAGCGCAGGCTTGTACTGGGCCAGGTGCTCGACGGCCGGCAAATCCTGCCATGCCTGGCGCAGCCACCAGCCGCCCGCCAGCGCGGCGGCCATGCCCAGGCCCAGGGTCATGCCCAGGCCGAATTTCAGATTGCGCGCCAGCTTGGATGGCGACTTGCGGGTGGTCGTGTCGTTCGCTTGTGCTTCCATGGTGATATTCCCTTGCTGCCAGGAGGCCGCATACGGGTATGCCGCACTCCATCAAAGAGGCATTGTGCACTGCAACACACCTATCCTTATCAAAAGTAAGTATTATTTAGTATTGATAAATTTTTCTTATGTTAGGCGCGCACCATGAACCTGAATCCCAAGCACACGGAAGCGTTCCGCGCCGTTGTCGAAACGGGCAGCTTCGAGCAGGCGGCGCTGCAGCTGCACCTGACCTCGCCCGCCATTTCTCAGCGCGTGCGGGCGCTGGAAAGTCAGCTGGGCAATGCCTTGATCGTGCGCAGCCGTCCCGCGCGCGCCACACGCATGGGCCAGCGCCTGATGCAGTACCTGAAACGCGCCAAGCTGCTGGAAGCGGACTTGCAGGCGGAACTGGCGGTGCAGCAGGATGCCCCGCTGACCCTGGTGCTGGCGCTGAACGCGGATTCGATGGGTACCTGGTTCTTCCCGGCCCTGTCCGAGGTGCTGATACGCGAGCGCGTGCTGCTGGACCTGACCGTGGAAGACCAGGACCACACGTATACTTTGCTGGAAACGGGCATGGCGATTGGCTGCATCAGCACGGAGCCCAAACCCATGCGCGGCTGCACGGCCGAATCGCTGGGTGTGATGCGCTACTGGCTGGTGGCCACGCCCGCGTTCCGCCAGCAGTGGTTCGCGCACGGCCTGACGCGCAAGGCGGCGCGCACGGCGCCCGTCGTCGCTTACACGCGCAAGGACACCTTGCAATCATCGTTCCTGCAAGAGGCGCTGGGCTTACCAGAAGGGGCCTACCCCTGCCATTACGTGCCGGGCGCCACCTCGCACTTCAACGCCATCCGCTACGGCCTCGGCTACGGCATGGTGCCCGAGCTGCTGCTGAAGGCGAACACGGATGGCGAGTTGGTGGAAATGCTCACGCCCAAGACACCGGCCGACGTGGCCCTGTACTGGCACACGTGGAAAGTGCAGTCGCCGCGCATGGAGCAGCTGTCGCGGCAAATCATCGCGGCGGCGCGCAGCATGCTGAAGTAGTTATCGTGACAACTACCGTTGCATGCCCCAGCGTTTCAAAGTGACGCGTTCCAGGCTGCGAAAGCCGATGTTTTCCACCAGCAGCCCGATCACGATGACGGCCGCCAGGCCCGCGAATACCTTGTCCGTGTACAACTCGTTGCGGTTCTGAAAAATATACCAGCCCAGGCCGCCCTGCCCCGATGTCGTGCCAAATACCAGCTCGGCGGCGATCAGGGTACGCCAGGCAAACGCCCAGCCGATCTTCAAGCCCGAGACAATGGAGGGCAAGGCGCCCGGCACGAGGATGTGCAGCACCAGGCGCAAGCCGTTCAACCCGTAATTGCGGCCCGCCATGCGCAGGGTTTCCGGCACGCTCTGGAAGCCGGCATACGTATTCAATGCCAGCGGCCACATCACGGAATGGACGATGACGAAGATCAAGCTGGCGCGCCCCAGACCGAACCACAGCAGGGCCAGCGGCAGCAGGGCAATCGCCGGCAAGGGGTTGAACATGGCCGTCAGGGTTTCCAGCAGGTCGCGCCCGATGCGACTGGACACGGCCAGCAAGGTCAGCACGAAGGCGGCCAGCACACCCAGCGCATAACCTTGCAGCAAGACGACCAGGGAGGCGGCAGTACGCGTGAGCAATTCACCACTGGCGATGCCGCCGATAAACGCCTGCGCCGTCTGCAGAAAGCTGGGCAAGAGTAAATCGTTGTGCGTCCAGCGCGCCGCGCCCTCCCACAGCAAAGCCAGGCTGAGCAGAATCAAGACCTTGCGCCACAGCGCGTGCTGACTCCAGCGCTGCCAGCGCGACAGCGGCTGCTCGGTGGTGACGCCGACAGGTGGCGGCGCCGCATATACGAATTCCTGGCGGATCGGCGGTTCCAGCAGCACGTTCATACGCCCTCCCGCTGCGCGCTAGCGGCTTGCGGGGCAGCCGTTGCGTCTTCATCGAACAGCAAGCCGTGGATGCGGCTGCTGGCGGCCTGGAATTGCGCACTGCCTGCGCTGTGCAAGCCGAACTGATGGCTGTTCAGTTCTGCGCGCACCCTGCCAGGATGGGGCGACAGCAGCAGGATGCGGTTGCCCACCACCAGCGCTTCCTCGATCGAATGCGTGACAAACACGAGGGTAAAGCGCAGCTCTTCCCACAAGCGGCTCAGCTCTTCTTGCATCTTGCGCCGCGTCAAGGCATCGAGGGCGGCAAACGGCTCGTCCATCAACAACACTTCCGGCTGCATAGCCAGCGCACGCGCGATGGCCACCCGTTGCTTCATGCCGCCCGACAAGGTGTGCGGATGGGCATCCTCGAAGCCGGCCAGGCCCACCTTGGCGATCCAGTGATGGGCGCGCTCGCGGGCCGCCACCTTGTCCAGCCGCTTGCTGGCCAGCAAGGGGAACATGACGTTTTCCAGCACGGTTTTCCACGGCGGTAACTGGTCGAATTCCTGGAACACGACGACACGGTCCGGCCCCGGCTTTGTGATGATCTTATCTTGCATGGCGATGCTGCCCGCGCGCGGCGCGATGAAACCGGCCACGGCTTTCAAGAGCGAAGATTTGCCGCAGCCCGATGGCCCCAGCAACACAAAACGGTCGCCGCGAAATACGTCGAAACTGACGTCGTGCGTGGCGCGCACCGTGCGCTGTTCCGTGCGGTACTCCAGGCTGACATGTTTCACGCTGAGCAGGGGTGCCACCGTCGCGGGCGGGCGTACCAGGTGAAAAGCCGGTGCGTTCATGTCAGCCTCCTTGTGTAATGGCAGGATCGTCAAAGAAGTAATCGCGCCAGCTGTCGGGCAGGTTGCGGATGGCGCTCACGCGGTGCAAGAATTGCGCCAGGCCATAGGTGTTTTGCGGTGCAATCTTGAATTGCACTTGCGGGTTGGCAAAGATTTTCAGCAGCAAGTTGCGGTCCACCTTGCTCTTGTTGACCTTGATATAGATGTCGGCCGCACCCTGCGGGTTGCTGCTCGCATACTGCGCCGCTTCCGCCAGCGCGGCGATAAAGGCGCGGTAAGTCTTGGGATTATCCTTGCGGTATTTTTCCGTCGCATACAGCAGGGTCGACGAGCTGGGTCCACCTTGCACGTCGTAAGAGTTCAAGATGATGTGGGCGTTCGGGTTCTGCGCCAGTTCCTGCTCCTGGAACGGCGAGTTGCCGAAGTGGCCGCTCAACTCCGTGCCGCCGGCGATGATGGCGGCGGCCGCATCCGGGTGCGGCAAGGTTTGCGTGATTTTATCCAGACGGGCAAATTCCTTGTCGCCCCACTGCTTTGCCACGGCCATCTGCAAGATGCGCGCCTGCACGGAGACAGACACGGCGGGCAAGGCAATGCGGTCCTTGTCCGTCAAGTCCGCCAGGGTTTTCACCTTCGGATTGTTGCTGATCAAGTAGTAAGGGAAATTGCCCAAAGACGCCACGCCGCGCACATTCTGCCGGCCTTTCGTGCGGTCCCATATCGTCAGCAGCGGCCCCAGTCCAGCCCCCGCAATATCGATATTGCCCGACAACAAAGCGTCATTGATGGCGGGTCCGCCGGACAAGGTGATCCAGTCGACCTTCACGTCGACACCCTGCTGCTTGCCATGCTTTTCGATCAGCTTTTGTTCTTGCGCAATGTTGAGCAGCAAGAAGGTGATGCCGTGCTGGCCGGCGATGCGGATCTGGCCTTCGGCCCGGGCCATGGGCATTGCCATGCCTGTCAAACACAGCATGGCGATAGTGGCGAAAAGGCGGCGGCGGGCAAAGGTAAAGATCGGCAACATGGACACTCCTTGGGTCAGATCAACAGACAAAAATCAGTACGGCACATCGCCTTCGATGGTGGTGCGATACAGTTTGCGGCGCTGCTCAGGCGGGCAAGCCGTCGCCAAGTGCATCAGCGAGCGGTTGTCCCAGAACACCAGGTCATGCGGCTGCCAACGGTGCACATACAGGTGCTCGGGGCGCACGCTGTGGGCAAACAGTTCGTCGAGCAGGGCGCGGCTTTCATCCTCGGGCAGGCCGACGATGCGCGTGGTGAAATGTTCGCTGACAAACAGGGCGCGCCGTCCCGTTTCCGGATGCACGCGCACCACGGGATGGGTGACCGGTTTGACTTCATCGATCTGCGCCTGCGTCAGGGCGGGGCGCCATGGGTTGCGGCGGCGCAACTCCTCATACTGGTTCAGATAGCTGTGTTCGGCGCGGGCGCCGCGCACGGCGTGGCGCAACGCGGCCGGCAAGCTTTCCCAGGCCAGGTGCATATTCGCAAACACGGTATCGCCGCCCTCTTCCGGCAACTCTTGCGCGTGCAGCATGGAGCCGAGGCTGGGCACTTGCTTGTACGACAAATCGGAATGCCAGAAATGGCCCGCGTCGCCCAGGCCAATGGGCTGGCCATCGTCGACGATGTTCGAGATGATCAGCACTTCCGGTTGCGTGGGTAGCTGGAACTGGCGCAGCACGTGGATTTGCAGGGGACCGAAGCGGCGGCTGAAATCGACTTGTTGCTGCGGCGTGATGCGCTGGTTGCGGAACACCAGCACGTGATGGTCGAGGTGGGCATGGTGCAGGCGCTGGAAGTCGCCCAGCAACAGCGGCTGCGCCAGGTCCAGCCCCAGCACTTGCGCGCCGAGCGGCGCATCGAACGTCTCGATACGGAAATGGCTGGTGGATTGCAAGGGTTTCAGGACGGCCGACATGGGAATTCGCCAAGAGTCTGGGGAAGTCCACTGTATGCCGGCCGGCGTTCCTTGCAAACGAAGCATTTACTATATGGATATGCGCGGCGCGTTGCGCCACGCTGCGACAGGCATCGGCGTGGCCAGGGATCTGGCGCGGCGCCGGCGCTGCTTACGCCGTTGCTTCGTAGCGAGCCAGGCGGGCCGCCATGCGCGGCGCCAGCTCGTGGCCAGCCGTGACCGTCACTTCCAGGTCGTTCAGCAAACCATCCTTCAAGCCATAGACCCAGCCATGGACGCTGAGTTCCTGGCCCCGTTCCCACGCATCTTGCACGATGGTGGTCTGGCACACGTTCAAGACCTGCTCGACCACATTCAGTTCGCACAGGCGGTCGCCGCGCTGGCGGCTGGTCAGCACGTCGCCCAGGTAGCGTTCATGCTTCTGGCCCACGTCCTGCACGTGGCGCAGCCAGTTATCGACCAGGCCGATGCGCGTGCCCGTCATGGCCGCATGCACGCCCTTGCAGCCGTAATGGCCGACGATGATGACATGTTTGACTTTCAGCACGTCCACGGCAAATTGCAGGACGGACAGGCAATTGAGGTCGGAGTGCACGACCACATTGGCAATGTTACGGTGGACAAACACGTCGCCAGGCGCCATGCCCAGCAGTTCGTTGGCGGGCACGCGGCTGTCGGAACAGCCGATCCACAGGTATTCGGGCGACGTTTGCGCTTCCAGGTTTTTGAAGAAGTTCGGGTCTTTCGCCACCATCGAGTCGGCCCAGCGGCGGTTGCGCTGCAGCAGTTCCGCCAGGGCCTGGCCATTTTTCGGTTCGGTCATATCGCTCCCATTATGTGAGTACGACTGAGGGCGGCAGATCGCGCCCGTAGGCCGGCGATGTGCGCATTTTCTCAGTCGTAGTGAAAAAAACGCCGGGATGTTTAAGCATCCCGGCGCATGGTGTTACGTGTGCTTACTCAAAAAAGTCCTTGACCTTGTCTTTCCAGGTCTTGCTTTGCGGACTGTGCTTGGCACCGCCCTCGGTGGTCGACTTTTCAAAGTCGCGCAGCAGGTCTTTTTGTTTTTCCGTCAGCTTCACCGGTGTTTCGATGGCCACGTGGCAGAACAGGTCGCCCGCGTAACCGGAGCGCACGCCCTTGATGCCCTTGCCTTTCAGGCGGAAGGTCTTACCCGACTGGGTACCTTCAGGAATCGTGAACGACACTTTGCCGTTCAGGGTAGGCACTTCGATTTCGCCGCCCAAGGCCGCCTTGGTAAACGAGATCGGCATTTCGCAATGCAGGTCGTCGCCTTCGCGCTGGAACACGGCGTGCGGCTTGATGTGGATTTCCACATACAGGTCGCCCGCCGGGCCGCCATTCGTGCCCGGTTCGCCGTTGCCGGACGAGCGGATACGCATGCCGTTGTCGATACCGACTGGAATTTTCACTTCCAGCGTCTTGTTGCGCTTGATGCGACCGGCGCCGCCGCACGGCGTGCAGGGGTCGGTGATGACCTTGCCGCTGCCATGGCATTTCGGACAGGTTTGCTGGATGCTGAAGAAACCTTGCTGCATGCGCACCTGCCCGTGACCACCGCAAGTACCGCAGGTGGTCGGCGAAGTACCCGGCTTGGCGCCGCTACCGTGGCACGTGTCGCACTTGTCCCAGCTCGGCACGCGGATGGTCGTGTCGAAGCCGTGCGCAGCTTGCTCCAGTGTAATTTCCAGGTTGTAGCGCAAGTCGGCGCCACGGTACACCTGTGGTCCGGCATTGCGGCTGCGTCCACCGCCACCGCCAAAGATGTCGCCGAAGATATCGCCGAAGCTGTCGGCAAAGCCGCCAGCACCGCCGCCGAAGCCGCCACCGCCGCCCATATTCGGGTCCACGCCAGCGTGACCATAGCGGTCATACGCATCGCGCTTTTCCGGATTGGTCAGCATCTCGTAAGCTTCTTTGACTTCCTTAAACTTTTCTTCCGATTCCTTACTATCCGGATTGCGGTCCGGATGGTATTTCATCGCCAGTTTACGGTAAGACTTTTTGATCTCTTCTTCCGAAGCATTTTTTGCGACACCGAGTGTCTCGTAAAAATCACGCTTTGCCATGTTGTCGGCACCTTGCAGTCTATCTACTGATGTAAAAATTACACGAAAAAGCCGAGTCGAGTGCTGCACTGGGCAACGACTCGGCTCGGCCGGTCTTCGCGGCTAATCCCGCGATGTAGCGTTCAGCCCGGCTGCCCCCAGTTCATGGGAGCGCAAGACATTACTTCATTACTTGCTGTCTTTGACTTCTTTGAAGTCAGCGTCAACAACGTCATCTTGTTTGGCGCCTGCGTCCGATGCGCCAGCGGCTTGCTGTGCACCTTCCGCGCCGCCGGCAGCTTGCTGCGCTTGCATGTCGGCATACATTTTTTCGCCCAGCTTCTGCGATGCGCTCGACAGTGCAGCCACCTTGGCGTCGATCTCAGCCTTGTCGCCCGCCTTGATGCTTGCTTCCAGGTCGGTGATAGCCGCTTCGATCTTCTCTTTCTCGCCCGCATCCAGCTTGTCGCCGTATTCGGTCAAGGATTTCCGGGTCGAGTGTACCAGAGCATCGGCCTGGTTGCGCGACTCGGCCAATTCTTTGACCTTCTTGTCTTCTTCCGCGTTCAACTCGGCGTCTTTCACCATCTTCTGGATTTCAGCCTCGGTCAAGCCGGAATTGGCCTTGATCGTGATCTTGTTTTCCTTGCCGGTGGCCTTGTCTTTCGCGCCGACGTGCAAGATGCCGTTGGCGTCGATGTCGAAGGTCACTTCGATCTGCGGCGTGCCGCGCGACGATGGTGGAATGCCTTCCAAATTGAATTCACCCAGGCCTTTATTGCCGGCAGCGATTTCGCGCTCACCCTGGAAGACCTTGATGGTCACCGCAGGCTGGTTGTCGTCCGCCGTCGAGAACACTTGGCTGAACTTGGTCGGAATCGTCGTGTTTTTGTGGATCATCTTGGTCATCACGCCGCCCAGGGTTTCGATACCCAGGGACAAAGGCGTGACGTCCAGCAACAGCAAGTCCTTGCGTTCGCCCGACAGGACCGAACCTTGAATCGCTGCGCCCACTGCCACGGCTTCGTCCGGATTCACGTCTTTGCGTGGATCTTTGCCGAAGAATTCCTTCACTTTTTCCTGCACCTTCGGCATACGGGTCATGCCGCCGACCAGGATGATGTCGTCGATGTCGGACACTTTTACACCGGCATCCTTGATGGCGATGCGGCAAGGTTCCATCGTCGCGATGATCAGTTCTTCCACCAGCGATTCCAGCTTGGCGCGGGTCATCTTCAGGTTCAGGTGGACCGGCGCGCCATTCGCCATGGCGATGTACGGCTCGTTGATCTCGGTTTGTTGCGACGACGACAGTTCGATCTTCGCACGCTCGGCCGAGGCCTTGATACGCTGCAGAGCGATCGGATCTTTTTTCAGATCGATGCCGTTGATCTTCTTGAACTCGTCGATGATGTAATCGATGATGCGCTGGTCGAAGTCTTCGCCGCCCAGGAAGGTGTCGCCATTGGTCGACAGCACTTCAAATTGTTTCTCGCCATCAACATCTGCGATTTCGATGATCGACACGTCGAACGTACCGCCACCCAAATCATACACGGCGATTTTACGGTCGCCTTTTTCGGTCTTGTCGAGGCCGAACGCCAGCGCTGCCGCGGTTGGCTCGTTGATGATGCGCTTGACGTCCAGGCCAGCGATACGGCCGGCATCCTTGGTGGCTTGACGCTGCGAGTCGTTGAAGTATGCAGGCACGGTGATAACGGCTTCGGTAACTTCTTCACCGAGGTAGTCTTCTGCCGTTTTCTTCATCTTGCGCAGCACTTCAGCGGAAATTTGTGGCGGCGCCAGTTTTTTGTCGCGTACGCCGATCCATGCATCGCCGTTGTCGGCTTTCATGATTTGGTACGGCATCAGCGAGATGTCTTTTTGTACTTCTTTTTCGTCGAACTTGCGACCGATCAAACGCTTGACTGCGTACAGCGTGTTTTTCGGATTCGTCACGGCCTGGCGTTTCGCTGGCGCGCCGACGAGAATTTCGCCATCTTCTTGATAAGCAATAATCGACGGCGTCGTGCGTGCGCCTTCAGCGTTTTCGATTACCTTTGGTTGACCGTTTTCCATGATGGAAACGCAGGAATTCGTGGTTCCCAGATCGATACCGATAATTCTACCCATGATTTATTTCCTTTTATTTGCTAGATTTCAGATGGTTCTTATATGTGGCAAAGCGGCATGGTTTCAAGGCTTGCTTGATGCCGCCCTCTGATTATTTTGCTTGCGCGGTCGTTACAATGGCTGGGCGCAGCAAGCGGTCCGCAATCATATAGCCCTTTTGCAGGACAGACACGATGGTATTGGCTTCCTGCTCCGCTGGCACCACGGCAACGGCCTGGTGTTTCATCGGATCGAGCTTTTCACCCTGCACCGGTAATACTTCCACCAGGCGGTTGCGCTCGAACGCGGCGTTCAGTTGCTTCAGGGTCAGCTCGACGCCTTCTTTCAGCGATTCGATGGTCGGTGCTTCCACCGTCAGCGCCGTTTCCAGGCTGTCTTTTACCGGCACCATGGCTTCGGCAAAGCTTTCCACTGCGAATTTATGCGCTTTAGCAACATCTTCCTGCGCACGGCGGCGAATATTTTCACCATCGGCCTTGGCGCGCATGAAGGCATCGTGCATCTCTGCAAGACGCGCTTCGGTACTCGCCAGCTGCTCTTCCAAAGTAGGTTCTGCGGGAGCCGCGGCGTCCGCTTGCGGATTTGGTATAGCTTGGTTTTCCTGATCTTGCATCTAGAAAGCTCCTACAATCAATGACTTAAATGAGTTGGTCTAATTATCTTTACAACACTGTCGGGCAGATGGGGCTATATCCTATTGTTTCAAGGGGTATTCATGCTAAAACCAGCGATTACATCGTTGCATGTTACAGCTTATTACAAAGCACTTCCCATTTCGGGCAGCGATCCGTGCGCGCCCCCTTGATGTTGCAGGCTTCCCACGGCAAAGCGGGCATTCTACCAGCCCCGCCGCCGCCATCGCCATTGGCAGCGCTACTATCTGGATAGTGCCTTGCTCACACCAGACATGACAAAGCCGCGCAAGCGCGGCTTTTTATTGCGCAAATGGCAATACCCGTTAATTCGCAGCGCCCAGCGCCAGGGCCGCAGCGCGCGCATGCTCGCCCGCTTTCTTGTCGGCCTCGCGCTGCGGCGCCGTCTTCATCGTCGGCCAGCCAATCATGTGCTGTTCGGCAATTTCCGCCATGCCCGCGATCCAGGCTGGCGTTTCGTTCAGGCAAGCAATGTAATGGAAATGCTGGCCGCCGGCCGTTTCGAAATCATGCTTGGCTTCCATGGCGATCTCTTCCAGCGTTTCCAGGCAATCGCTGGTAAAGCCCGGGCACAGCAGGTCGACGCGCTTAACGCCCTGTTGCGCCAAGGCCACCAGGGTAGGTGCCGTGTACGGCTGCAGCCATTCGGCCTTGCCAAAGCGCGACTGGAAGGTCACCACATATTGCTCTTTACTTAACTTTAACTTTTCCGCTAGCAATCGCGCCGTTTTCAGGCATTGGCAGTGGTACGGATCGCCCAGCAGCAAGGTGCGCTTGGGCACACCATGAAAACTCATCACCAGTTTTTCTGGACGGCCATGCGCTTCCCAGTGATTCAACACGGAATCGCGTAAGGCGTCAATATACGTGTCGTGCTCGTGATACTGCTTAATAAAACGCAATTCCGGCACATTGCGCACTGTGGTGTAATGAGCGAACACGGCGTCATAGATGGAGCCCGTCGTCGTGCCCGAGTATTGCGGATAGGCTGGCAGGATGGCGATGCGCTCGCAGCCTTCGCTTTTCAGCCTGGCCAGCACGTCGGGCAAGGAAGGCGAACCGTAGCGCATGGCCATGGCCACCGTCACGCCGTCATGGCCACGCTCGGCCAGGGCGCCGGCCAGCAATTTGGCCTGCTTTTGCGTATGCACTTTCAAGGGCGAACCCTCGCGCGTCCAGATCGACGCGTATTTTTTGGCCGACTGGCCAGAGCGAAATGGCAAAATAATCAGGTTCAGGATGAACCACCAGACGACGCGGGGAATCTCCACCACGCG
The DNA here is from genome assembly GCF_049897325.1 of Janthinobacterium sp. DSP2-3-3. Classification (NCBI taxonomy): domain Bacteria; kingdom Pseudomonadati; phylum Pseudomonadota; class Betaproteobacteria; order Burkholderiales; family Oxalobacteraceae; genus Janthinobacterium; species Janthinobacterium sp. DSP2-3-3. The sequence goes on along the minus strand of NZ_JAFCWA010000004.1, from coordinate 38,980 downwards.
GGGATCGGACAAAAATTGCTTCAGGTAACGCCGCACGGCCGACGAGGTCGGCGCATCGGGCGTGCCCAGGTTGACCAGCACCACGGCGCTGCGGTCGATGCTGCCATGCGTGTACGGCGGTTCTGTTTGAAATGACATGAAGGCTCTTCTAAGGCGTTGGATGGAGTGGCCAACCATTATAGTTACATTGCGTCAACATCGGGGAGTACTGCTTGGCGAAGGCAGCACGCCCGTCAGGTCCCAGGTCAAATCGCCAGCAATTCGCGCGCGTGCTTGCGCGTGGTGGCCGTGATTTCCAGGCCGCCCAGCATGCGCGCCACTTCTTCCACACGGGCCTTGGCATCGAGCATGTCGATGCGCGAAGCCGTCTTGCCATTGTCCAGGGTGCTTTTTGCCACCTGAAAATGCTGGTTCGCCTGGCTGGCCACTTGCGGCAAATGGGTCACGCACAATACTTGCCGTCCCTGCCCCAGGCGTTTCAGCAGGCGCCCCACCACTTCGGCGACGGCGCCGCCAATGCCGCTGTCGACCTCGTCGAAGATCAGGGTCGGCGTGGTGGTAGCGTGCGAGGTGATGACGGAAATCGCCAGCGCGATGCGCGCCAGTTCGCCGCCGGACGCCACTTTGGCCAGCGAGCGGGGCGCCGTGCCCGCATGGCCGGCGACGAGAAATTCCACTTGCTCAAGCCCGTGGGCGGCCGGTACGCACGGGTGCAGGGCGATTTCGAAGCTGCCGCCCGTCATGCTCAGTTCCTGCATGGCGCGCGTGACGGCGTGCCCCAGTTCCACTGCCGCCGCCTGGCGCGTGGCCGACAGGCGGCCCGCGACGACGCGGTATTCCGCTTCGATCTTCGCTTCCTGGCGCAGCAAGCCTTCGATGTCAGAAGCGTCGGCCAAGTGTTGCAGCTTTTCCGACAGCTTGGCGTGTTCCTCCGGTAGCTCTTCGGGCGTGACGCGGAATTTACGGGCCGTACTGTGCATGGCTTCCATGCGCGCGTCGAGCTGGTGCAGCCGCTCAGGGTCCAGTTCCACGCGGTCCAGATAGTTGTTCAGCGCGTACACGGATTCCTGCAGCTGGATGCGCGACGATTCGATCAGGTCAACGATCGGCTGCAATTCCGCGTCCACGGACACCAGCTTGCCCAGCTTCTGGTTCAAGGCCGACAGTTGCGACACGATGGGGTGGTCTTCCGACTCGGAAATGAGGGACAGGGCTTCCTGCGCCCCTTCCAGCAGGCTGGCCGCGTGCGACAGGCGGCTGTGTTCGTTCGTGATGTCCGTCCACTCGCCGGGCTTGGCCGCCAATTTTTCCAGTTCGCCCACTTGCCATTCCAGGCGTTCGCGCTCGTACAGCACGTTGGCGGCATTCGTTTCAAATTCTTCGCGCTGGCGCACGAGGGCGCGCCAGCGCTTGTGCAGCGCCGCCACCTGCCGCGCATCCTGCTCCACGCCCGCTTCGCGCGCCGTTGCCTGGCCATCGAGCAGGGCGCGCTGCGCCTCGCTTTTCAGCAGCGACTGGTGCGCGTGCTGGCCGTGGATATCGACCAGCATATCGCCCAGTTCACGCAACTGCGCGGCCGTGGCGGGGATGCCGTTGATATACGCCTTCGAGCGGCCGGCATTGTCGATCACGCGGCGCAACAGGGCGCCGCCATCGTCGTTGGCGAACTCATGTGCCACCAGCCAGGCCTGCGCCACCTCGCTGACGGAAAAATCGGCCGTGATGTCGGCCTTGGCCGCGCCTTCGCGCACCACGCTGGCGTCGCCGCGTCCGCCCAGCGCCAGGGTCAGCGCATCGATGAGGATGGACTTGCCGGCGCCCGTCTCCCCCGTCAGCACGCTGAAGCCGGCGGAAAATTCCAGTTCAATAGTATCGACGATGACAAAATCGCGAATGGACAGTGTATGGAGCATGGCTTCTGTGGTTAGGCGGCGCACCGCGGGTTGACGTGGAAAACTGTTAGCTGAGCTTGCCCTCGCCCGACGGGTACTCATTCCAGTGCAATTTTTCACGCAGGGTGTTGTAGTAACTCCACCCTTCCGGATGCAGGAAGGTAATCGTGTGCGGCGAACGGCGGATGAGGATGCGGTCTTGCTGCACCAGGCTGGCAAAGGTCTGCATGTCGAAATTGACGCTGATATCGCGCCCGCGCACGATTTCCACGACGATCTGGCTGGAGTCGGGCAGGACGATGGGGCGGTTCGACAGCGCATGCGGGGCGATCGGCACGAGCACGATGCCGCCCAGGGTAGGGTGCAGCAAGGGGCCGCCGGCCGACAGCGAGTACGCGGTCGAGCCCGTGGGTGTGGAAATGATCAAGCCATCCGAACGCTGGTTGTACATGAAGTGTCCATCGACTTCGACGCGCAATTCAGCCATGCCGGCGCCGCCGCCGCGTGAGACGACGACATCGTTGACGGCCATGCCCACGTGAATCGATACGCCGTCGCGCAGCACACTGCCTTCGAGCAAGGTCCGGCGTTCGGCCTTGAAGCGGCCACCGAGAATTTGCGCCAGCACGGGCAGCATGCGCTCGATTGGGATATCCGTCATGAAACCCAAGCGCCCTTGATTGATACCGATCAAGGGGACGTCGAATGGCGCCAGCTGGCGCGCAATGCCCAGCATGGTGCCGTCGCCGCCCATGACGATGGCGCAATCGGCGGCAGCACCGATCTCGGCCGGCGACATGGCGCGCACGCCGGGAAACGCCAGATTCAGGTGCGCTGCCGTCTCCGCCTCAAAGACTACCGTATGGCCCAGCACTTGCAGGAAATCGACGATGCTTTTCACGGGCTCGGCAATGCCATCCGTATTCTGGCGCACAACCAGGGCGATGGTCTTGGCGCCCAGGTTGAAGCGCTCGCCCGGGGCTGGCAAGGTAGCGGCTGGCTGTTCGGCGCGCTGTTCGGCGTGTGTATCGACGGGCATAAGAGTCTCGGAAATGAATTCAGTGGCAAGCCGCCCCAGGCTGTCGCGTCGCACGCCGCCATCGCATGATACTGTATATATGCACAGTATAGTGCGGCGGACGTGTGCCTGCAAGGGGCGTTCTTGGTGTTGCACGCAGTGTAGCGCAGAAAAAGAATCGTCCATGCGTGCGCCAGCGCTCTCAGCATGCACATATCCGCTTGCAGGCGGCCTGGCGCGGCAGGACACTGAGCTCATTCATCTTTACTGTCAGGAGGCCATATGGTTACCCCACCAAGTGAACGCAAGATCAATACCGATGAAAAGGTTAAAAATGACGGTGTCGACCGTCTGCCGCACGAGCGCGATGAGTCGCCCGACGCGCAAGACGTGCGCCCGCGCAAAATCATGCAACAGGCGGCCAGCGACCTGGAACGCGGCCTGGTCGATACCGACCGGCGCGCCCAGCCCGGCGTGGAAAAGGTCAAGCCGGCCGCGCCGCAGCAGGCCCGCCCCGACGCGCAGCTGGAACCAAAGAAGACGCGCTGAATCGAACTTTCACGCACTGCTACTCGCACTGGTAGCGTTATGGAGTACGCCATGCACCGTTACGTCTGTTCATTCCTGCTGGCCGCTGCCTGCGGCACGACTGTGGCCCACGCCCAGGCGCCCGCCATGCCCGTGGGCTTTGGCCCGCAACCCGCCCTGCCAGCACCGGACAAGCAATTCATTCCCACCGTCAAGGTGGCGCCCGTGCAGCGCTGGACGGCCGCGCAGCGCCCCGTGGTCGCGGCGGGCCTGGCCATCCATGCGTATGCGCGCGACCTTGACCATCCGCGCTGGCTGTACGTGCTGCCGAATGGCGACGTGCTCGTCGCGGAAACGAATGCGCCGCCGAAACCGGACGACAGCAAGGGCATCAAGGGCGCCATCATGCAAATGCAGATGAAGAAGGCAGGCGCCGCCACGCCCAGCGCCAACCGGATTACCCTGCTGCGCGGCATCGATGCACATGGCGTGGCGCACACGCGCAGCGTATTCCTGCAAGGATTGAACTCGCCGTTCGGCATGGCCCTGGTCGGCAACGAGCTGTACATCGCCAATGCCGATGCGCTGATGCGCTTTCCTTACGTCGCCGGGCAAACGGCCATCACGGCGCCGGGCGTCAAGGTGATGGATTTGCCGGGCGGGCCCATCAACCACCACTGGACCAAGAACGTCGTCGCCAGCACCGATTGCAAATTTCTCTATGTTTCCGTCGGTTCGAACAGCAATGTGGGCGAAAACGGCATGGCGGCCGAAGACGGCCGTGCCGCCATCTGGCAAGTCACGCGGGCGACGGGCAAGGCACGCGTGTACGCCACGGGCTTGCGCAATCCAAACGGCATGGCCTGGCAACCCAAAACGGGCGCCCTGTGGACTACCGTCAATGAGCGCGACGAGCTGGGCAACGACCTGGTGCCGGACTACATGACCTCCGTCAAGGACGGCGCCTTCTATGGCTGGCCCTACAGTTATTTCGGCCAGCACGTCGATGCGCGGGTCAAGCCGCCGCGCCCCGAACTGGTGGCCACCGCCATCGCGCCCGATTACGCGCTTGGCGCGCACACGGCCTCGCTGGGACTGGCGTTTTATGACAGCACCTTGCTGCCCGCCCGCTACCGGGGCGGCGCCTTCATCGGCCAGCACGGCTCGTGGAACCGCAAACCTTTCAGCGGCTATAAAGTCATCCATGTGCCCTTCGCCAATGGCGTGCCCAGCGGCCCGCCACACGATGTCGTCAGCGGCTTCCTGGACGAGAACGGCAAGGCGCAAGGGCGCCCCGTCGGTGTGGCTGTCGACAAGGCGGGCGCGCTGCTGGTGGCGGACGACGTGGGCAATGTCATCTGGCGCGTGACGCCGGCGCAGTGAGAGCCGATGCCGCGCGCCGCCCATGCGCCCCTGCATGCGCCCTCTGTGTGACGCAACGAACGGAAGGGCAAGGGCGGGGCGCGCATGATGGACGCTCGAACCACGCAAGGAGTACATCATGAAAAAAACAGGATCAGCCGTCTGGAGTGGCGGCCTTAAAGATGGCAAAGGGTATATTTCTACCCAAAGCGGCGCGCTCGACAATGTGGCATATGGCTTCAACACGCGCTTTGAAGACGGTCCCGGCAGCAACCCGGAAGAACTGATCGGCGCCGCCCATGCCGCCTGCTTCACCATGGCCCTGTCCGGCCAGCTGGGCGAAGCGGGCTTGCGCGCCACGGCCCTGAAAACCACGGCCGATGTCAGCTTGGAAAAAATCGATGGTAGCTATGCCATCACGGCCGTACACCTGACTCTGGTGGCGACCATTCCCGGCGCCACCGACGAAGCGTTCCAGGATGCGGCCCTGCGCGCCAAGCTGGGCTGCCCCGTGTCGAAGTTGCTAGCCACGGAAATCACCTTGGACGCCCATCTGGAGTAAATCCAGGGCACTGACGTCACCGTCCGCTGCTGTCCTGCACCAGGGCGGCTGGGGCGGTCTCGGCAAGAAAGCCATAAACCGCATAAAATCCTGCCATTCCCCTATCATCATCAAGGATTTACGATGCGTATTTTGCACACCATGTTACGGGTCGGCGACCTGCAGCGTTCCATCGATTTTTACACCAAGGTCCTGGGCATGAAGTTGCTGCGCACCAGCGACAATCCCGAATACCAGTACACGCTGGCCTTCGTCGGCTACGGCGCGAATCCCGACCACGCGGAACTGGAACTGACGTATAACTATGGCACCACCAGCTACGAGCTGGGCACGGCCTATGGTCATATCGCCATCTCGGCCGATGACATCGTTGCCGCTTGCGATGCGGCGCGCGCAAATGGCGGCAACGTCACGCGCGAACCGGGCCCCGTCAAGGGCGGCAACACGGTCATCGCCTTCATTACCGATCCGGATGGTTACAAGATCGAATTGATCGAACGCAAGTTCGACGGCCAGGGCGGCGGCTTGTAATACCTCAGCCTGGCCCCGCGGCCGTTGCAATCGCGGCGCGCAGCCAGGCTATCCCCGCATCGCCGTCCGTGCGACGGTGCCGTATCACTTCAAACGCAAACGGCGCGATGGCAAACGGCGCAGAATGCTGTGCCAGCCCCTGCGCCGCGTTGCCGCGCAAGGCGCGCCGCGCCACCATCAGGATCAAATCCGTCCCCATCACGACATCCGCTGCGACCGTCCAGTACGGTACGCGCACGGCGATGCGGCGCGCCTGGCCCAGCTGGGCCAGGGCCGCGTCGACTTCGGCCGCCATGCCGCTTTCGCTGGACGCCACCAACACGTGGGGGCGCGCCAGATAGGTCGTCAGGCTCAGCGTTTCATCCGGCGCCAGGCTGGCCGGGTCGAGCGCGCACACGAAGGTTTCCTCAAATAAGGTTTCCCTATGTAACTGCTCGGGCAGTTGCGGGAACACGCCCAGCGCCAGGTCGATCTCGCCATCCAGCACGCCGGCCACCACGGCCGGACGACTGGCATAGCTGATGGCCAGGTCGATGCCGGGCGCTTCCACGCGCAAACGGCGCAGCAAGATGGGCAAGATCAACGCTGCGCCATAGTCGGACATGGCCAGGCGAAACACGCGTTGTGTCGTGGCCGCCTCGAAGACGGCGCCGCCCAGCACGGAGCGCACGCTTTGCAGGGCTTCGGCCAGCGGCCGCGCCAGCGCCAAAGCGCGCGCCGTGGGCTGGAAGCCGCCCTTGCCGCGCAGCAGCAGCGGGTCGTCGAGCAGATGGCGCAAGCGTGACAGCGCATGGCTGACGGCAGGCTGGCTCATGTGCAAGCGCTGCGCTGCACGCGACAGATGGCGTTCGCTGAGCAGCGCTTCCAGGATCACCAGCAAGTTCAAATCGACGGCGCGCAGATTATTCATTTGGTGCATAGTTGAATGGCAAATTACGAATTGGATTTAATCATGACAGCATAATACGATGACTCCATCAATTCACAGTGATGGAGTCACACATGCAAGGATGGATTACCGTATTTGCCCCGCTGGCCATGCTGGCCGGCGCCGTCGTCCCCTTCCAGGCGGGCGCGAATGCCGCGCTGGGCCGCAACTTGGGCCACCCTCTGTGGGCCACCATCGCCTCGCTGGCCGTCAGCGCCGTGCTCGCTTCGCTGGTGATGCTGATCTGGCGCGTGCCGGCACCCGATTTCCACCTCGCCGTGCGCGGGCCGGGCTGGTCCTGGCTGGGCGGCGCGGCCGGCGTGTTGTATATTACAGCCGCACTGATGCTGGCGCCGCGCATGGGTTCCGGCCCCTTCATGGCGGCCGTCATCGGCGGCCAAATGCTGGCCGCGCTGGCCATCGACCGCTACGGCTTGCTGGGCTTTGCCGTCAAGCATATTTCTCCGTTGCACTGGGCCGGCGCGGGCCTGGTGGTGGCCGGTGTCGTGCTCACACAGATCGCCAACAGCCGCACCGTGTGAAAACACCTCAAGACGAAAAAAAACCAGCGCCGTTGCCGGTGCTGGTTTTCATTTCAGGACAAACCCGCGCTTACTTGTCGAGCAAGGCGTTGACGGGCATCAAATCCGTTTCCTTCAGGGTGCCGGCCGCGGCCTTCAGGCGCAAGCCGTTCATGATGGTGTCGTAGCGCGCTTTCGACAGGTCTTTTTGCGTCGAGAACAATTGTTTCTGCGCATTCAAGACGTCGATATTGATGCGCACGCCCACCTGGTAGCCGAGCTGGTTCGACTCCAGCGCCGATTTGCTCGACACTTCCGCCGCTTCCAGCGCCTTGACTTGCGCCAGGCCGCTGTTGACGCCGAGGAAAGCCTGGCGCGCGCCTTGCGACGCGGTGCGGCGTGCCGTTTCCAGATCGTTGCGGGCCTTGTTTTCCAGCGCAATCGATTCGCGCACCTTGCTGGTGACGGCAAAGCCGCTGAAGATCGGGATGCTCCACTGCACGCCGATGGCATTGTTGTTATTGCCGTTGCCATTGCCGCCACCGGAGGTGTAGCTATGACCCGTGTTGGCAATCAGGTCCAGGGTCGGGTAGTGGCCGGCGCGGTTGCGGCCGATGTCGCGCTTGGCTGACTCCACGTTGAACTGGGCCGTGACGACGCCGTAGTTCTGCTCTTCCGCCGAGCTCACCCACGGTTCGATGGCGGCCGGTTCCGGCGCGCTGATGACCACGCCCGTGCGCATCGGCGCCAGATTCGTTGGCGCTTCACCGATGATGGTTTGCAAGGCACTGCGTTTGTTGGCCAGGTCATTGATGGCGGCAAATTCCTGCGCCACCACCAGGTCGTAGGCCGCTTGCGCTTCGTGCGTGTCGGTAATCGTTTGCGTGCCGACTTCGAAATTGCGCTTGGCCGATGCCAGTTGCTCCGTCGTGGCGACTTTTTGCGCCTGCGTGGCGCCCAGGTTGTCCTGCGCGCTCAGCACGTCGAAATACGCCTGCGCCACGCGCGTGATCAAGTCTTGCTGGACTTGCGCAAATTGCGCTTCGGCGATCGCTTGCGCCAGCTTGCTTTGCTGATAGGTTTCCCAACGGTCCCAACGAAACAGCGGTTGCGCCAGGGTCAGGTTGTAGCTATTCGTACGCACGTTCACGGACGGCGAGGTGATCTTGTTGCCCCCATTGTTCTGGACAATCTGCTCGGTATTGCCGCGCGTATTGCTGCCCGACGCAGAGATCTGCGGCAGCAAGCCTGCCAGCCCCTGCGGAACCCGCTCCATCCCGGCCGACAGGGCCGCGCGCGCGCTGGCGTACTGCGCGTCATTGGCCAGCGCCTGCTGGTACACCTGGATGAGATCGGCCGCCTGCGCTTGCAGCGAGCATGTCATCGAGACAAAGGCGCTGGTCATCAGCACGGCGATAAGGGGTTTCCGCATTGCATTTCTCCGTTGGAGTCGTCAAAAGTTGATGGAATCAAAAATCTGCTACCGCTTGCCTTGCGCCCGCCGGGTGAGCGGGGTACAGGCCTCCGCAGGCATGCAGGAAAACATGCCTGGGTGCATCTACTGCAAAAATAACTTAGAGCCTATCCCAGTAGGGAGCGTCTTCTGCTGGCAGTTCATCAGGTGCGCGGACAAGGCGTGAGGAGGACGCGTGGCGAGCCACGCAACGACGATCAACGCAGTCCCCGCTTCTGAGGGGCGCCAGCAGGGGATGTATTCATCTACTGGGATAGACTCTTAGTATTTAGGCATCGCGCTGTCGACTTGCAGCGCCCAGGCATGCACGCCGCCCGTCAAATTACTGATCTTGCCAAAGCCATTGCGCTCCAGGAAGGCCGCCACTTGCATGCTGCGCATGCCGTGATGGCAGATGCAGACGATCTCGGCATCTTCATCGAGGTCATCGATGCGCGCAGGAATCGAGTTCATCTGCATCAGGGTGGCACCGTCGAGGTGGCACAGGTCGAACTCCCACTGTTCCCGCACGTCCAGCAACAAGGGACGCGCGCGGGATGGATCAGCCAGCCAGGCGGCCAGCTGCGGTGCGCTCAAATGCTCCATCGAATCGGTCGCCTCAGAACTGGAAATGCGACGGTGCCACGGCTTGCAGCGGCGTAACATTGGTTTCAAACAGCTTGCGCGTGTCGTAAGCTTTGTCCGAGCTGCGCGTGATCAGGTGCGCCGACATGATCGGCGCTTCGCCGATGATGGCCAGGATGCGGCCGCCGACTTTAATTTGTTGCAACAATGTTTCCGGCAGCACAGCCAGGGCGCCGGAGACGACGATCACGTCGTACGGTGCGCCCTTGCTCCAACCCTGGGCGCCGTCGCCCAGTTCCACGGTCACGTTCGTCACGCCATTGGCGACCAGGTTCTGCTCGGCCAGGGTTTTCAATTGGGGAACGATTTCCACGCTCGTCACATGACGCGCCTTGTGCGCCAGCAAAGCGGCCATGTAACCGCTGCCGGTGCCGATCTCCAGCACATTTTCATGCTTTTTAACGGCTACGTCTTGCAAAATGCGCGCTTCCAGCTTCGGCGTGAGCATGCATTCACCGCCGCCCAATGGAATTTCGGTATCGACGAAGGCCAGGTTTTTATAGGCAGCCGGCACGAAATCTTCACGCTTGACCACGTTCAACAGCTCCAGTACGTCGATATCCAGTACGTCCCATGGACGGATCTGCTGTTCGATCATATTGAAGCGGGCTTGTTCGATATTCATCTTTGGACTCGGTAAGTGAAGTAATAATCCGCCATTTTATCGTTGAACTGGCTGAAAGCACATGTTAACCATAAAGGCGGGAAATGGAGGAAATTTGCGACGATCTGCAGATTTGGGGGGGCGAACCTTGGAAAAGGGGCAACTGAACGGTATTAGCCAGGCCGGGCGCATCAGCTTTTACCGGGCGCCTCCACCTGCAGGCTGCGCAAGCTCATGTCGATAAACGCATCCATGTAGGCGAGCGGATCGATATTCTTGACCTCGCAAGGCAGGAAGGAATGCGTCCACATCATCAGCATGGTGACGGGCGCGCTGAGGATGGTGCTGACCAGCACCGGATCGACCTGGCGAAATTCGCCGCGTTGCATGCCCCGTTCCAGCAGGCTGACGATCAGCCCATTGCCGCGCGTGACGACTTCTTCGTTGTAAAACTGCGCCAGTTCCGGGAAATTGTTCGCTTCGGCCAGCATCAGCTTGGTCAAGCCGGCCAGTTTGGTGGCGCCGAACTCTTCCCACCACTGCATCATCACCTTGCGCAACAACTCGGCGCTGCTGCTGTCCGAGGCGGCCATGCTGTCTTCCGCCTCGCCGATCGACTGCACGATATTGTCGCGCACCACGGCCTTGAACAGCTCTTGTTTATTCTCAAAGTACAGGTACAAGGTGCCTTTCGACACGCCGGCCCGCTTGGCCACATCCTCCAGGCGCGTCGATGCGAACCCCCGTTCGACAAACAGGTCGAGGGCGGCGGCGAGCAACTCCTGCGGGCGGGCATCCTTGCGCCGCTCCCAGCGGGGCTTGGTATCAATCGGGGCTTGCATGTGTCTTTCCAAGTAACTTACTTTTGAGTCATTAATAGTAGACCTGTCTACCGCCAAGGTCAAGCGCAGGCCGACAAGCCCATCCTGTTCCCAGGCGAAGAGCGCAGAAGTACACTGGCACGTATACATATAAGTATCAGCATCTCGCGTGCTGGCTGACGTGCACGCTCGCCATTGTAACGCGTCGCAATTGCAGGGCGCCCATCGGCCGGGAGTGCCCGAGGCCGACGCCTGCCGCAAGCCCGCCTCAATCGCGCAAGGCTTGCGCCGGCGCCATGCGCATGGCCGACCAGGTGTGCCGCACGGTGGCCAGCAAGGCCACCAGCATGGCCAGCAACAATGCCGCAGCCAGAGGCCAGGCGCCCACCGGCGCGCGTTCGACAAAGCCGGCCAGGTAGCGCGCGATACCCAGGGCCGCCAGCGGCAGTCCCAATACGGCGCCGGCGGCGAGCAGCAGCATGAACTCGCGCCCCACCAGACGGGCAATGGCGGCGCGGCCTGCGCCATGCAACTTGCGCAGCACAATTTCGCGGCTGCGCCGCTGCACGCTATAGGCCGACAGCACGTAAATGCCGAAGGCGGCAAGCAGCATGGCGATCAGGCTGGCCAGGCCGAGCATGCGCGCCAGGCGCAGGTCTTCGGCATACATCGCCGTCAACAGGCTTTGCGCCGTGCGCAGTGCCAGCATGCGCTCCGGAAAATAGCGCCGCCACAGCGGCTCGATGCGCGCATGCGCCGCTGCCACATCATCATTGCTGCGCAAGGACAGCGCGCCGCCATGGCGCAGATCGAACAGCATCGGCTGGGCCGCCTGGCGCATGTCCTGGAAACGGATCGGCGGCGCAATGCCGATAATCACCTGCCCGTCCGGCATCGCCTGCCCCACGGCGGCCTGCGGCGTGGGATAGCCCAGCGCCAGCGCCGCCGCCGCATTCAGCACCACCACCTGGCTGCCGATCCGGTCCTGCGCCGCATCGAACAATCGCCCGTGCAAGGGCACGATGCGGTACAGCGCAAACCAGCCCGGCGTCATGGGTTTGTATTCCAGGCGCACGTCGCGCCCGTCGCGCGTCCTGACACTGCCGACGACCTTACTGCTATCACGCCCTACCGCTTCCAGGATGCCCGCCACGCCGGCGATGCCGGGCAGGCGCGCCAGCGCCTCTTCGAAGGCGCGCGCCTGCGGGCTCTCTTCGCTCCCGGGCGGCAAGTCCAGCACCAGCAAGCCGTCCGGCGCGAAGCCGGGCGAGGCGTGGCTGCCATACCAGGATTGCCAGCCGACCGCCAGGGTCGCGGCGCACAGCGCCATGGCGGCGCCGAACTGCAATACCGTCAGCACGCGGCGCAACCACAGGCCAGCCGCTGTTTCACTGTTGCCGCGGCCCGCCAGCGCGGGACCGGGCCGCACACGCAGCGCACACCAGGCGGGATAGGCGCCCGCACACAAGCCCGTGAACACGCCAAACAGCAAGGCGCCGACGCAGCGCCAGGCGGTGAACATATCGTCCAGCGGCCGCTGTACCAGCTCGGCAAAGAGCGGCAGCGCCAGCCAGGCCAGCAGCAAGCCGGCGGCGGCGGCCAGCAACGCCGTCAGCACCGACTCGGCCAGGAACTGCTGCATCAGGCGCGCCGCACCCGCACCAAGCAGCTTGCGCACGCCAATTTCGCGCTGGCGGCGCAAGGTGCGCACGGTGGCCAGATTCACATAATTGATGACGGCCAGGGCAAGTATCAGCAGCGCCAGCACGGCCAGTCCCACCATGCTGGCGCGCTGCCCATGGCGCGCCGCCGCGCGGCTGTTGTACAGGTCCGCATCGAAGTAAGCCTGCGCCAGCGGCAGCAGCGCGATGTCGGTGACGTTGCGCCCGTTAAGCGCGCGTCCCATGGATGCCCCGCGCACCTGCCGGTCTTGCGGCGAGTCGTTGACAGCCTGCTGCAGCAGCGCCGCCAGCGCGTCGGGTGCCACGCCGGGGCGCATCTGCAGGTAGATGGCGCCGCGCCCCCTGCCGGCAAAGGCGGCCTCGCGCTGCGCCGCCGGCCAGGCAGTGCTGAGCGTGCCCACCAACACTTCATACGGCACGCTGGTGTTGCGTTGATGGTCAGGCAGAATGGCGCGCACCTTCAGCGTGACGCCGCCGATCTGCAGCAACTGGCCCATCGCGGGCGCGTCGGCAAACAGCTTGCGCGCCGCCGTCTGCGTCAGCGCCACCGCATCGGGCTGCGCCAGCGCCGAACGCAGATCGCCCTGCAGCGCCGTCACGCCAAACAGGCTGGCGAAATCCACATCGACCGCTTGCACGTTCAGCGCATACGGACGCTCACCGCGCTGCACGGGCACATCAAGTTCCTTGACGATGCTCGCCATGGTAACGGCGCCGCTGCGCTGCGCCACGTCGCGCAGCGACAGGTAGGCAAAGTTCTGCCACTCGGGGCGGATGAACAGATTGATGCGCTGCTTGACCAGCAGCACGCGCTCGCGCTGCGGCACCTGGCTATCGTAGCCCAGGCTGTAGCCGACAAAGCCCAATAGCAGGAAGCAGGCTGCGAAACCCACCGCCAGACCCAGGATGACGGCGACCGAGGCGCCCCGCTGCTGCGCCAGCAGGCGCCAGCCGATGCGAAAATCAGCCGCCTTCATGCGGCCTGCAAGGCGTCGACCATGACGCGGCCGTCCAGCAAATGCAGGGTGCGCGACGCCTGCGCCGCGTGGTCGGGCGAATGGGTCACCATCACCACCGTCGTGCCCTCGGCATTGATGCTGCGCAGCAGGCGCATGACTTCATTGCCGTGCGCCGTATCGAGGTTGCCCGTCGGTTCATCGGCCAGCAAGACGGCCGGCCCGGCCACCAGTGCGCGCGCGATCGCCACGCGCTGCTGCTGACCGCCGGACAGTTGCGACGGCCGGTGTCCGGCGCGGTGGGCCACGCCCAGCTTGTCGAGCATGGCGGCCACGCGCTGGCGCCGTTCGCGCGCCGGCGTGCCGTTGTACTCGAGTGCCAGCTCCACGTTCTCGAACACGCTCAGCTCCTCGATCAGGTTGAAGCTCTGGAAGATGAAGCCGATGCGCCCGCGGCGCAGCGCATTGAGCTTCGCTTCGCGCCACCCCGCCACATTCTGGCCTTCGAACCAGTATTCGCCATGGCTGGGAATATCGAGCAAACCCAGCAGACCCAGCAGGGTCGATTTGCCGCAGCCCGACGGGCCGGTGATGGCGACATATTCGCCCGCCTCGATCTCGAGGTCGATGCGATCCAGGGCCTTGGTCTGGATATCGCCTGACTGATGCATCTTGCTGACGCCGACTAGTTTGAGCATGGGTGGTACCTTTATTGAGGATGAGGGGAATTTACCGGCTAATGTGCAATCTGGGGGAATTTCCATAGGCCGCGTAGGCCGACAGGATCACGCGCTCGCCTGCCTGCAACCCTTGCAGCACTTCGAGCTGGCTGTTGTTGCGCCGGCCGATACGCACGGCGCGCCGCTGCGCCTGCCCGCCTGACACATCGAGCACGAAGACCCAGGCGCCGCCGCTGTCGTTGATGAAGGCGCCGTTCGGCAGCAGCAGCGCGGCGGCCGGCTCGCCCAGGGTGATCTGCGCATCGAGGCTTTGTCCCGGGTTGAGCACGGGCGGCTGGCCGTGCAGGAACACCAGTTCCACCGTGAAGCGGCCCTCCTTGATCTGCGGATAAATCGTCTGCACGCTCAGCGCGTAGCTTTGCCCAGCCTGGACGATGCTGGCGTGCCGTCCCGCCGCCATGCGGTTCAGGTAAAACTCGTCCACCTTGGCCGACAGCTTGTAGCGCACAGGGTCGTCGATGCGGCCCACATTCTTGCCCGTCGCAATCGACTCGCCCACCTGCAGGCGGAAGTCCGTCAGCCGGCCGGCGGACGGCGCGCGCACGGCCAGGGCGTCGACCGTGGCGCCGACCAGCAGCAGGCCCGAACTGAGGCCCGCGATGGATGCGCCAAGCTGGCCGGCCGCATCGCGGCGTACGAGCGATTCCGCCTGCGCCGCCTGCTGCTCCTGCACCAGTGCGCGCTGCTGCTGCAGCAGTCTGTCGGCCGATTCCTCCAGCGCCACGCTGGAAATGAAGCCCTGCGCCGCCAGCCTGACATTGCGCGCATGCTGCTTGCCGCCCTGCTGCAGCGCGAACGCCAGGTCATCGAGGCGGCGTTGATGTTCGCTGGCGCTGGCCTGCTGCGCCACACGCAAGTTGGACAAGTTGAAAATCTGCTGCGCATGTTCGGCCTTGCGGGCCAGCAGTTCCAGGTTGCGCTGCGGATTGGAGATGCGGAACAGCAGCTGGCCCTTCTTGACCAGCGCGCCATCGCTGACAAGCACCTCTTCGATGCGGCCCGACTCGACCGAATCGAGGAGTACGGAATGGAGCGGCTCGGCGCTGGCGCGCACCACCACTTCATCGAGGAAAATACCGCGCGCCACGACGCCGATGCGCAATTCGGCGGCAGGCACCTGCAAGCCGCGTGGCATGGCCCACCACCCCGCCGCGGCAAGCGCGACCAGCAGCATGCCCGCCAGACCGGCAACGACAAGTTTGCGCCGGCCACGCGGCACGCGCGTATCCATGGCCGCGCCGCTGGACGGCAAATGGGGCATGGCAGATTGAGGAGCAGGCATAGTTATTTTCACGTCTTTCGCACAAGTATTCGCCATCTATCAGCAAGCAGCGTGCCAGCAACAGACGCCACGCGGACATGCGGCACGCAGCCGTTCGCCAAGCCTGGCGACGCGACGCGGTGTCCCGCAGTGTCCACGCAGTGTCCATTTCCGGACAGCGGCTGTTCGCAAGCGCACAGCACCGGCAAACTGGCATGCCCGCGGCGACCGCCACGACGCCAGCACGGCTGCTAGAATGCGCCACCGACCGACGCTCACTATGCTCTCCATGGCCCACACCGCAGCCCACGTCCTGATCCTCGACGACGATATCGATGTCGCCTGCGCCGCACAGCTTTTGCTGCGGCGGCGCTACCGCGACGGCAAAATCGATACGCTGTGCGACCCTGCAGGCTTGCCCGCGCTGTTGGCCCGGGCGGTGCCGGACGTGGTGCTGCTCGACCTCAATTTCCAGCCCGGCCAGACCGATGGCGCACAAGGCCTGGCCTTGCTCGACTTGCTGCGCGCGCTGCCGCAACCGCCTGGCGTGATCGCCATGACGGCGTATGCCGATGTGCCGCTGGCCGTGGCGGCGCTGCAGCGCGGCGCCGGCGATTTCATCACCAAGCCCTGGGACAATGCGCGCCTGGCCGCCGCCGTCGAACAGGCGCTGGCGCGCCGCGCCGGCATGGCCATGCCAGGCACTGCTGCGCCGGACCTGATGGGCGATTCCCCGGCCATGCGCGAGCTGCGCGCGATGGTCGCCAGCGTCGGCCCCACCGAGGCAAACGTGATGGTGCTGGGTGAAAATGGCGTCGGCAAGGAACTGGTGGTGCGCGCCCTGCACCAGGCCTCACGCCGCGCCGCCGGTCCCCTGCTGTCGGTCGACATGGGCGCCGTACCCGAGGCAACCTTCGAAAGCGAATTGTTCGGCCACCGCAAAGGCGCGTTCACCGATGCCAAACATGAACGCGCAGGGCGCTTCCAGGCGGCGCGCGGCGGCTCGCTCTTTCTCGATGAAATCGGCAATCTGCCGCTGGCGGCGCAAGCCAAGCTGTTGACGGCACTGGAACGGCGCGAAGTGACGCCGCTGGGCGCCGACCTTCCGGAAGCAATCGACGTGCGCATCCTCAGCGCCACCAATGTCGATGAAGCACGGCTGTTCGATCCGGCCGTGTTCCGGCCCGACTTGCTGTTCCGTCTCAATACCATCGTGCTGCGCGTGCCGCCGCTGCGCGCGCGCCGCGACGATATCGCCATGCTGCTGCGGCATTACCTGGCGCACTACGAAAGCCAGTACCAGCGCCCCGCGCGCGCGCCTGCCGCGGAGGCGCTCGACTACCTGCAACAGCATGACTGGCCGGGCAATGTGCGCGCGCTGCGCCATGCCTGCGAACGTGCCGTCATCCTGGGGCGCGAAGTGCACTACACGTGCAGCGATTTCGGCCTGTTCGACGGCCACACCCAGGCGGCAGCGGCGCCCGCGACACCTGCCTATGCACGCCAGACGCTCGGCGCGCTGGAACGCGACGCCATCCACCGCACACTGGAACAGGTCGACGGCAATATCAGCCATGCGGCCAAGGCCCTGGGCATCAGTCGCGCCGCGCTGTACCGCAAGCTGAACAAACATGGCATCTGAGCGCAGCCTCAAGACGACGGCCAGCGCCAGCATCGCCGCCATGCTGGCGCTGGCCGGCGGCGCCGGCTATTTTTTCGCACTGGCGTCGCCGCGTCTGAGCGTGCTGTGCCTGCTGCTGGCCCTACCGCCAACGTGGCTGCTGTGCCGCTGCCTGCAACGCCTCGCGCCGCGCTTGTCGCGCCAAGAACCGGCGATGGCAGGGGCCATGGCGGCGGCAGCGCCGCCAACGCCCGATGAAGAATCGCTGAGGGCACTCGAAGCCTGTCTCGAACATGCGCCCATTGCCCTGTTCCGTATCCAGAACGGCACCGTGGAACGCAGCGTGACGCCACTCAATGCATGCGCTCGGCGCCAGTTGGCGCCAGGGCATGCGAGCGTACCGCAGCGATGGCAGCAACTGCTGGCGGCGCAACCGCCCGGCCAGCGCCGCCTGCTCAGTTTTGACACGGAGCGGGGTGTGGAACGGGTACTGGTGGCAGTGGCGGCGCTGACGCTGCAAGGGGCACCGCAGCACCTGGCCGCGCTGATGCCGGTGGAAAGCGAACTGGAAGCCGAAGCGCTCAATGCCTGGCGCGAACTGGTACAAGTGCTGACGCATGAAATCATGAATTCGCTGACGCCCGTCGCCTCGCTATCGCGCACGGCCTGCGACCTGCTGGCGGACGTGCGCCCCCTGCTGCCGCAAGACATCCATGCCGACCTGGCCACGGCGCTCGACGCCATCGCGCGCCGCGCCGCCAGCCTGGCCGATTTCGTGGCCAGCTACCGCAGCCTGTCCAACGTGCCCGCACCGCAGCCCGAAACGGTGCGCCTCGAACACCTGTTCCAGCGCCTGGAAGCCCTGCTGGCACCGGCCTGGCAGGCGCGCGGTGGCACGGCGGCATTTTCCGTCGAACCGGCATCGCTGGAAGTACGCATCGATGCAGGCCAGCTGGAACAGGCGCTGATCAATCTGCTCAAAAATGCCGCCGAAGCCACGCACGATATTGCCGCGCCGCGCGTCACGGTCAGCGCCCGCCTGAGCCGGGGCGCGCGCCTGCGCATCGAGGTGCGCGACAATGGCCATGGCGTGCCCGATACGCTGGCCGCGCACATTTTCATGCCGTTTTTCTCGACCAGAAAGCAGGGGCGCGGCATCGGCCTGGCACTGGTGCGCCACCTGGCCCATGCCAACGGCGGCACCTTGCGCCATGCGCGTCCAGTCGGTGCCGGCGCCTGTTTCCTGCTCAGTTTTTAAGGTGGACGCCGCCGCGTCCAGTACATGCGCCTGCAGTTCAACCCGCGTTTTACGCAGTTCATCGCATTTCCCTTCTAGCCAGCATGCCGCTTTGCTATCTTGTCATCGACAGCACGGCAGCCGCGGCGCGGCAGCCGGCTTTTTTCTTGTCCGGAACTACAACAATCATAAAGGAAACACCATGCGTACCTTGCTGGCCCTGTGCTGTGCCGTTGCCCTTGGCGGTTGCGCCATCGTCATCAACCCCAACGATGGCGAAGTGCGCTATGCCGACGCGGGTGGCAATGCCATCCAGGGCAACGAGCAAGTGAGCCGCGACGTGCGCCAGGTCAGCACCATCAACACGCTCGACATCGACAGCATGAAGCGCATCGATATGAAAATCGATGTGCGCTTCGGGCCGGCAACCTCACTGGTGATCGAAGCGGACAGCAATCTGCAGCCGCGTATCCATAGCGAAGTGAGCGGCAATACCCTGCGCATCTGGAGCGATACGAACATTCGCAGCAGCAATGGCATCCACGTCATTTATACGACGCCGCAATTGAAGAAGATCAATATTTCCGGCTCTGGCCGCCTGGTGGCCAGTGGTTTCAATGGCGAAGATTTCAGCCTGGAGCAGCGCGGTTCGATGAAGAGCGAATTGTCGGGCACGGTGGGACGCTTCGATGTGGCCAACAATGGCTCGGGCAGCATCAACGCGGCGGCCCTCATCAGCGGCAACACGGACGCGGTGCAGAACGGTTCGGGCAACATCCAGCTGGGCAGCGTGCGCGGCGAACGCATCAACGTGGCCGTCAACGGCTCGGGCAGCATCAACGCCAGCGGCACCGTGCAGCGCCTCGATGCCAACGTGAATGGCTCGGGCGATATCAACCTGGCCGCCCTGCGCAGCGACGTTGCCTATCTGGCGAGCAATGGTTCCGGCGACATCGATGTCACCGTCCAGAATGAAGTCAACGCCCGCGCCAGCGGCTCCGGCCGCATCACCGTGCATGGCGATCCTGCCCGCCGCACCCTGTCAGGCAAGCGCGTCAGCATCGTGCGCTAATCGCGCTCCTGGCACAGCACGGGGGCCGGCTTGTTATACTGTCGGCCCCTGTCCCTTTTCACTCACCGCCATGCCGTCCCCCGCCGTTTCCCTGGCATGCCGCCCATCCTGCGGCGCCTGCTGCACCGCACCGTCCATCACCAGCCCGATTCCCGGCATGCCGAATGGAAAGCCTGCAGGCGTGCGCTGCGTGCAGCTGGCCGACGACAACCGTTGCAAGATCTTCGGGCGGCCGGAGCGGCCCGCCTTTTGCGGCGGCTTGCAGCCATCGGCAGACATGTGCGGTACCAGCCGCGAACATGCCATCCGCTGGCTGGACGAACTGGAACAGGCAACGACACCGCACAACTGATACGCGCACAGGCCACCATCGGCTACGTTTTCACACCACGCTGACCTGCATACGCGGCAAAAATGAATGGCTTTGCCGCATCAAGTTCCGCGAGCGTGCTGATGCTGATCTCTAGGTTACCCGTGCCCCAATGCCCGATGGCCGTCACGTCACGCGCTTTTGGCAGGACGTGCACTACGGGAGCCGGGTCGATGTGCAAATACAGCGCGAGGCAGTTCTTCTTGTGTATCACCACCGTCGCAAAGTTCTTCAACCGTTTGAAAGCCAGGTACAAGCGCAGCTCTTTACGTTCAACATCATCGCCCAGCGACATCGTGTAATCCTCCAGCGAGGCCAACAACTGACGCATGGGTTCCGACAAACCTGCCAACACTTCCACAAATGCTCTGTCTGGTCCCGTCGGCTTGTTCATGCCCACCTCGGCGGGTCCAGCAGCCATGGTGTCCAAGCTGGCTGGCGCCGATGTCTGCCGCTTGGCAGGGCCTTTCTTTGTTGCTGGATCCATGCCGGCGCTGGCGGACTCAAGCAGAAGCAGGTCCTCTGCAAATCGGCGATAGCGGATAAGTTCGATCGTCCGGCCTATCTGCTGGACGGCATGGCTATCGAACTTGGTAAAGTCAGCTGCAATGCAAATCACCCGCGGCGCGCTCCAATCGATGGCCTCCGATGCCAGCTTGCCCAGCTTGTCGAGGACCAGCAGTTGAAAGTCGGCCTGATGGTCCATCAACCAGTCCAGGTAGTACAAGCCTTGATTGATGACATTTTCACCAACCGACCGTTTGTACTCAAGAATGACCGGGCAATTGTTCTCATCCAATCCAAGGGAATCGATGCGGCCGGCATGCGTCTTGCCGGTCGAATACTCGCTCGCCAGAAAACGGATGCTCAGCAAAGTATCGAGGTTTGCCTCGATCAGGGTCTGCAATGGTTTTTCCAGGTCCGATGCGCTACCTTGCAGTTCCTGGGCTTGGCCATGGGCCAACTTGAAAAGTTTAATGTCGCTCATCCGTCTGTTTCCCTTATTCCTTGGCAAGCAAACACCAAGGTGCATCAAGATATCGGCGATGAGCATAAACGTAAATTTATCTTTTTTGCAAATTGATTTGCAACAGGGATACGGTGGGCAGTCCCTGCCCGCTCCGATCCTGAGCACGATACCCGCATCAGGTAAACGTTGACGAACTTTGCACGTTTACGTATATTTATGCGCATTCATGCACGTTTAAAAAATATACCCATGTCCGCCACCTTGCTCCTCAAACAGCGCCACGCGCTGATCCAGCAACAATTGCACGCCGACGGCCGCGTGCTGGCGCTGGACCTGGCGCGCCAGCTCGACGTGTCCGAAGATACGATACGGCGCGACCTGCGCGAGATGGCGGCGGCCGGCCTGTGCCAGCGCGTGTATGGCGGCGCCCTGCCGCTGGCGCCTGATGGCGGCAGTTTGACGCAGCGCAAACAGGAAGCGCCGGAACGCAAGGCGCGCCTGGCGCAGGCCGCCGTTTCCCTCGTGCGCGCGGGCCAGGTGCTGTTTCTCGATGCAGGTTCAACCAACCTGGCCATCGCCAGCGCCTTGCCAGAGTTAGTGCTCACTGTCGTCACCAACGCGCCAACCATTGCCATGGCGCTCATGGAACGCCCGGAAATCGAACTCATCATGGCGGGTGGCAGGGTCGACCGCCGTGCCGGTGCCAGCCTGGGCCCGCAGGCGCTGCGCACCGTCGAGCGCATGCGTCCCGACCTGTGCTTCCTGGGCGCCTGCGGCGCCGATGCGGAAGCGGGCGTAACGGCGTTCAACTACGACGAGGCCGAATTCAAGCGCAGCATCGCCGGCGCCAGCAAGGCCGTCGTCGTCGCCGTCACCAGCGACAAGCTGGGCACGGCCGCCCCCTTCGGCGTGCTGGCCACGGGCTTGCTGCAGCACCTGGTGCTCGAAGCCGATGCCGAAGCGGCCCACATTGCCGCCTTCGAACGACTGGGCGTGCAGGTATTGCGCGCCCGCGCCTGACTTTATCCACCCCGACTCTCGAAAAGCTCTCCCATGCATCTCACCGGCACCCTGCAACAACGCGCTACACGGCTGGTGTTCTTCGCCGCTGGCCTCGGCATGGCCGCCTGGGCGCCCCTGGTTCCCTACGCAAAGTCGCGCCTGGGCCTCGATGAAGCCACCCTCGGCATCTTGCTGCTGTGCCTGGGCGCCGGCTCGCTGTGCGCCATGCCGTTTACGGGCATGCTCGCGGCCCGCTTCGGCTGCCGCAAGGTCATCGTCGGCGCCGGCCTGCTGCTGACCGCCATCCTGCCCGGCCTGGCGCTGGCCGCCACACCGCTGCAACTGGGCCTGGTGCTGCTGGTGTTCGGCGCGGCCATGGGCACGTTCGACGTGGCCATCAACATCCAGGCCGTGATCATCGAAAAAGCCAATGGCGGCGCCATGATGTCGGGTTTTCATGCGCTGTTCAGCGTGGGCGGCTTTGCCGGTGCGGCTTGCATGGCCCTGCTGCTGTGGCTGGGCCTGACGCCGGCCTGGTCCTGCGTGGTGGTGATGCTGCTGCTGTGCGGCGTGCTGGGTGCGGCGCAAGGCCATCTGCTGCCGACGGCATCCAACTCGGGCGAAAAGACCCCGCTGTTCGTCATGCCGCATGGCGCCGTCATTTTTATCGGCTTGCTGTGCTTTATCGTCTTCCTGGCCGAAGGCGCGATTCTCGACTGGAGCGCCCTGTTCCTCACCACCACGCGCGGCGTGGAAGAAGCCAAGGGCGGCCTCGGCTACGCCGCCTTCGCCATCGCCATGACAGTGGGCCGCTTCACGGGCGACAAGGTAGTCAGCCGCTTTGGCGGCAAGCGCGTGCTCACTTTCGGCGGCTTGTTTGCAGCAGCAGGCTTCTTCCTGGCCGTGCTGGCGCCGCACGCCAGCCTGGCCATGGCAGGCTTCGTGCTGATCGGCCTGGGCGCGGCGAACATCGTGCCCATCCTGTTCACGGCCGCAGGCAACCAGCGTGCCATGCCGGCCAGTTTGGCGGTGGCGGCCATCACCACCATCGGCTATGCCGGCATCCTGGCCGGTCCGGCGGTCATCGGTTTCGTGGCGCACGCCACCAGCCTGAATATCGCCTTCGCCATGCTGGGTGCCGCCCTGCTGCTGGTGGCGGCCAGCGCGCGCCTGGTAGCGCCGGCAAAACAGGTATCCTGATCCCTCCTCCTGCCTGGCGGACGGTGCTAAAAAAGCGCCGCCCGCCAGCGCCCAAATAAGGTCGGTAAGCCTCCGGCATGGTAAGCTTCGACCCCGCGCACATTGCTGGCGCCACGCACTCACCCCATCCTGTCACTTATATTCGTACTTATACCCTTTTATACATCTATGGATCTCATTCTTGCGTTAAAAGCCATCATCATGGGGCTGGTCGAAGGTTTTACCGAATTTTTGCCGATTTCTTCCACGGGGCATTTGATCCTGGCCGGCAGCCTGCTCGACTTTACCAAGGATGTATCAAAGGAAGTCATGGATGTCTTCGAGATCGCCATCCAGGCCGGCGCCATCCTGGCCGTCTGCTGGGAGTACCGCCAGCGCATCGGCAGCGTGCTGTCCACTTTCAGCACCGAGGTCAAGTCGCGCAAGTTCGTGCTGAACGTGGCCATCGCCTTCCTCCCGCTGGCCGTTATCGGACTGGCGATTGGCAAGATGATCAAGCATGCGCTGTTCAAGCCCGTGCCCGTGGCCATGGCCTTCATCATCGGCGGCATCATCATCTTGCTGGTGGAACGCCGCGCGCGCGCCAATCCCGTCACCGTGCGCGTCAACTCGGTCGATGAAATGACTGCGCTCGACGCATTGAAAGTGGGCTGCGCGCAGGCGTTCGCGCTGATTCCCGGCACCAGCCGTTCCGGCTCGACCATCATCGGTTGCATGCTGCTGGGCCTGTCGCGTAAGACGGCCACCGAATTCTCGTTCTTCCTGGCCATCCCCACCCTGCTGGCGGCCACCTTCTACTCGCTGTACAAAGCGCGCGACATCCTCTCGGCCACCGACGTGCCCTTGTTCGGCCTGGGCACCGTGGCCGCCTTCATCTCCGCCTTCCTGTGCGTGCGCTGGCTGCTGCGCTATATCAGCTCGCACGACTTCACGTTTTTTGCCTGGTACCGCATTGTGTTTGGCTTGCTGGTCCTGGCCAGCGCCCACTACGGCTGGGTTGTTTGGGCAGAATAAGGCACTATGAATCAAGATCTTAACCAGCGCGCGCTGCACCTGCTGCAAACCGTTTTCGGCTATCCCGCCTTCCGCGGCCAGCAAGCCGACATCGTCGACCACGTCAGCCATGGCGGCGATGCGCTGGTACTGATGCCCACGGGCGGCGGCAAGTCGCTGTGCTATCAGATTCCGGCCCTGCTGCGCGACGGCGTCGGCGTCGTCGTTTCGCCATTGATCGCGCTGATGCAGGACCAGGTGGACGCGCTGGAGGAAGTCGGCGTGCGCGCCGCCTTCCTCAATTCCACGCAAACCTACGAAGAAGCAAGCCGCATCGAGCGCCTGGTACGCACGGGCGGCATCGACGTCGTCTACGTGGCGCCCGAGCGCCTGATGACGCAACGTTGCCTGGATCTGTTCCAAGCCTCGAAGATATCCCTGTTCGCCATCGACGAGGCGCATTGCGTGGCCCAGTGGGGCCACGACTTCCGCCCCGAATACATCAAGCTGTCAGTGCTGCACGAGCAGTTCCCGGACGTGCCGCGCATCGCGCTCACGGCCACGGCCGACCCGCAGACGCGCGCCGAAATCGCCCTGCGTTTGCAGCTGGAAGACGCGCGCCAGTTCGTCTCGTCCTTCGACCGCCCGAACATCCGCTACCAGATCGTGGAAAAGGCGAACGGCCGCAAGCAGCTGCTCGATTTCATCAACACCGAGCACACAGGCGACTGCGGCATCGTCTACTGCCTGTCGCGCAAAAAGGTTGAAGAGACGGCGGAATTTTTGAACCAGAGCGGCATCCGCGCCCTGCCGTATCACGCCGGCATGGAATACGCCAAGCGCAGCGCCAACCAGTCGCGCTTCCTGCGCGAAGAAAACATCGTCATGGTCGCCACCATCGCCTTCGGCATGGGCATCGACAAGCCCGACGTGCGCTTCGTGGCGCATCTGGATCTGCCGAAAAGCATCGAGGGCTATTACCAGGAAACGGGCCGCGCGGGCCGCGACGGCATGGCCGCCAATGCCTGGATGGCGTACGGCTTGCAAGACGTGGTGCTGCAGCGGCGCATGATCGACGAATCGGAGGCGGACGACACCTTCAAGCGCGTGCTGGGCGTGAAACTCGACGCCATGCTGGGCCTGTGCGAAACGCTCAGCTGCCGCCGCATGCGCTTGCTCGAATACTTCGGCGAACCGGCTTCGCCGTGCGGCAATTGCGACACCTGCTTGGTGCCGCCCGTGTCGTTCGACGGCACGGTGCCCGTGCAAAAACTGCTGTCGGCCATCTACCGCGTCGACCAGCGCTTCGCTGGCGGTCACGTGATCGACGTGCTGCGCGGCGTGGAATCGGAACGCATCAAGACCTGGCACCACGATTCACTCTCCGTCTTCGGCATCGGTTCGGACCTGGGTGAAGCGGAGTGGAAGTCGATCCTGCGCCAGGCCATCGCGCTGGGCCTCGTCTCGGTCGATCATGAACAATACAGCTCGCTGAAATTGACGGACGCCTCGCGCCCCGTGCTCAAGGGCGGCCAGAAAGTGCAGCTGCGCCAGTACCAAAAACCGGTGAAAACCAGCAAGCGCAGCACCAGCGTGGCGAAGGGCTATGTCGAGACGGATTTGTCGAGCAGCGAACAGGCGATCTTCGACAAGCTGCGCTGGTGGCGCGTGGAGACGGCGCGCACGCACAATGTGCCGGCCTACGTGATTTTCGTCGACGCCACCCTGCGCGAAATCGCCAAGGCCAAGCCTACCTCGCTGGAACAGATGCGCGGCGTGAGCGGCGTGGGCGAGAAAAAACTCGCCTCGTACGGCGATGATATCGTCGCCATGATCCTGGAGATGATGTGATGGAAGCCCTCTCGTCCGACCTGATCTATCAGGCCGTGAAAATCCTCGGCGCCCAGCCCGACGCCAACGACGCGGTGGAAGCGCAAGTCCGTGCCCTGGTAGGCGACGACCTCACCATGCGCCGCCTGGCCGACGTGGTGCCGGAAGCCTTCGGCCTGGTGCTAGCTTCGCACCTTCCCGGCGCCGAAAACATGACCTTGCCCGACACCTTCCGCGCCCAGGACGAGGACGGCGAATGGGTGGCGTTCCCCATGCGCCGCGAACCGATCTTTGTCGTCGCCCTGGACATCGCCCAACACACCTTTCACAACGGCCCGCGCGCGCTGATGAAAAACCTGGCAGACCGCAGCTCTTTGTTGTCGGCCATCAGCAATGCCCTGAACGCGGGCGGCTCGCTCGATGGCACGACTTTGGGCCCACCGTCCTTCTTCGGCCTGCCCGCCGCGCTGTACCGGCCCGTGGCATCGATTGACACGCCCTGACCACATTGCCTCTGCCCTTGATAAGAGAACGATCCTGCGATGGAAACCAAATGGCTGGAAGACTTCATCTCGCTCGCTGAAACGCATAACTTCAGCCGTTCCGCGGCCCTGCGCCACGTCACCCAGCCGGCATTCTCGCGGCGCATCCAGTCGTTGGAAAACTGGCTCGGCATCGACCTCGTCGACCGTACCTCCTACCCCACGCGCTTGACGCCGGCCGGCGCCGTGTTCTACGAGCAGGCGCTGGAAATGCTGGGGCAAATCAACGGTGTGCGCGCCCTGTTGCGTGGCAAGCGCGCGGCCACGCAAACGAGCGTCGACTTCGCCGTGCCGCACACCCTGTCGCTGACTTTCATGCCGAAGTGGCTGACGGCCCTGGAAGACGGTTTTGCGCCGATCAACAGCCGCCTGATGGCCCTGAACGTGCACGACGCCGTGCTGCAACTGGTCGACGGCGGCTGCGACCTGCTGCTGTGCTATCACCACCCGCGCCAGCCGGTGCAGCTGGACCCGGGCCGCTACGACATGCTGGTGATGGGCCGCGAAACCCTGCGCGCGTATGCGCGCTGCGGCCAGGACAAGGTGCCGGATTTCGTCCTGCCCGGCAGCGCCAAGGAACCGCTGCCGTTCCTCTCCTACACCAGCAATGCCTACCTGGGACGCATGGTGGAATTGCTGGTGGCCGATGCCAAGGCGCCCCTGTTCCTGGAAACCTGCTACGAAACGGACATGGCCGAAGGCCTCAAAATGATGGCGCTGGAAGGCCGCGGCATCGCCTTCCTGCCGGAATCGGCCGTCATGCGCGACGTCAAATACAAGCATCTGGCGCGCGCCGATGGCGGCGCGCCGGGCTGGGAAATCGAGCTGGAAATCCGTTTGTACCGCGAACGCCCGTCAAGCCTGCGTCCCGGCAAGCAGATCGTCGAAAGCCTGTGGCAATACCTGGTGCAGGCGCAGGATGCCAAGGCGCGCGCCGGCAAGCGCCGCAAACGCGCCATCGAGACCGCCCCATCCTGACTGGCAATCCTGGCAACATAACTATGCAATAAATGCATAACCGGATGCGCACAAAGCATTGGCCGGGGCATGAGGCTATCGCCTACGATGCGGTTCCGCTGCGCGCAACTCAATTGGGTGCGCCTACCACAGCATTTTTGAATGCCAGGAGAAATCGTAGCGAGCGGCAGTGATTTGTGGCCGAGAAGCGCAGCTGTACGAAGGTACAGCGAGCATCGCCGGCCGCAAAGCACGACGCGCAGTAGATTTTTCGGCATTACACCACCGTTTTGTCAGGAGCTTATCAAGCATGACCAGCAAGCACGCACTTCCTTCCTACCTCAATCCTGAAGACCTGGGCCCATGGGGCGTCTACCTCGAGCAGATCGACCGCGTTACGCCTTACCTGGGTAACCTGTCACGCTGGGTGGAAACGCTGAAGCGTCCAAAGCGCATCCTGACGGTCGACGTGCCTATCGAGCGCGATGACGGCACCATTGCCCACTACGAAGGCTACCGCGTGCAGCACAATCTGTCGCGCGGCCCGGGCAAGGGCGGCGTGCGCTTCCACCAGGACGTGACCTTGTCGGAAGTGATGGCCCTGTCGGCCTGGATGACGGTCAAGAATGCAGCGGTCAACGTGCCATACGGCGGCGCCAAGGGCGGTATCCGTGTCGATCCGAAGACCCTGTCGCGCAACGAACTGCAGCGCCTGACGCGCCGCTACACGAGCGAGATCAGCATGATCATCGGACCGAACAAGGATATCCCTGCACCGGACGTCAACACGAATGAACAAGTCATGGCGTGGATGATGGACAGCTACGCCATGATCGGCGGCAATATGTCGACCGGCGTGGTAACGGGTAAACCGATCTCGCTGGGCGGCAGCCTGGGTCGCCGCGATGCGACGGGCCGCGGCGTGTTCGTCGTCGGTTGCGATGCGGCCGCCAAGGTCGGCATGTCGCTCGAAGGCGCGAAAGTCATCGTGCAAGGTTTCGGCAACGTGGGCGGCGTCGCTGCACGCATGTTCGCTGAAGCCGGTTCGAAAATCGTCGCGGTACAAGACCACAAGACCACCGTGGTGCATGCCGGCGGCTTGAACATCCCGCAATTGCTGGCACACGTGGCCGAAGTGGGCAGCGTCGAAGGCTTCCCGGGCGCCGAGGCATTCGTGCCACGCGAAGATTTCTGGGGCATCGATTGCGACATCCTGATCCCGGCCGCTTTGGAACAGCAAATCACGGCCGAACGCGCACAAGTTATTCGCGCGAAGATCATCCTGGAAGGCGCCAATGGCCCGACCCTGCCGGCAGCGGACGACATCCTGACCGACCGCGGCGTGCTGATCGTGCCGGACGTGCTGGCCAACGCCGGTGGCGTGACCGTCAGCTATTTCGAGTGGGCACAGAACTTCTCGAGCTTCTTCTGGACCGAAGAAGAAATCAACAGCCGCCTGACCCGCATCATGCGCGAAGCGTTCGATTCAGTATGGCAAGTGTCGCAAGAGAAGAAAGTGTCGATGCGTACCGCCACCTTCATCCTGGCGTGCACCCGTGTTCTCCAGGCTCGCGAAGTACGCGGCTTGTATCCTTAATAGCTGCTTTTGACGCCATTGGGTTGATGGCGCTCTAAAAAAAATCCCGCCACACTTGCGTGTGAGCGGGATTTTTTGTATCTGCGGACTTTTTTACGCCGCGTAGCCTTGCGGGTTCTGGTGCTGCCAGCGCCAGTGGTCAGTGCACATGTCGTCGATGGTTTTCTGCGCTTGCCAACCCAGCAATTCCTTCGCCTTGGCGGCCGAGGCGTAGCAGCTGGCGATGTCGCCGGGGCGGCGTGGCACGATGTCGTAGGGTACCTTGCGGCCGCTGGCGGCTTCGAAGGCGCGCACGGTATCGAGCACGCTGTAGCCGTGGCCCGTACCCAGGTTGACGGTAAAGCCGCCCTCGGTGGAAAACAGGCGGTTCAACGCGGCAACATGGCCCAGCGCCAGGTCGACCACGTGGATGTAGTCGCGCACGCCCGTGCCGTCCGGCGTATCGTAGTCGTTGCCGAAGACGGCCAGGCGCTCGCGGCGGCCCACGGCCACCTGGGCGATGAAGGGCATCAGGTTGTTCGGGATGCCGGCCGGATCTTCACCGATCAAGCCGCTGGCATGCGCGCCCACCGGATTAAAGTAGCGCAGCACGCCGACTAGCCATTGGGCATCAGCATGCACAAGATCGGCCAGGATCTGCTCGACCATCAGCTTGGAGCGGCCGTATGGGTTGGTCACGGACAGACGCGACGATTCCAGGATCGGCAAGGCTTCCGGGTAGCCATACACGGTGGCCGACGAGCTGAAGACAAAACGCTTCACATTCGCCGCCGCCAGCACTTCCAGCAGCGCCACGGTGCCCGTCACATTGTTGTCCATGTACATCAGCGGCTGCGCCACAGATTCGCCCACGGCTTTCAAGCCCGCGAAATGGATCACGGCATCGATGGCGTGCTCGCGCAAGACGGTGGCCATGGCCACACGGTCGCGCACGTCAGCCTCATAGAAAGGCACGCTTTTGCCGGAGATACGCTCCACGCGCGCCATCGCTTCGCGCGCGCTGTTGCATAGATTATCCACCGCGACCACATCAAAGCCGGCAGCTAGCAATTCGACGCACGTATGCGAGCCGATGAAACCGGATGCGCCGGTCACGAGTATTTTCTTGGACATAATATCGATCAATGCAAAAAAGATAAGCCTACCGTAATTCACCCGCCTTGCCTAGCCAGTGCACGCTAACGCGCGCATTAAAAAAACCTGCGGCGTCGCCGCGGCAGGCTTGTTCTCGTGCAAACGGCACAGGTGGACAAACCGCCAGGTTTATTTCTTGATGAACACCAGATCCCACACGCCATGACCCAGCTTCAAGCCACGGTTTTCAAATTTCGTCAGTGGACGGTACGCCGGCTGCGGCGCATAACCATCGGCGCTGTTGTGCAACTGCGGCTCGGCGCCCAGCACGTCCAGCATTTGCACCGCGTAATCTTCCCAATCGGTGGCGCAATGCAGATAGCCACCCGGCGCCAGGCGATCAGTCAATTGCTTGACGAACGGCGACTGGATCAGGCGGCGCTTGTTGTGGCGCGCCTTGTGCCATGGATCGGGGAAATACACGTGGATACCGGCCAGCGAATTGGCAGGAATCATGTGCGTCAGCACTTCCACGGCATCGTGCTGCAGCAAGCGCAGATTCTCCAGCGACTCTTCGCCGATCAGTTTCAACAGGCTGCCGACACCGGGCGTATGCACTTCGACGCCGATGAAATCCTTCTCCGGCATGGCCTTGGCGATATGCGCAGTCGTCGCCCCCATGCCAAAACCGATTTCCAGGATGACCGGCGCCTTGCGGCCGAACACCTGCTCGAAGTCCATCGGTTGCTTGGCGAAAGGCAACAGGAACTGCGGCCCCAAGGCCTCAAGCGCGCGCGCCTGCGCGACAGACAGCCGTCCCGCGCGGGTCACGAAGCTGCGGATGCGGTGTTCGGTCGGATCGTACATCATCGGCCGCGCCGGGCCGTTTGTTGGAGTATCAGAAGACATGGGAATGGAGAAATAAGTGGCCGCGCCACATCAAACCAGGCGCCAGCGAAAAATGGAGCGGGTGAAGGGAATCGAACCCTCGTCGTAAGCTTGGGAAGCTCGACAAGGAACTCAACAACCATGCGGGCTTACGGCCCGTTTCTGCTCCGCAAAGGTGACATTATAGCAGTCGCACAAGCGGCCATACATGCGGTGTATTTTGTGCTTGTGGAGCAATCTATTCAAGCGAACAGTGCCGATAGTACCAATCTACAGACTGCACCTCTGATTTAACTGATAGTGTCGGACGCGTGCCCTCGCCGCGCGAATGACCTAGCGGCTAGATCAGAGATATGCGAATGTCGCATGCGTGCCTCTTGGGAGCACGGACGCCTTAAAATAGAAGCTTTCAGATGGAAATAACGCTACTTCCGGCCTGGCTAACCGGCGCTGTTGCGGGCATAATTAGAGGGTTCCAAAAACTAAAAGAAATGCAACTAATGCCGAGATCATCCGTCAAACCCCTAACGTTCATTGATGCCTTTGCAGGCTGCGGCGGTCTTTCCCTCGGATTGATGCAAGCTGGCTTGACCGGCCGCTTTGCAATCGAGCGTGACAAATTTGCTTTCTCGACTCTTAAGGCAAACCTCATGGGGAAAGATTCTCGGTACAAATACGCTTGGCCGCGCTGGCTTCCTAAAGAACCAGTTGGAATTGTCGAACTTCTGCATGACTACCGAGAAAAGCTCGAGGAGCTTTCAGGGACTGTTGACGTGCTAGTAGGTGGGCCGCCATGCCAGGGGTTTTCCGCTGCGGGGCGCCGGCAGCATGACGATCCGCGTAATCAGTTATTTGCGTCGTATTTGAACTTAGTCGATATTATTAAACCTAAAGCGGTCCTAATAGAAAATGTTCGCGGATTCACCCAGAACTTCGTTGATGGAGATGAAGTCAAGAATTTTTCTCAAGCTTTGAAGGAGCGGCTTTCTGGTGCTTATAGAGTCCATGAAAAATTACTCAATCTCTCGATCTTCGGCGTGCCGCAGGCTCGGACGCGCTACTTCATCCTCGCACTACGTTTAGATTTGAATGCACCAGATCCCTTCGTGCACCTTCAAAGCCGACTACCTAACTTTTTGCGCTCACTCCGACTGACTGCACCAGTCTCCTCGGGAGCCGCCATCTCTGATCTAGAAGTCAGTCGTAATGGAACACGGCTGTCGAATGAAAGCAAAGGTTTCCAAGAGACATGTTATTCTGGCCCGCTCACCCGTTACCAAAAACTAATGAATGCAGGCTGTGATGTTCCCACCGACTTGCGTCTGGCACGTCATGCGGAAGAAATATCTGGACGTTTTAGGGCGATTATTGACCTCAGTCATGCAGAAGGTCGTCTGAACACCAGTATTGGCGCAGAAATGCGCGCGCGCTTCGGTCTAAAGAAAATGGCTTTGCGTGTGCTGGACCCAGATCGTCCATCCCCCACAATTACTAGCATGCCTGATGACTTACTCCACTACTCAGAAGCACGCACGCTCACGGTTAGAGAGAACGCTAGACTCCAATCTTTTCCAGATTGGTATTCATTCCAGGGAAAATACACCACGGGCGGCCATCGCCGCAAGCTGGAGGTTCCTCGTTTTACACAAGTGGCAAATGCTGTGCCGCCACTTGTAGCGCGTGCCATCGGTAAGACCCTGACGGAACTCCTTAAAAGTGGGCAGGCAGGCACTGCCGCCACTACAATCAGCGAGCCATCATTGTTGCATGGCGCTTACCAGACTCCGAAAGTCTGCTCGTAGAGTTAATATCAACTTCCGAAGTTCTCGCATCTCATTAATGTCAACGGATTTACCTGTGTTGTCCACCACACTATCGGGTTTGCCGTGAGGAACTAAAACTTGATGTCCAAGAGTATTCCTACCATCTACAACGCCGTCGCGATAGGCTTTAACGGTATCGGCGCTAGAAGCGTGGGCCGCAAAGGAATCCATGCCAAGAATGTTCGCTAGCATTCGCAGACGATCGTCTGAAGTGAAAAGCATGTGAGCCTTAAATAAACTTTCCATACTTGGCGCGGCCTGCAATTTTTCGCTGCGTTTAGTCAGATCCTTTACTTTGGCCATCACGCGCTTCATGGCCTCCCCCCAAAATTTAGACTTACCAGGATCATCCAACTGTCCATAAGCCAAGGTTAAACAAAGTTGCACCATGTAATCAATGTCACTCGTTGCCCCCATGACTATACCGCGTGTGTGGTCTAAATCAAGAACCTTCTTAATCAAGGACTCGAAAACGCCGATCACTTCGTCAATTAAACCGTCTCGACCGGCACAGTAGACTCCCTCAAGTTTCCTTTCATACGCTTTTTCTCGTAGTTCAATAACCGTAGCCTGCCCAGAATAAAAGACGACGTCTTTGTATTGTACAATTTGTCGAATACGTTCGATCGCATCTTCGCCGTGCGTATTATTTCCGAGATCCCAATCTACCAGAATCAAATCCACTTCATCAGTAAAGACATCTTCAGATATAACTGACTCAACCTCCTCAATTGTTCTACAAAAACGAGGTTTAAATTCGAAACCCTCTGCCCCCATTTTTAAACCAATGCTTTTGCTTTGCGCCAATATCCGGTCTGGCTGATCGTCCACCCACAAGACATTAAAATCAAGCCTCATTATTTTTTCCCCTTAGCGGCAATCTTAATAACAAAAGCTAGGCCTTTTTTTGTATCTTCTTCTAGTTCGATACTGCCCCCCATTTCGCCCAAAGCTTGTCGAACATGATATAAACCCAGACCTGATCCCTGTGTGGTTGTATAGCCCATCTCAAAAATTTGCGATCTATTTGTACCTAACGCAAGGCCTCGTCCATTATCGCTAACATGAATCGTTAATCC
Organism: Janthinobacterium sp. DSP2-3-3; assembly: GCF_049897325.1. NCBI lineage: Bacteria > Pseudomonadati > Pseudomonadota > Betaproteobacteria > Burkholderiales > Oxalobacteraceae > Janthinobacterium > Janthinobacterium sp. DSP2-3-3. Next base: position 5,221 of record NZ_JAFCWA010000004.1, on the reverse strand, counting down.
ACTTTTATCTTCACGAGTTAAAACAAAATTAATTTTAGACGCCTTAGCCTTTCGTGCATTACTAACTAGATTATCTACAATAATAGAAGCATCGATTGGATTAAAGCGTAATTTTAGGCCAGGATGATTGTTCTCCACAGATATCTGCAAACGAGCACTACCAGTAGTGCGGGCAATCTGTTCTATATAGTCGTAGATAAAGGCCGCCAAATCTGTTTCAATCTTCTCTGAGTCAAGTTTAAAAGTTGCTTTTGCTGCAAATTTAGTAACTGACATCACCTTTCTATTGAGGAAAGCCATCTGTTCTAAAGTTTTAAGAACAGTGTCACGAGAAATCGTTTTTTGACCTGCGGTTTCAAGCAGAAAGTTTTCAATTTGCTGTGCAATATCCACAGCATAAATCGTCACTTGATGATGCAAATTTAGGATAGTTGCTGAATCAACGTTAACAAAGGTTTCTAAGAAATGCGTACGCCGCCTTTCAGTTTCAATCTCTGCTTCTGCCACGGTTGCCCGAAGATTTGCAGCTTCTGCGACAGCTAGGGCCTTGTCCGCGACACGTCGGGCATCGGCCTCAGATTTTTTTAAATCATCGAAACGACGTTCGGCGATATCAAGTCGTTCAAGCATCTTTACGTCGGCCGTTTTTTCGGCGATTGCGCGTAGACTAACAAGCGAGGTTTCGAAATCACCCGAGCGCTCGTTGATTAAATCGACAAGATTTTTGCTGTAATCAATCAGTCGCACTTTCTCGTTATCAACAAGGTTCGCGACGGCGGCAGTCACGCGGGCGCGTCCAGGGTCCGTCATCAGTCGGGAAAGATCGTCTGTGTTTGCATCAGGCTTATCGACCCAGGACACAGGAACCACATACTTCTCTAAACGCTTCAGGCAATGTTCCATTACTGCCCTGTGCAGCTGCTCAACTGCGGGCGTCTCAATTAGACCTTGATTGCGGCTCGATGCTTCCTGGAAATCTTCATCTGATCCGGAAACGTCTACGCGACCGATGACTTCACGAGACCCCAGAAAACGGGCGTAGCCCTGTTGTTTTCGTCGATTAAAGCCAAACCAGTCATCTCCATCCTCGCCGATAGGGAAAACTCTGAAGTTGTTTCTAAAAAGAAAAACTGAACCAAACTGTACAGAAGGCAAACCGACACGTCGTGCAAAAGTCGTCTTAGCCGACAAATTTAGATAATAAATTTCGCACTTGAAGTCTGCTTCGGCGAGATGCTGATAAGGGTTTGGTTCGGCAATTTTGTAAATTACTTCACCCCGATCAGTCAGCGTCGTGTACAGCTCATCACCTTCGATTGTCACTCGAATAAATGTAGTTTTATCCTGTAGAGTTGTGAAAATAAAATTGCCGATTTGACCGTTGACGATGTCTCTAGAGAGCGGCACTTCTCCAGATTTAGCGAACGAAGCACCAAGTCGCTGATCCTCTGCCACTTCGAATGGCGCTGTGATGTCAATGCTAAAGCCGTCTGTCTGTTCACCGAACGGGTTTATGAGCTTAGCTAGCGAAGCTTTCAGATCCAAAATACGCTGGCGCGGCCACGGCCGTCGAAGCCGCTGGATAGTAACAGCGGTTCCATGTGTAAGCGTTGACTCAAATTTATGAAGTTCGCTAGGAAGTTGGAACCCATCCTGTTCGAAGTAATGAACGGGGACATTTTCGAAACGCTCCTTCTCATCCTTCTCGAAGAGTTCCCAATCAACATCTAGCCGATGAACCTTCTTAGCAGTGCCCTTGGGGCGGCTTTGTAGTATTACCTCTTCGCCCAGGCGATCAGAAGAAAATCGACCGATACCTTTGCTACCAGCATAATTCCGACGATCTGCCGCAAGATTGCGGAAGTCATCTGGAGAGCGATTTCCGCGTTTGGAAGAGTAGGCAACGAACAACCACTTATCTGTAAGGTCTGCATAAGACATGCCCGTTCCGTTATCCGCAATCACAATCGAATCATTTCCGAAATACAGCTGTACGCAGTCTGCACCGGCATCGAAGGAGTTCTTGACTAACTCGAAGATCGCTACCTCATCGTCGGTGATGAGCTCTCGACCTAGCACGCGTTTCAGTCCAGTACTTACATCAAAGTGCAAATTATTTTGAGTAGCCAAATCCGTTTTCCCTATTATTTGATCAAGGTAACTGCTTGTATGGCATTTTTTTCAACCAGTTGCGGATTGTAACTTCACTCTAGCACTACGGATATAGTTTGCGGTGGCAAGCCAATAAAATTCATGTTTTTATATCTTGGCACAACCGTTTTGACCACATTCCTGAGATTTAGTACTACGCGTCTACCAACCCAACGCGCACGTAGGTGCTGGATACAAGCCGACCTATCGTGTCTAGCAAGACATCTTCACCACTCTCTCTGAGAAAGAAAGATGGCTCAAAGTGCGTCAAAATGCGCCAAATCGCATGCCCCCTCTTCGCCCCGCCGCCCCAGTCCTCATGCGCCTTCGGCCACGGCGCAAATTTGAGTCAAAAGAGCCCTATATAGCGGGCAGGTGTGGAGGGGGGACAACTGCGCGCGCCGGGCCGAAATGGTCTTTTTTCTTGCTTCTGGTGCAACATCAATCGTCGGGACGTGAAAAAGCCGCCTCATGGGCGGCTTGTACGGTGGCTGGGGCGCTCCGGCGTGGCGGGACTGTCGCGGCCCTACCCTGCCGGCTATCGCGGCGTGGCGCTCATCCTGGGCGGCCGGCGCGGGCCTTCGCCGCCTGTTCCTTGTCGTAGTCATCGCGGCAATCCACATTGCAGAACAGCAGCGCCGGCGCCAGCGCATCGTCGCAGTAGTGGCAGCAGCCGTGCGCCACCAAGGCGGACCGGCCGCGCACGGCAGCCAGTCCGCACGCCACCTCGGCGAAGATGATCTTGTCGGTGTTGTCGATATGGTCGCTCATTGCGCTGTCTCCTTGCCCAGGCCCAGGTCATACGGCGCGAACTTCACCACTTCCACGCCCGCCCACTCGTTGATGGCCATGAACTGCGCCTGCAGGGGAACCAGCTCGTTGCGGGCGAAAACGCGCGCGGCCGGTTCCACCGCGCCGAAGCCGCCAGCATTGTTTGGCAGGATGCCCATGAGCTGCGGCGGCACGCGGTGCGCGGCCAGCTGGTCGTCGCGCGTCACGCTCTTGATGTTGAAAAACTCGTCCTTGGCGGCCACGTCCGACACGGGCAGGATCTGGATGCCGTCCTTCTTGCCGTTCGGCGCGTACATGAACAGGTTGCGGAAATTGCCCGGCCCCTTGCTGTCGCGCATGGCCTGGCGCAGGTTGTCCACGTCCTGCGTGTTGGCGGCGGCGTCCGTCATGTAGAACACGAAACCGGCGTGCGAGCCGTTCTTGTAGTACTTGCGACGGAACAGCGTGGCCGCCTCGTTGAGCCAGGCCGATTGCAGCGCGCTCAGGTACTGCGGCACGCCGTACAGCTCCTGATTCACGTCCGGTTCCATCAGGTGGAACACGCGGCCCTTGTCGAACTGGTGCACGGCCTGGTAGCCGTTGACGAAAAAGTAGGTATCCAGATCGACGCCGCGCCGCATGTACTTGGCCAGCGAATGCTGGTACGCCAGCGCCTTGCCGCTGCGGCTGGGCCGGTCTTCCAGGTAGGCATTGCCAAACGTCAGGAAGTCCAGGGCCATGCGCTTGAAGGCATCGCGCGACAGGTACTTGCTGGGAATCAGGGTGGACGCCAGCACGTTGGCCTTGAAGTGGATGGCGCTGCTGTGGTGCACGCCCGCGTTAAACGACTTGGCCAGGCCGGCCAGGTTGACGGGCGGCTCATACCAGTGGCCGTTCTTCCAGCATTCGAAGCAGTCGAGAATATCGGCGTGCTCGAGCACGGGCGTGGGGTCGCCGAAGGAAAACGCCTCGATGCCGGCGGCGGCCGGCGCCGTGGCCGCTGTTGATGGCGCGCCTTGGGCCTGCTGGCCGCGCGCGCGCAAGTGTCGTGCTTTGCTCAAGAATAAATCTCCATGAAAGAGTGGTGGTTGTCGGTGGTGCCTTCGAAGGGCTCGTGATCGAGGGCGTGCATGCAGGCCCACGCCAGGTCGGCGTGGCCGGTTTCATCGCTGCGGCCGGCGACATAGGTCACGTGCCGCCCGCTGGGGGTAAGGGTCTTGTGGATCGCCATGAACGATTGCGCGATGTCCGTCCAGCCGGCGTCGAATTCCAGCCGGCCCTTGCTGATGATGTTTTTGGCCTTCAAAACCATGCGGGTTTTGACTTCGGGCGAGTAGTTGAGGGGCGTGACGGCCGGGAAGAAGCCGCGCACGATCGGCAGCACTCCGATGCCCATGCCCGTGGTATCGATGCCGATGTATTCGACGTTGTAGCGCTGGGTCATCTGGCGGATGGCGTCGGCGTGATCTTCGAAACTCTGCCCGCGCCACTGGTGGCGCTCCAGGATGCGGAACTTGCCGCCGGCCGTCATGGGCGGCGCCAGCACCACGCAGCCGGCGCTGTCGCCGTTCAAGGCCGGGTCGTAGCCGATCCACACGGGCCGGTTGCCGAACGGGCGCAGGCCCAGCAAGGGCTTGTAGTCGTCCCACTCCACCCAGGAATCGACCATGCAACGCTGCAGCTCGGCCAGGGGAAAGACCGAGGCCGAGTCGTCAATAAAATTGCACATCAGCAGGTTGTCGAACTGGTCGGGGCTGTATTCGAAGTTGCGCAGCTCGTCGATGTCGAACAGGTTGCAGCCGCCGCGCTCGGCGTCCAGGATGGTGACGATCTGGCGCCAGATTTTGTCTTCGCCAGTAAAGCCCGACGACAGGCGGCCGTGGCTCACGTCGATATTCACCTGGTCGGCCTTGGCGCGGCGCTTGTTGAACAGCTCGCCCGTCCAGAACGGATAGGCCTGATGCGTGGTCGAGGATGGCGTTGAAAAGTAGGTTTTGCGCCACTTCTTGTGGATGGCCATGCCCGAGGCCACCTTGTTCAACTCCTGGAAATTCTGCGTCCAGAAGAATTCATCAAAGTAGAAATTGCCGTGGTAACCCTGCGCCGTGCGCGCATTGGTGCCCAGGAAGTACAGGTGCGCGCCGTTCGGCAGCACGATAGGGTCGCCCGTCAGCTCGATGCCGGCCGCCTCGCGCGCGAATTGCACGATGTATTGCTTGAAGACGTGCGCCTGGCTCTTGGAAGCGGACAGGAAGATCTGATTGCGGCCCGTTGCCATCGCGTCGGCCAGTGCCTCGCG